>DATEHQ010000016.1:0-39898 GCA_035279525.1 Candidatus Dormiibacterota bacterium
GTGCTGGCGACGGGCATCGTGCGCGAGGACAGGGTCCGCGTGTTCGTCGACGTGGGCACCAACGGCGAGATCGTGCTGGGGAGCGCTCAGCGCGCCCTGGCCACGGCCGCCCCCGCGGGACCGGCCTTCGAGGGCAGCCAGATTCGATGCGGCATGCGCGCGACCGACGGCGCCATCGAGGGCGTGCAGCTCGGCGACCGCGTCGAGCTCCAGGTCATCGGCGGCGACGTGCGGGCCGAGGGCATCTGCGGATCCGGCCTGGTCGACGTCGTGGCGCAGATGCTGCTCTGCGGGCTCCTCGACCATTCCGGGCGCATGAAGTCCGCCGGCGACGTGCCGCATCACCCGCTCCGCGAGCGGTTGATCGACGTCGACGGCATGCGCGCCTTCCTGCTGGCGGACGGGGTCTACCTGACTCAGCGCGACGTCCGCGAGCTTCAGTTCGCCAAGGGATCGATCGCGACCGGGATCAAGGTCCTGATGGACATCCTCGGCGTCGAGACGACGGACCTCGATGAGGTGATGCTCGGAGGGTCGTTCGGGTCGTACCTCAACCCGGAGAGCTCGAAGATCATCGGTCTGGTGCCGCCTGTGGATGTCGACCGCATCATCGCCGTGGGCAACTCGGCGGGCGAGGGGGCGAAGATCGCACTGCTTTCCTATCGCGAGCGGCAGGTCGCATTCGAGCTGCCTTCGCGCATCGAGTACGTCGAGCTTTCGGGACGGACGGACTTCAACGACTCGTTCGTGTCGGTGCTCGCTTTCCCGGTGCTGGAGCAGGTGGGATGAAGAAGACCGCGCTCGTCATGTGCGGCGCGCTCGGACGCGAGGTCAAGGAGATCGTCGACCGCCGCGGTTGGAACGTCGACCTGTATGGGGTGTCGGCGCTGCTGCACCTGTATCCATCGCGGATCGTCGACGAGCTACGAGAAAAGCTGCACGCGCTGCGACCGAACTACGAAACGCTGGTGGTCGTGTATGGGGACTGCGGCACGACCGGAAAGCTAGAACCGCTGCTGGAGGAGGTGGGCGCTGTTCGCCTGCGCGGCCCGCACTGTTACGAGATGTTCGCCGGGGAGGAGCTATTCGCGCGCGTCGCGGAGGAGCGGCCCGGCACCTTCTTCCTGACCGACTGGCTCGTGCGCAACTTCGACCGGGCCGTGATGCGCGGCCTTGGCCTGGACGCCCATCCGGAATTGAAATCGATGCTCTTCGGTAACTACCAGGGGGTGCTGTATCTGCGTCAGGCGCCAAACGCACGACTGGCCGAAAGGGCGGAGCGAATCGCGGAGTACCTGGGGCTGCCGCTCGAGATCGTCGACGTCGGCCTGGGGGAGCTTGAAGACCGCCTCGCGGAGCTGGTCGAGGCATAGTGGCCAGCTACCAGGTCATGTACTGGAAGCACATTCCTTCGCAGGTCAAGGCCTGGGAGGGTCAGGCGGAGGTCAAGCGCATGCTGCCCGACTACTTCCAGGCGGCGATCGACGCTTACGCCATGAAGGACGGTTCGACCGAGATGGATGCATACCTCGACGGCTGGCACTGGGGAGGGGTGGAGGAGCGCGCAGGAGCGCCGCACGAAGTCGTCGCGGCGGTGATCGACGAGATCACCGGCGCCAACCCGCGCTCGCGATTGATGAACCCGGAGCCCGCCGGATGACGGAAACCATCCTCGACGAGCTGACGTCCAGCCAGTCGCTCGTCATAGCCATGACTCGCGTCATCGTGGACGACCAGACAGTGCGCGTCGGCGCGTGGACGCTGCGCGACATCGCGGCCCATCTCGCGACCACCGAAAGGGAATGCTTCGAGCCGCGGGTCCGAGCCATGGCCGAAGGCCGGCGACCGAGCTTCGACTGGTACTCCAACGACGAGCGCGACTTCGACGGCGTCGCGCTCGAGAGCGCCCTGACCGAATGGACCGCCACGCGCGAGCGGCTGATCGCCTACGTGCGGGGTCTGACGGCCGGTGAGCGCCAGGGGATCGGGGTGCACACCACCTATGGCGAGATCAGCGTGGACGACTACCTGCAGATCGCGCTGGAGCACGACCACGATCACCTCGGCGCGCTGGAGCGGCTCGCCGGGGAGCTCGCGCGCTAGAGGCGCGAGCCGGCGCGTCGTCTCCATCCGCCAGGTTGACCTCGACGAGCATCGCCGCAGTCTCGGCGGCGGCGTGCGCCAGCATCGCCGCAGCGACGGCGTCGGCCCGAAGCCGGGGATTGCCGTGCGCCGCGAGCCGGCCGGCCAGCTCGACCACAGCTCCCGCCGCGCCGACGATCTCGAGGGGGACCTCGACGGTGCGCCGGCGCGCGGCCTCGACGTCCCGCCCGGAGCGCACGGCCGCCACGTACGCGAGGTAGGCGTTGAGGTCGTGCTCCACGAGCTCCTCCGCGCTCAGCCTCAGCCGGTGCGCCTCGGCCTGCGCCGACTCGGCGTCCGCCCACTGCTTCACCGACAGCCGCGCCGCCTTCTCCAGCAGCGCAGCCGAGGCCGCCACCACGGCGGCGGCCGCCGATCCGCTCGCCGGCGCCGGTTCTTTGGATGCGATCGCGTCGAGCAATCGCCCCAGGCGGTCAGTCGTGACCGATCTCCTGCTTGCGCTTCGCGATGAACTCCGTCAGCTGCTCGTCGACGCCCGGGTCGATTCCCGGGTCGGGATACTCCGCCAGCAGCTGCTTCCACTTCTCTGCGGCCACGACTTCCGCGGGGCGCGACCCGAAGCGCTGCCAGCGGTCGTAGTTCTCGGTCGACGAGATCCACGGCCGGTAGAACCCCGTGCGGTAATGCCGCATGGTGTGCTCGGCACCAAGAAAATGGCCGCCGGGCCCGACCTCGCGCAGCGCGTCCATGGCCAGGCCTTCGTCATCGACGGGAAGGCCGTGCCCGAGGATCCACTCGAACATCCGCAGCATCTCGACGTCGATGACGAACTTCTCATACGACGCGAGCAGCGCCGACTCGAGCCAGCCGGCGGCGTGGAGGACGAAGTTCACGCGGCCGAGGATGGTCGGCCACATGCACATCATCGATTCGTAGGCGGCCTGGGCGTCCGGCGCCTTGGACGAGGTCAGCGCCCCGCCGCCGCGGAACGGAAGGTTGTAGTGCCGCGCCATCTGGGCGCTGGCGAGGATGCCCATCGCCGACTCGGGGGTGCCGAACGCAGGGCTGCCCGACTGCATGTCGGTGTTGGTGAGGAACGAGCCGTAGACGCTTGGCGTGCCGGGCCGGATGAGCTGCACCAGCGCGATCCCGGCGAGCGCCTCGGCGGTCTGCTGCGCCACGGTCCCGGCGAGGCCCATGGGCGACATCGCGCCCGCCATCAAGAACGGGGTCACGATGACCGGCTGGCCCGCCTCCGAGTACTCGAGCAGCGCCCCGAGCATCCGGTCGTCGTAGCGGAGCGGGCTGTTGACGTTGATCAGGCTGATGATCGCCGGCGTCCGCTCGATCTTTTCCCGCCCGCCGAAAAGGATCGAGGCCAGCTCGATCGTGTCCCGAGCGTTCTCCGAGGAGATGACGCTGCCCATGAAGGGTTTGTCGGTCCACCGGATGTGGGAATAGACCATGTCGAGGTGGCGCGTGCCGAGGGGAAGGTCCTCCGGCTCGACCGTCGTACCGCCCGCGCAGTGAATCTGCTCGATGGCCTGGGCCATCTTGTCGAAGTTGTTGAAGTCCTCGATGGTCGCTCCGCGCCGCCCCCTTTCCAGATCGGTGATGAAAGGCGGCCCGTAGACCGGCGCCGTCACGACGTGGTCTCCGCCCAGGATCACCGAGCGCTTTTCGTTCCGGGCCTGGAGCTCAAAGGTGGCGGGAGTCTTCCTCACCTGCTCGAGCACGAACTCGCGGTCGAACCGGACCCGGTTCTCCTCCACCTTCATCCCGGCCTGCGCGAAGAGCTGCCGGGCCCTCTCATGCAGGAAGTCGACCCCGATCTCCTCCAGGATCGTCATCGCCTGCTGGTGGATCGTCTCGACCGCCTCGCCGGAGAGCAGGTCGTAGGGCTTGAGGGGGTTCTTCCACACGCCGGTCTAAATCTTGATTCATCGGGGGGTGTGCTAACGTAGGCACTACCCGTTGGGGTGCTTGGTCCCGCTGGGACCCTCTTAACTGACTTGATCTCCCTTCCACGTCTCACCCGTAATCGCTGGGGCCGCCGCATTTGAGCATGCCCAATCCGGGGGATGTCCTTCCGCTCTGGAATCCAGAGATCCCCGGCGAGGAAATCCAGTCCGGCCGCCTTGGCATTCGCGTGCGTCCGGGCACGCCCGCCGCGGCCAAGGTGCTGGCCCTGGAGGCCGCCGGCGGCGCGGAGCTGCTGCGCCAGGTGCTGGAGGAGCAGCGGATCATCGACGGCATCTACACCCTCGTCAAGCCGGACAAGCCGCTCGAGTTCATGGGCCAGGTCAGCACCACCCTCCTGACGGGCAAGCTGGGCCGGACCCCGATGGGACTCGCCCTGGAGATCACCGATTGGCAGGACCTCGACGGCGAGTTCGAGATGGAGAAGAACCGCCTGCGCCTGCGCTACCAGGAGCTGCACGTGGTCGAGGAGTGGGACGGCGACCTGGAGGGCTTCACAGCCTGGCAGCTGCGCGAGCAGGCGAAGACGCTGCCCATCCTCGACTCGACGATGCGGTTCATCGAGCACCTGCGCGACTACCGCGAGAAGCTGGCCGAGGCCGCCGTCCGGCGCTACGAGGCGACCGAGCAGTGGATGGAGTGCCCCAAGTGCGAGACGGAGGTGCCCACATCCAACGGCATCCACTGCCCCGAATGCGGCGAGGACATGCGCGGTGGCGAGTACGTGCGAGCCGTCCTCCACCTGGTCGACGACGCCGACGGCAGGATCTACCGCGGCATCGACTCGCTCACCGTCCGCTCGGCGGGCTTCCCCGAGTACCGGGGCATGTCGCTGGACCGGATCCAGGGCTCCAACCTTTGGGTCAGCTTCCGCCGCTACGACCCCCTCCCCGACGAGGGCATCGTGTTGCCGACGGCCAGCGTGGAGATGTTCGAGGCGCAGCGCTCGGTCATCCGCCAGCTCCAGATCGGCAGCCCGCGCAGCGGCGCGCTGGCCGCCGAGCTGGCGGACACCGGCTGGCTCGGCAGCCCGCCTCGGGTTCCGCTGGACGGCAAGAAGGCGCATCACCTCCCCGATCCCAACGAGGAGCAGGCTGAAGCGGTGGCCCGCGTGATGGGCATGCGCCCGGGCCAGCTCTACCTGATCCAGGGACCCCCCGGCACCGGCAAGACGACGGCCATCGTGGAGTCGATCCGCCGCATCCTCGGGCGCAACCCGCAGGCGTCGATCCTCCTGTCCTCGCATTCGAACGACGCCGTCGACACCGGCCAGGAGCGCCTGCTCGGCTTCTCGCACGTCCGCCAGGCCCGCATCGCGGAGCCGGGCAAGGTGCCGCGCCGGCTGCGGCCGACCCTGGTCGAGGGCGACGACCTCGAGCCGTACAACCTGGTCGCCGGCACCTGCAACCGCCTCGCCATCGACTCGAGACTGCGCTTCAAGGTGTTCGACTGGCTGATCCTCGACGAGGCCAACAAAGTGCGCGCCAACGAAGCCCTGGCTTTGATGCCGCTGGCCAAGCGCTGGGTGATGATCGGCGACCTGAACCAGCTGCCGCCAGTGATGGAAGAGGCGGCCTCGACCTTCAAGATCGAGACGCAGCTGGACGAGCTCGTCCGCGACGACAGCTTCTACGGCTGGATCTGGGACAAAGTGCCGGCCGGCTCGCGGATCATGCTGCCGCGCCAGTACCGCATGCGCGAGCCCATCGGCCGAGTCGTGTCAGACCTCTTCTATGGGGGCAAGCTGATACACGAGGCTCCACACCCGCGGATGCCGCTGCCGTGGCCGTTCGACCGCGAGCTGGTCTGGGTCGACACCGGCGCTCAGGACGAGTACCGCGACGCGCAGCGCTCGGTGGCCAACGAGTTCGAGGTGGCGCTGTGCAAGGACATCACGTCGATCATCAGGCGGCGCGTGCGGAAGGCGAAGCTCGCCGTGATCGCGATGTACAACTCGCAGGTCAACCGGCTGCAGTCGGCGCTCAAGGGCATAGTGCCTCCCGACGACATCGAATCGGTCGACGCGTTCGAGGGACGCGAGTCAGACGGTGTCATCCTCTCGCTCGTGCGCTCCAACGACCGCGCGGCCATCGGCTTCCTCAACGACCCCAACCGGGTCAACGTCGCCATCTCCAGGGCGAAGAAGCTGCTGGTCATCGTCGGCGACTCCAAGACCGTGATCGGTGGCGCCCCCGAGCTCTTCGGACCGCTGTTCGAGCACGCCAAGGAGGAGGGCCTCGTGGCGGGGGTCGGCGCGGTGGTCACCGCGTGCCAGCGTGTCGGCATCCGCTCGCAGGTGCAGCGCCTTTCCAGGCCCCACCGAGGCGACCGCAGGTCCCGGCGCAGGAGGCGCGGACAGCGCATGCCGGCCGACGCCGCCGTCAACGGCGAAGCCGCTGTCGCGACGAATGGCGCCGAGCCGATGCAAGACGACATCGAGGGCCACGTCGAAGACCACGCCGGCACCGCCACCAACGGATCATCGGTCCACGAGACCGCACACGAGCCCGAGCCCGCTCCGCTCGAAACACCGACCGAGAACGAGTAGCGCCGTTTAAGCTTCGTCCTGGCTAATGGCCGGCGACTGCGTGTTCTGCGCGATCATCCGCGGCGAATCACCCGCGAGCTTCACGTATGAGGACGACACGGTCGTGGCCTTCATGGACGTTCAACCGATCACGCAGGGCCACATGCTCGTCGTGCCGCGACAGCACGGGATGCTGATGAACGACGTGGACGAGACGGCCGCCATGCGAACGTTTCGAGTCGCGCGCAAGCTCGCCGGGGTGGCGCGGCAGACGCTGGGAGCAAGCGGCGTCAACCTTCTGGTCATGGACGGCGAGGCGGCCTTTCAGGACGTGCCCCATTTCCATGTCCACGTGATCCCCCGCTACGCCAAGGACGGGTTCGGCCTCACCTTCCCCCCGACGTACGAAAAGCCTCCCGCCCGGGCGCAGCTCGACGCGGTCGCTGCGCACCTTCGCATCGGCGCCTAGCCAGGCGCCCTGGCCCCGAACGCGGCCAGGGTGACGGCGGAGCAGGTCTTCCCCGCCTGGCGGGGAAGTACCGGCCGAAGGCCGGGGATGGGGCCATGGTGCGGCCTCACCTTCCCTCCGACGTACGAAGAGCCTCCCGCCCGGGTGCAGCTCGACGCGGTCGCTGCGCACCTTTGCATCGGGGCCTAGCTCGTGACGGTGATGTCCGCGGCGAAGACGACGGCGTACATGGGGCAGGCCTGACCCGGCGAGCACAGTGGTCCCGCGGCCGACCTGATGGTGGCGTGACCAGGCGCCCTGGCCACGAACGCGGCCAGGGTGACGTTGCGGGCGGCGGTCGCGGCCGGGTCGACGGCCGGCGACAGCACCGAAGTGTCGCTCGAGGTCGGATGGCTCCAGTTGGTCATCCCGCTGCTCGCGCGCAGAACAACCTCCAGCCTCTGGCCGACCTTCAGCGTCGCGGTGTGGTCGGCCTGGGTCACGATCACGGAGTAGCCCGAGCCGGGGGTGGGTGTCGAACCGGAGGTCGGCGCCGGCGGGGCCCCGGATCCCAGTCCCGCGCTGCCGCACGCCGCGGCCATCAGGGCGGCGGCCGAGAAGGCGAGCAGGTGGCGTCTCATCCTTTTCGGAAACGCCGCGGCTGCCGTCGGGGTAACAGCTACAGGTATCCTCCGAAACTCAAATGTCAAGGTCGCTTGCCGCTCTGACGCTGGTCGTGGCCCTGGCCGCGGCTTGCGCGCCCGGAGGTTCCGGCGCCCCGCCCGCGGCGTCGCCGTCCGCCCACGTGGGCGGCCTCACCCAGGGCCTGGTCGCGTACGGATCGCCCGCCGGGGTCGGGGTCATGGACCCGGCCAGCGGCAAGTCGAAGCTGATCGCCGCGCTGCCGGCCGGGGCGGCCTTCCGGCTCTCGGGTCCCGTTTGGGGACCAGCCCCAGGAGTTGGCTATCCGCTCGTGTACTTCACCATCCATGACGACCGGCCGGCCGAAAGCCGCGACTCCGCGGGCGTGGTGCCGTACGACTGGTTGTTTCGAGCCGATCCGTTCACTGGCACGATCGAACCGGTGGCCGCGTCGCAGGATTCGTTCAGCGAAGGACCGATCGGGCTCGCCGGCAACGACCACTACCTCGCGCTGACATCAGGCTGCTGCGCCGATTACGAGGTCGACGCCCTCGACCTGACCCAAGCCGGGGCCGCCGTGAAGGTGCTGGCCAGGCCCACCGACCCTGTCACCTTCTTCACCGAAGGCGTCGCGCCGGGCGGGTCAGGGCTGATCGCCGTGCGAGCGTTCAGCTCGGGCGCGTGGTACTGGCTCAACGCCGACGCCGGCGCCTTGAACCCGTTTCCGCTGAAGCTGGGGCCAGACGACGGTCCCATGGTCGTCAGCCCTGACGGCACGACGGCCGCCATCGCGCTGCCGGACAAGGGCGCTTTGATCGAGCCGGTCAACGTCGCCGTGCCGCTCGCGACCCCGACGCCGGGCGCACCGCCCAGCTCTTCCCCTTCGCCGTCAGCCGGACCCAGCGCGAAGCCGAGCGCGAGCGCGACGCCAGGCTCGGCCGCCGCGCCGCGTCACCTCAACTCGGCGCTTCCGCATCCAGACGGCCTGGCCTGGAGCCCGGACGGCAAGCAGCTCATGGTCGCGGTCAACGGCGAGCTCGAGCTGTACGGCGCTTCCGCCCCGGACGGCACTGCGCCCGCGGGCCGGTTCTTCACCGGATCGGGCATCGTTGGCGTGTCGTGGTCGGGCGCGATCGCCGGCAAGACCTTTGCGATGGTCAAGCCTGGCGCAGGCCCACAGCCGATGGTCGATGCGCTGCTGGTTTCGACCAGGCTTCCGGCGGCGGCGGACACCCCCGACAAGCGACCTTTCACCAAGGTCTACATGTGGCAGTTCGATTCATCGCGACCATCTCCCATCTCGTCGATCGCGGATGCAACGCCGGCCGTGCTCGCCAGGTACCCGCCCCTCTCCGCAGGCGTCGTCACACACCACTGGGCGACGGCCACCTCGTGGGAATTCCTCGGAGGGTGCTACCGCTATCGCGTCGTCATCACGGGCAGCATTCCTCCAGTCGCGACGACCATCGGGCTCGCCGCCAACACCCTCTGCTCAGCTCCGAGCTCGACTCCGAGGCCGACGGCTTCCTAGCATCTACGTGATGGACTTCCTGGCCGGCCACGCCGAGTCCACGCCGGACAAGCCGGCGGTCATCCTCGGTGCGAGGTCCCTCGACTTCGCGACGCTGGACGCCCGCGCCAACCGGGTGGCGCACGCGCTGCAGCGGCTTGGTTGCGAGACGGACGATCGCGTGTCGGTGATGTCTTTCAACTCGATCGAGACCTTCGAGATCGGCAGCGCGACCCGCCGGGCCGGCTTCGTCATCGTCCCCATCAACTACCGCCTTCGCGGATCAGAGATCGCCTACGTGATGAACGACTCGGGGGCGCGCGTCGTGATCGCGGGTCCGGATCACGTCGACGCGGTCGACGCGGCACGTCACGAGGTACGCGGCAAGGTCGCCTTCGTCGCCATCGGCCCTCACGTCCCGACTGGATGGAGCTCCTTCGCCGAGCTCACCGGCGGCGCCCCGGCGGCACGTTTCGCGGGGCCCGACGACGCGGGCCTGGGGCCGTCGATGATCTACACGTCGGGCACCACGGGTCACCCCAAGGGCGCATGGCGGCCCCACGGCGTGAACATCGCGAACGTCCTGCAGGTCATCTCGATCTTCGAGCTCGGCCAGCCCGACGTGCACCTGACCTGCGGGCCTGGCTACCACAGCGCCGTGTCCTTCTTCACGGCGCTGCATTCGCTGCTCGGGGCGACGGTCGTGCTCCAGCCCAAATTCGAGGCGGCAGGAGCGCTGGAGGAGATCGAGCGGCACCGCGTGACGACGACCTTCATGGCGCCCACGCTGCTGGGGCGGCTCGTCGATGAGCAGGAGCGCCATCCGAGAGACACCTCGTCGCTGCGCGCGCTGATCCTCGGCGCGGCACCCTGCCCGAGCTCGCTCAAGGTCCGCGCCGAGGCGGCGTTCGGCCCGGTGATCTGGGAGTTCTACGGGGCGACCGAGACCGGGATCAACACCGTGCTGCGCCCTGAGGACCAGCTGCGTAAGCCCGGCTCGTGCGGCACGGCCGTCCCAGGCCAGGAGATCCGGCTGGTGCGGGATGACGGCAGCGAGGCCGCCATCGACGAACCGGGCGAGTTCATGGTGCGCAACTCATGGCTCGCCGAGTACTACCACCGGCCCGACGCCACGCAGGGCAGCCTGCACGACGGCTTCTTCTCGGTCGGTGACGTCGCGCACAAGGACGCGGAGGGCTACTACTACATCTGCGACCGGCGGATCGACATGATCATCTCGGGCGGCGTGAACATCTACCCCGCGGAGATCGAGGCCGTGCTGCACGCGCACCCAGCAGTCGCTGACGCGGCGGCGATCGGCGTTCCGGACGACGAGTGGGGGGAATCGGTCAAGGCGATCGTCCAGCTTCGTAGCGGCGCGCGGGTCACGCCGGCCGATCTGATCGCGTTCTGTTCCGAGCGGCTCGCCGGCTACAAGAAGCCGCGGAGCGTCGATTTCGTCGAGGAAATGCCGCGCGACGCCGCGGGCAAGCTCCTCAAGCGAAGGCTGCGCGAACCCTACTGGGCCGGCGCCGGCCGCTCCATCTGAGTGTCCGAATCTGTCTCCTTCGACCGGGCGGCGGGCTACTACGACAGGACGCGGGCGCTTTCAGAGGAGCTCATGAGCCGGACGATCGCGCTGCTGGTCGACGAGCTGCCGCGCGATGGGAGATGCCTCGAAATCGGAATCGGCACCGGCAGGATCGCGCTCCCGCTGATCCGGCACGGAGTCGACGTGGTTGGCGCCGACCTGTCGCGCGAAATGATGCTCCGCCTGCGCGAGAACGCCGGTGATGCGGTGGTGCCCCTGGTCCAGGCGGACGCCACGCGGCTGCCCTTTCGCACGGGCGCCTTCACGTCGGCCCTCGCGTCTCACGTCCTGCACCTGATTCCGCACTGGCGCGAGGCGGTCGACGAGCTGATCCGGGTCGTCAGGCCCGGTGGCCTGCTCATCGTGCTGCGCGGCGCGCGGGGGCGCACACGCGACCAGGGTGTTCGCGAGGACGACCCCTGGCATCAGCGCATCAGGCGTCGGTTCTTCGTCGAGGCGGGAAACCCATCCTGGCCTCCTGGGCTGGACTCGATGGATGAGCTCGACGAACGGATGAAGGAGGTCGCATCCGTCCACGAGCTGCCCGAGCTGATGGAGGAGGGCACATCCACCATCAACGAGCTGATGCGAGCCTTGGAGGAGGGTTGGTGGGCCGCCTGCTGGTCGATCGACGAACAGACCCGCAAGAGCGCGGCGGCGACGGCACGCGCGTGGGCTGAGCGCGAGTACGGCGACCTGGACGAGCGCCGCCCGACCCTCGGCGGATCGACCTGGCGCGCCTATCGCCTCACGCGAGCAGGGGCAGCAGGAACTCCACCGACCGGCTGATCGCCCCCAGCGGACGGTCGTCGGCCGACGCCAGCCTCGTGTCCTGTTCGAGGGTGAACCATCCGCGATAACGGCTCGAGCGGAGGGCCTCGACCACGCGGGAAACGTTGGCGCCCCCTTCACCGAGCGGCCTGTAGAGCCCCTCGCTGATGGCGTCGTCGTAATCCAGTGACCGGCTGCGGACGCGTCGCGCGACCATCGTGTCGACGTCGTTCAGGTGTACGTGCTGGATTCGTCCAGCGGCCAGCTCCAGGACCTCGATGGGGTCAGCGCCGGCAAGCACGAGATGGCCGACGTCGAGACATATGCCTGCCTCCGTCCCGACCAGCAGGCGCTCGATGTCCTCCGGGCCCTGGATGCTGCTGCCGAACCTCGGCTGGACCGCGAGCTTGAGCCGATGTTTGGCACAGACGTGCTCGACCGAGCCGACCAGGTGCAGGAGGTGCGCCCACTCCGCCCTGGAGAGAGGCTCACCCGCCGGGAGGTCGGGGGTACGCCGCCGGATCGCCGACAGGACCAGGGTGTCAGCGCCGAGCACCGAGAGCCAGTTCGCGTGGCCGTCGATGTGCGCGAGCTCCGGTCCGCGCGTGTCGTGGTGATGAAGGATCGCGTGGACCTGCCCGGCGACGACGGTCAGGCCGTGGCGCCGGAGCACCCGGCGGGCGTCGTCGCTGCGGTCGGGGAGGAATCCGGAGGGTCCCGCCGAGATGGCTCCTTCGCCGACGGCGGCCGCTTCGGCCAGCACTCGCTCCGACGAGAGCTGGGGACCCCAGTCATGCGCGCCGTTTATCCCCCAGCACGCCGGGGACAGCGCGAGGCGGTGCACGGAACGCCCGTGCGACGACCTCAAGCCGGGTATGGCGCGCACCCGCCGTGTGATCACCGGACTGAGATTAACCTTCTAATCGACGATGTCAGAGGCAACCCTCGAGCTCGAGCTGTTTCGCGAGCCTGCGGGGTGACCGACGAGCCGTACGGCGTCCGCACGCTGCCCGAGCTGTACAGGGAGTGGGCGGCCACAGGGATGGTCGCGAACATCGGCACCAGGCTGGTCGAGGTCGGACACGGCAAGCTGGTGCTCGAAGGCAATCTGACCGCGCAGGCGCACGGCTTTTCCACCACGCGCGGCACGATCGTCCATGGCGGCGCCATCGCCACGCTCGCCGACGAAGCCCTCGCGTCGGTGGCATTCACCGTGGCCGAGGAAGGCGAGACCACCGCGACGGCGGACCTCAAGGTCGACTTCCTGCGCCCGGCGCGACCCGGGCGCCTGGTCGCGCGAGCGACGGTGCGCCACCGGACTCGGCGTCTTGCTTTCTGCGAGGCGAGGGTCGAGCACGAGAACGGCCAGGTGGTGGCCGAGGCGCGCGCCGTGATCGCTTACGTCAGGGCGTGAAGCGACTCGACATCGGAGGCAGCTGGATCGTCCGCCATGCCGAGCCACCGTCTGTCGTAGCGACCAGGACCGGCCGCGAGCCGACCATCGCCGCGTACCAGGCGTCCCTGGCGTCGACGATCTGAAGCGACCCCGCGAGAGGCTGGGGCACGACCAGGCTGCGCGGCGCGCTCCACGTGTCGCCCGCATCGGCGGTCACCGACCAGGTGCCGAGCCCGATCCACCACCAGTGCCATGTGTCCAGGACGCCGATCGCGCCTGGTGCGGTGGGCAGGGTGATGGGGGACCATGAGGCGCCACCGTCGAGCGAGAGGAACTGCGATTGATCCGGCGCCTGCACCTCGAGCGCGCTGGAGGTGAGCAGCCCGCTCCGCCAGAAAGAGATGGCGTCGGTCGCCACCCCGTAGGTGTACGTGACCGGCACACCGCCGTCGAAGGCGCGCACCTTCAGCGGAGGGTAAGCGATGATGGTCGCGCCGATTCCGGCCCGTCCCTCAGTCGGCCCGAAAGCGACGACCGACGCGACGACGGCGCTGGATCCCACAGGCTGAGTGGAGATCAGGAACTGCGCCTTCAGCGGCCAGGTGTGCGTCGACGCCACCGCCACGCGGTCCCAGGTGAGCCCGTAGTCGCCTGACTGGTAGGCGTAGGGACCGGCGGACATCGTCGCCAGCCAACCGATGCCGCCGGCGGCGAAGCTGACGCTGAAGGCCTGGTCCGGCGACCTCACCGGTCGCCCGAGGTCGGCCCAGGTCTGGCCGGCGTCTGACGTCCTGTAGAGGTGCGTGTCGTCGGCCTGGAGCGGGTCGACGTCGACGAGCATCCAGCCGTTCGCCGGGTCGGGGAACGACCATGCGAGCACAGCCGCCCGAGCGGTGATCGCGGCCTGCCCAGTCCAGCTGGCGCCCCCGTCTCCGGTCCGGTAGAGCAGCGGTCGCGCGCCGGTCATTGCGAAGACGCCGTCCAGCGGGTCGAAGAACTTCAGGTAGACACCATGGCCGTTGGTCGGCCCCGAGAGCTGTGGCGCCCAGTGACGCCCTGCGTCCGTCGTCCGCATGACGAGGAAGTCGCCGTCGTCGAAGATCGCCACCACCCAGCCGGTCGAGGGCTCCACGAAGTCGATGGCGGCGACGGAGTAACCCGACTGCGGTGCCGGTGCGGGAAGCGCCGGCGTATGAAGGGCCGCCGCGATCGGATGAAGGTAGGCGATGCCCGCAGCGGCGATCACGACCAGTGAGACGCCGATCAGGGCGACGGCCCGGCGCACCCTCGCACCGTCGATGAGATCGGCGGGATCGACCTCGGGCTCTGGCGGCGGTGCGTCCATGTGCTTTGGCGCTCAGCTTAGAGCGACCGAAGCACCATGACCGTGGTCGAGCTCACGCGCCGGCGGCGATGATCGACAACTCGGCCGCGGGCGGGCTCACAGGTGCGGGCACGTTGACCTCGGGCCAGGTCGCCCCGCCGTCCGCGGTCATGGCGAGGGCGGTGTTCCCCACCGGGGCAGGCGTCTCGATCATCTGGGACCAGGCGTGCCGGCTGTCGATCACGTGCACCGGACCGTAGTCCCAGTTCTCCTGCAATTGGGCCACGTGCACCTCCTGCCACGACTGGCCGGCGTCCGAAGTCTTGTACAGGAAGCCGAACTTCATCGCCCACCAGTGAGTCGAGTCCAGGAACGAGAAGTCGCTGAAGGCGGTCTGGCCCGGCCCGGGCGCGAGCATGCGCCAGCTCCCGGCTTGATCGAACGACACGAAGACAGCGGTCGCGCCCGCGAAATCCGAGACGGATGCGATGACGCCCTGGTGCGGAAGCAGCACCACCTGCGACGTGTACACGCGCTCGCTCGGCGGCGGGTACTTCGGCGCCGGGATGTTGGTCGGCGTCGGGAAAGCGTCGGGGGGCGGCCGAATCGAGACTGCGCGCCACGTTGTACCACCGTCCACCGACAGGTCCACCGTGGGGCTCAGGCTTTGCGTGCCGACCCAGATCTCGCCGGTGGAGCGCAGCGCCGCTCCGGATTGCAATCCGACCAGGGCGCGCGGCGGCGAGGCTCGTTGCCAGCTCGCCCCGCTGTCGGCCGTCGTGAAGAACGTGTCGCCGCGCTGGGGGTCGCTGTTGAAAGCCCATCCGTGACCCGGGTCGGTGAACGTGGGTCCGATGACCGAGCCCGGCAGATCCACGGTGGCCCAGTGGACCCCGCCATCTCGGGTCCGGTAGAAGAACGCGTTCCCGTCCGCGAACGTGATCACGCCATTGCGCCCGTCGAAGAGCTGAAGGGACATGTCGGCAACGCGGGTCGAGCCCTTCCACTGCAACTGCCAGTGGTGGGCGCCATCGGCCGTCTTGAAAACCCAGAACGGCGTGATGTCCGGGCTGCGCCGGCTCACCAACGACCATCCGAGGGTTGCGGTGACGAACGAGTACCTGACTGTGTAGGTGCCAGGAAGATTTGGAGTCGAGCTCGGCACAGGGAAAACGATCGGCGCAGGCGGCGCTGTGTCGCGCAGGTACACCAGGCTTCCCACCACGATCAGCGCCAGCGCGGCGGAGATGAGCGGAACCGCCCGCCTGGCCCGCGGGCTCGCCTGATCCCCGGCGTCCATGAGTCGCTATAGATTGTGGAGCAGATGGTGCGGGCTGCCGGCCTCGACGACGCGGCGGCCATCGCTCGCGTGCACGTGGCGACGTGGCGGACTGCCTACCGCGGCCTCCTGCCCGAGGAGTTCCTTGCGTCGCTGACGGACAGCCACTACACGGAGCGGTGGCGGCGCGGCATCGCCGACCCATCGAGTCGCGTGTTCGTGGCCGAAGACGAGACCGAGACCGTCGGGTTTGCCTCAGGCGGAAGAGAACGCGCGGGCGAGAATGGATATGGCGGTGAGCTCTACGCGATCTACGTGCTCGACCGCGCACAGCGCAGGGGATACGGACGCGAGCTCGTGCGTGCCGTGGTCGGCGGCCTGCGCGGGATGGGCTTCGAGGACATGATCGTCTGGGTCCTGCGCGACAACACGACGGCACGCGCGTTCTACGAGCGCCTGGGCGGCGAATACGTTCGCACGCAGCCGATCACGATCGGTCCGGCCACGCTGCCGGAGGTCTCTTACGGCTGGCGCAGCCTCGACGACGTGCGTTACTGAGGAGGGGGTAACGGCGACTGCGTGAAGTCGAAGCAGTCCGCCATTCCGTCCGACGCCGCCGTGCGATCGTTGAGTGACGGCAGGCCGAAATTGTTCTCGCAGAACCGGACGATGCCGACGTGCGAATGCAGGGTCTTCGAGATGTATCCCTTCTTCGCGTAGGGGCTGAGCACCAGGCATCCGACCCGGCCTCCGTAGCGAAACTGCGTCCCATCGTTCCACTTCTCGACCTCGGGCGGCGTGACGTGATCCCACCACCCTCCCCAGTCGTCCCAGGTGATGAAGATGGCGACGTCCGGCCACAGGCCCGCGGCAACCAGAGCCTGGACCTGGCTCGCGGTCCACTCGCTTCCCTTCGTCACGTCTCCCGCTCCCGCCCTGCGCTCGGCCGAGGTGTCAGCCGGGTGCTCGCTCCAGACGCCGTCCGAGTAGAGCCAGGACACCGAAGGCAGCTTGCCGGCGGACGCGTCGGTGGCGAACTGCTGCCACCTGCGGCTCTTGCCCGCGGTGTACTTGATGAACTCGAACGCGTAGCCGTTGTAGTTGCCCCAGCTCAATCCCGCCGCGTCGAGCTGAGACGGCAGGGAGGGCTGGTCGAAGAGCGGCGGTCCCGGCTTCTTGCGGTAGCTGCTGGACGGGTTGTCCACCAGCTTCGAGTCGGCCATGATCAGCATCAGGTGGTTCGGCGTCGAAGGACCCGCCACGTCCGTGTAGTAGTTGTCGCAGAGCGTGTACTCGTTCGCGAATCTCCAGTAAGTCGGGATGTCGCTCTGCTGAAACGCGACGCGGGGTGCGGTGGTGTCACGCGTCAGCCACGCCGCGTGGCGGTGGTCGGGGTCCCTGGGCGGGGGGTTGGGGCTCCTCGGCATCGTGACTCCGCTGCCGCCGGGAAACTGCCCGAAGTAGTTGTCGTACCCGTGGTTCTCCTTGACGATGATCACGACGTGCTTGACGGGTGTCGTTGCGGCCATGCCTAGAGGCAGCTCTGCGCCTGGTTGGACCACTCGAGCTGCACGGTGTAGGCGCCCAGCTGCTTTGTCTGCCACGCGCAGATGTCGCCGATCTCGCCGTTGGCATCGTCATACCATCCAAGCCCGGGCACCGGGTCTGTGATCGCCTCGCACAGCTCATGTGACGTGGTCGAGGTCAGCGCATTCAGAAGAGCGAGCGCGCCCATGCACCCGGAGCAGTCCGGGTAAGGCATGACGGCGTAAAAGACCTGGCCGTTCACGTCGCTGTGGTAGCCGCAGAAACTCGTGCACGACGAGTCGCTGCCGAGACTCACCGTGACGCCTGGCGGCAGGAATACGTAGTAGAGCGAGCTGCCCGTCGGTTGCGGGACGGCGGGGTCCGACGCGATCTCCTGCTGGATCAGCTGCTGGATGTCACCGTCGGCGACGTTCGCCGGCGGTGCGGTGGTGAGCACCAGGCTGCCGACGCGCGAGCCGTGGCTGATCGTCTTGCCGGGCACGCTGTACTCGGCGAGCTGGTCGATCAGCGGGCTCGTCAGCACGTAATCGAAGAAGCCGTTCAGCTGCTGGACCAGCGCCGCCTGCGGGTCATGCTGCCAGGCATCGCCCCAGAAGAAGACGAACACCTGCACCTCGGAGAGGAGCGCGCCGCCTCGATAGGTCAGGTTTGGCGTGGTGACGGGCGCGACCACGTCCGTTCGAATCGGAACGATCTGGATCGGGGAAACCGCAGCCATGCTCCTATTTATAAGAGGAAGTGCGGGTGTAGGCCGGATTCACTCCGGCCGTCACCGGGCGTCGCGGTTGCAGCCGGCTGTAGGCCGGATTCACTCCGGCCGTGGTCTTGCATATGCGATCCGAGGCACCAATGCCGTGCTCGCCGAGAGCACGCAGACGAGCGCGATGGCGAGGAACGAATAGGTCGGGCTGATCGTGAAAAGGGCGCCGCCCGCGAGAGCGCCGGCGATCTCTACCGCGGTCTGGACGGTCTGGAACACCCCCTGCGTACGCGCCTGGTTGCCGGGCTCGGCCCCGCGGCTCACCTCCGCGACCAGGCTCGGCACGCCGGAGATGGTGAACGTGCCCTCGAGGACGCCGAGCCCGATCAGCCACGGCACGGACGCGACGAACGGATACACCGCGGCGAAGAGAGCGGTGCAAATGAGTCCGACCACGATCAGGCGCCGGGGTCCGACCCTGTCGCCGAGCGCCCCGGCCCTCGAACTCAGCAGCGTCGCGGGCAGCGCGAAGGCCATGAACGAAAGGCCGACCGCGAACGTGGAGGCGCCGCGATAGGTCATGTACAGCGACCAGATCGTGTCGAACGTTCCGATCATGTACGCGGTCCCGGCGCCGAGCAGGATGAGCGGCAGCAGCGCGCGCGCAACCCGCAGGGCCCCAACGGGCGAATCAGGAAGCGATTCCGCCGCCTGGACGGCGCGAACGTTGGGCAGGCCAACCAGGGCCAGCGCCGCGATCGCCGAGATCGCACCCGCGATGGCGAACACGGCGCCGAGGTCGAGCAGCGCGATGAAGCCGCCAATGCCTGGTGCGAGCAGCATGCCGGCGAGGTTGGTCGCCTGCATCATGCCGAAGACTCGTCCCCGCGCCCTTCGATCGGACACCTCGGCCGCCAGTCCGTAAGCCGCGGGATAGAAGGCTCCCTGCGCGGCACCCTGCACGAATCGAACCGCGATGAACGCGGGCGCCGGCAGCGGAACCAGGTAGACGAGGAAGAGGGCGGCGGCGCCGAACGTCGCGGCGAGCATCACGGGCTTCGTGCCGAAGCGATCCGAGATCCAGCCCGCGGGGTAGCGGCTCAGCGCGTTGGCCAGCAGGCCGCTCGCGAACACGGCTCCGACGAGCGCGGCGGACGCGCTCTTCCGGCCGAGGAAGATCGGCAGCAGGGGCAGGAAGAACCAGCCTCCGACGGCGTTGAGGAAGTTGACCGCGTAGAGCGTCCACAGCGTGCGCCGGTGTTCCATGGGCAATCAGGAATACTGGCAGGCCATGGCGGCCGATCTCCTTCGCGAGCTGGAGTGGGACGTGGTCGGCCCATCGCCACATCCAGCCCACATGCACATGGCTCTCGATGAGGTGCTCCTCGAGAGCGTCACCGCAGGCAGGAGGCCTCCGCTGATGCGCTTGTGGGAGTGGATCGAGCCTGCGCTGGTGATCGGCTCACATCAGTCGGTCGCGAACGAGGTCGACACGGACGCCGCGCGGGCTCTCGGGTTCGTCGTCACGCGACGCATGAGCGGCGGCGGCACGATGCTGTGTCAGCCGGACCGCACCGTCACGTACTCGCTCTACCTCCCAGAGACAGCGGTGGCAGGCGTGTCGTTTCGCAAGTCCTACGCACTGCTCGACGCCTGGGCCGTGCGCGCCTTTCAGGCGATGGGGGTGCCGGCCGGCTACCGCGAGATCAACGACATCATCTCGCCGCGTGGAAAGGTCGGCGGTGCCGCGCAGGCCCGCCGCCGCGGTTTCATCCTCCACCACACGACCATCGCCCATGCGATGGACGTCGACCTGATGCCGCGCCTGATTCGGATCGGCCGCGAGCGCGTCGCCGAGCGCGGCGTGCGGAGCGCCGACAAGGTGGTCTCGCCGCTGTCGTGGTTCACTCCGCTGTCGTGCGGAGAGGTATCACGTGCCCTGGGCGATCACTTCACCAGGGAGTTCGACGCCTCACCGGCCGCGCTTTCCGAGGGCGAGCTGGCGTCCGCGGAGGAGCTCGTCGCGTCGAAGTACTCCACTCCGGCGTGGATCAGCCGCCTGCCGTAGCCCTCCACTCCTCGACCAGCTCGGCGCTCTGCTGCACGTGCTCGCGGTAGTGGTCGCGCAGCCATCCGAGGATCTCTTCCGGGCTCGTCGGGTACGGGTCCTGGCCCGCACCGTAGACGACCGCCGCCTTGCGTGACCAGTCCGCCGCCTGCAGCCTGGACGCAGCTCCTCGCACCGCAGCGTGAAGGCGACCCATCTCGTCCAGCGAGCGCTTCCGCTCGTTCGGATTCATCCCGGCTTTGGCCCGACGCCCGACTTCGTCGGACTCACCGGGCGAGTCCTGGGGCTCGAGTGGAGCGAATCGCTTCGCGATGATCCCGTCGAGCACCCGGCTGTAGTGCAGCAGGACCCAGTTCACGTGCACCTGCAACCCGCCCAGCGCATAGTCGTCGCCCGGCCTCAGGTATTGCAGCGCCTCATCGGGCACGCGGCCGAACGCCGCCTCCCATTCCTGGCGCGCGCCGTCGAAGTCCGCGAGGTCCGAATCGCGGCTCATGATGCCCAGCGGCCTGGCTTCGGCTCAGGCGAAGTAGTTGTGCTGCTGCAGGTAGGTCTTGGCGACCGCGTCGGCGTCCATGTGCTGAAGCTCGACCTGCCCGTTCATGCTCACCAGGTCTGTGGTGTTCAGGCCTGCCGAGACCTTGTTGAGCACGTTCTTCACCTCATCGGATGCGGCGGTCGTCCTGATCACCGGCACCACGTTGTCGGCGGCGATCATGTGCTTGTCGTCGTTCAGGACGACCAGACCAAGCGACGGAAGATCGGCGTCCGAGCTGAACACAAGGCCAACCTGGATGCTGCCGTTCTTGAACGCCGCGCGCGTCGCCGCGCCGTCGGTGTCGAGCGTCAGCACCTTCTTGAAGTGCAGGCCGTACACGCTCATCAACCCCGGTAGGCAGAACTTGTAGGTGGCGCACTCAGGGCCGGCTCCGAACACGAGCTGCCCTGCGATCGGTGTCAGGTCCGTCAGGTTCTTCAGGTTGTACTTGTCCGCGGTCGCCTTCGTCACGGCGTAGGCGTTGCCGTCGAAGGCCGATGACGGTGTCAGGGCTTCGGCGTGGATCGCCTGGAGGTAGGTGTTCAGCTTGGTGGTCGTGGCCGCGGGGTCGGCGGTGGCCTCGCCCTTGCTCTGGTTGTAGTACTCGAGCTCGCTCGCGGCGTAGCCGGGGTAGAGGTCGATCTGTCCGCTCTGGAGGGCGGGCGCCACCACCTTACGGGTGCCCAGGTCCAGCTTGTAGTTGATCGTGTATCCGTCGTGGGCCAGGGCCTGCCCGTAGATCTGGGCCAGGATGTCGCTTTCGGGGAAGTTGAACGCGGCGACCGTCAGGGTTCCCTTGTTGCCCGAGCCGCCACTGGGGCTGCTGCCACAGGCCGCGACCACGGTGACGGCGAGCGCGATGACGGCGAGCCACCACGCGGAAACCGGCTTACGGATCATTGAATTTCTCCTCCTTGGCCGAGTGGCCTTCCGCATGCAAACCCGGCCCTTCGGTTGATTCTTCCATTTAGCGGCTCCTCACGCCGCCTTGGCAGTGGCGATCCGGGCCGCGAGCGGCCTCTGGAGCAACCTGATCCCCTGTGGCATGAGCAGCCGCTGCACCTGGGCCAGCAGAGCGTCGGTGGTGAGGGCGAGGGCCGCCACCAGCACCGCCCCGGCGACCAGCCGCGGAGTGTCGAATCGAGCCAGACCGTCGACGATGAACCGTCCGAGCCCGCCGCCGGCGATCTCGGCCGCCAGCGTGGCGGTGGCGACGACCTGGACTGCCGAGAGGCGGAGCCCCGTCATGATCAGGGGTACCGCGAGCGGTAACTCTATGCGCACGAGCTGGGCCAGCTCGCGGTAGCCCATGCCTCGCGCCGCATCCTTGACGTCCTGGTCGACCTCGCGCATGGCCACGTAGCTGTTGGTCACCATCGGCGGGATCGCCAGCGCCGTCAGGGCGAGCACGATCGGAAAGTCACCGAGGCCGAAGATCTGGAACGCGATGACCAGGATGGCGAAGGAGGGCACGGCCCGGCCCACGTTCGAGACGTTGATGGCGACGTTCCCAAACTTGCCGAAGTGGCCCAGGGTGATCCCGATCGGAAGCGCGATCAGGGCGCCGATGGCGATCGATTCCGCGGAGAGCTGGACATGCTCCGCGATCCTGGTCAGGATCGCGTCCGGGCCCTGCCACTGGGCGGGGTCGATGAGCCACTGCCAGGTGCTCTGGATGATGGTCATGCCGTTCTCGCCCAGGGCACCGAGATCCGCTGCGTGACGAACAGGAGCATGTCCGCGACAAAAGCCAGGACGATCGAAAGCACAGTCGCCACCACCAGCGGCGTGTGGAAGTTCTCGATCAGGCCGCGCAGGATGAGCTGGCCCAGGCCGCCGATCCCGATCAACGCGGCGATGGTGACGATGCCGATCGTGGAAACGGTGGCGACGCGGAGGCCCGCGAAGATCGCGGGGAGCGCCAGCGGCAGCTCGACGCGCAGCAGGCGCGCGAGGCGCCGGTAGCCCATGCCGTCCGCCGCGTCGAGCACGTCGGCTGGGACCGCGTCGAGGCCGACGATCACGTTGCGGGTGAGGACCAGCACGTTGTAGCCGACGAGCGGTATCTCGGCGGAGAGGCCCGACAGCCCGGTGTACGGGACGAGGAACGCGAAGAGGGCGATCGACGGGATCGTGTAGAAGACGTTGAGCCCGATCAGCGTGGGGATCCGAACCGTGGTGTACCGCTGAGCGACCACCCCGAGCGGCAGCGAGATCACGAGCCCCAGGACGACGGCGATCACCGTCAGCTGCAGGTGCTGCTCCACAGCAGAGAGCACGTACAGGACGTGGCTCGACAGCCAGTCCCAGTTGATCCAAGGGTCGACGTAATCGAGGAATGGGCCGCCGCTCATTCAGATACGGTAAACGACGTCGTGATCCGCCTGGAAAACGTGAGCAAGCAGTTCGCGAGCGGGTCAAACGCGGTGCGCGACCTGACGCTTGAAATCCCCGACGCGCAGACGTGCGTCCTGATCGGGCCTTCCGGTTGCGGCAAGACGACGACCCTGCGCATGATCAACCGCCTGGTCGATCCCGACCGGGGCAGGATCCTGGTCGACGGCGAGGACACGCGAGGCACCGACCCAGCCGCGCTGCGCTTGAGGATGGGCTACGTCATTCAGCAGACCGGGCTCTTCCCGCACATGACCGTGGGCGAGAACGTGGGCACGGTACCGCGCCTGTGGAAGTGGGACGGGTCACGCATCAGAAAGCGAGTCGACGAGCTGCTCGAGCTGGTCGGGCTAGACCCGCGCGAGTATCGCGACCGCTATCCCCACCAGCTCTCCGGCGGCCAGCGCCAGCGAGTCGGGTTTGCGCGAGCACTCGGCGCTGACCCTCCGATCCTCTTGATGGACGAGCCATTCGGAGCGGTGGACCGGATCACCCGCGAACGCCTGCAGCAGGAGTTCATCCGCATCCAGCGGAGCATGCGCAAGACCGTCGTCTTCGTCACTCACGACATCGACGAAGCGGTCGTGGTCGGCGACCGCATCTGCCTGCTCAAGATGCAGGCCGAGGTGGCCCAGTACGACACGCCGGAGCAGATACTCACCCGTCCAGCGAGCGATTACGTCGCGGAGTTCCTCGGCCGCGAGCGCCTCGTCCGCCGGATGTCGGTGGTCGCCATCAACGCCGCCACGCTGCAGCGAGCGGACGGCGCACCGCCCCCAGGCGAGCCTCGCGTCGCGCTGAGCAGCACCCTGACCGAAGCATTCGCGGCGGCCCTCGCCAGCCCGACCGAGCACGCCGCGGTCTTTGACGGCGATCGCTACGTCGGCGCGTTCACCGCCACGTCGCTCCTCGAGTCGCTGCGCCGCGCCAACACCGAGGGAGGTGAGTCGGTTGCCGCAGGAGTTTGACGTCGTTTGCCTGGGAGGCGGCGTGGCCGGCGAGGCCATCGCGGGCGGACTGCAGGGTAGCGGCCTGAGCCTTGCGGTCGTGGAGCGAGAGCTGGTCGGCGGTGAGTGCCCCTACTGGGGCTGCATACCCTCGAAGACGCTCCTGCGCTCGGGCGAGACGTTGAGCGAAGCCGGGCGCGCACGCGTCCTCGCGGCGTCGCGGGTCGAGTGGGACATCGACTTTCCGAAGATCTCCGGGCGCACCTTGTGGATGGCTCGCGAGCTCGACGACAGCAAGCCGGCCGCCGCGCTCGAGGCGACCGGCGCGAAGCTCTTCCGCGGCGCCGGAACGCTGGCCGACCTGCACACCGTGACAGTCGGGAGCGAAACACTGATCGCCCGGCGCGCAGTGGTAATCGCCAACGGCGGCACCGCCGCCATCCCGCCCATCCCGGGCCTCGACCTCATCCCTTACTGGACCAACCGGCAGGCGACGCTGCCCCGCGTCCTCCCGGAGCGGCTGGTGGTGCTCGGCGGCGGGGCGGTCGGGATCGAGCTGGGGCAGGCCTACGCGCGGTTCGGGTCGCGTGTCACCGTCATCGAGGCAGGCCCGAGAATCCTCGCCGCGGAGGAGCCTGAAGCGGGCGACGTCCTGCGGCCGCACCTGGTCGCGGAGGGGATCGAGCTGGTGGTCGGCGACCCATGCGTCGGTGTCGAGAAGCAGGCCGGGGCGATCATGGTGCATCTCAACTCGGGCGCCCTGGTCTCGGCCGACCAGCTGCTCGTCGCGACCGGGAGGCGGGCGAACTTCGAGGCGTGGCGTGAAAGCGGCCTGCCGCAGACCGAACGGGGATGGCTGAAGGTGAACCCCGAGACCCTGGAAGCGCATGCCGGCGTCTACGGCGCGGGGGACGTGACAGGAATCGGCGGCTTCACGCACCTCGCCTATTACCACGGCCAGATCGTGGCCCGGCGGCTGCGCGGGGAAGACGCGCGGGCCGACCACGTGGCGGTGCCACGAGTCACCTACACGGACCCCGAGGTGGCGTCGGTGGGTCTATCGGAGGCGGCGGCCCGCTCGCTCGGGCTCGACGTCATCATCGCGTCGACGGATCCGGCCGAAAGCGCCCGCGGTTACATCCACGACTTTCACGGCGGGATGCTGAAGCTGGTCGGCGACCGCAAGCGCGGAGTCCTGGTCGGCGCGACGATCGTCACGCCGCGCGCGGGAGAGATCCTCGGCGAGCTCATCCTCGCCGTGAAGACCGGCACGCCGCTGCGCACGCTCGCGGACGTCATCCACCCTTTCCCGGCCTTCAACCGGGTCCTGGGCACCGTGCTGGGAGAATTGGCGGGCAAGCTGTCGCGAACCTGACCGCGCCGAGTCGTGGCGAGCTCGCGACAGGAGCTCCCGGCTCGACCTGGGGCTACACGGGTCTTTACCGCGCGCGGCGCGTTCCCTGAGTGACCCAATTTCTCATTTATTCAGGAGCGTGATTCGACATGGTCATCACGGTGAACGGTTCCCCCATCACTCTCGACCTGGACACGATCTTGATCTGGATCCTGGTCGGATTCGTGGCCGGCTTTCTGGCCAGCCACCTTGCCCTCGGCCATGGCCTCGGCCTGCTCGGAGACATCGTGATCGGCGTCATCGGCGCCTTCATCGGCGGTTTCGTGCTGGCGGGCATTCTTCACTTCACCATCGGCATCGCCGGTCACCCGATCGTGACCCAGATGATCATGGCCTTCATCGGCGCGGCGATCCTTCTGATCATCGTGAGATTGCTTGGCGGCGGACGGTCCGGCTACAGGCGGAGGGCTTTCTAGCTCACGAGCTCAACGCCTTCGGCGTGAGTCCGCAGGGATCGCTTTTTTAGACATCGTGCTGGCGGCGACAAGGCGCTTGGGAGCGGTCCGCTCCCAGGCGCCCGCCACCAAACGCTCACCCAATTCGAGTCCCAGCCCGGCGAGCCGCACCCTGACCCACCCGAACCGCCCCGTGTAGGCGGACACCGCGAACGTCGTCGGGTCCATCGCGACCAGTCCCGCCTGGTCATCGAGCGAGGCCTTGACCGAGACATGGGCGCCTGAGGACGAGCCCATGGCGAAGATCCGGTTTCCGACCCGGAAGGTCGCCTCACCCCAGGTCTCCCGCTCCTCGGCCTCCGGCATGGCGAGGCACAGCCGGCGGAAGCGCTCGAACGTCACGCCGGAACCACCTCGAAGCTGAGCCGCGCACGAAGCCGCGTCAGGGCGGCGAGCACCGGGGGCCCCAGCGCGACGACCATGACGGCGTTGCCGACGGCCCGAAACGAGTCATAGGCGAAAGACGTCAGGGCGTAGAAACGTCCGAAGTGCAGCAGCGCCGTGGCGGGCGCCATGCCGGGGGACCAACCCAGCGTCGGATTGCCGCGGTACCCCGGCACCCAGTCCGTCACGTCGAGCAGCGCGCCGAACACCCAGCCCATGACGGCGCCGACACAGGCCAGCACGGCGACGTCGCGCCAACCCGGCGTCGCGCCCCGCCACTGACCGGCGAGGCCGGCGGCGACGCCGACCCAGCCCACGCCGAACACCTGGTACGGAACCCAGGGCCCGATGCCTCCGCTGACCAGGGCGGAGACGAGGATGGATAGCGCTCCCGCCATGAACCCAAACGAAGTGCCGAAGACGTAACCGGCGCACAGGACGAGGAAATAGATCGGGTTGAAGCCGCCTATGCCGACGATGACCGCGAGGCGCAGGGCGGCGTCGATCGCCGCGATGGCGGCCAGCAGGGCGATCGCTCGCGAGTCCAGCTGTCGCGTCCCCGCCTCGACCAGGAACAGGCCGGCCACGCACGTGATCATCAACGCCCACGCGGGGGTGTCGGTGGGGAGGCCGCTGCCCACAAAAGGCCACGCGAAAAGCATCAGGCCCGCAAGCGACACGAGGCCGATCGGCAGGGCCCTCTTCATGCCGTCGGCACCTCTGCCCGCAACTCGTGCACAGCCGTCTGGGCGACCTCGATCACCCGGTCGGCCAGCGCATCGCGCAGGGCCGCGTCGTGAGTGGCGAGGACGATCGCGGACCCGGAGTCGCGGAGCCGTGCCACCAGCCCGATCAGAGCGTCGCGCGCCTCGGCGTCCATGCCCCGCGTCGGCTCGTCGAGGAGGACGAGGTCGGGGCGGCCGGGCAGAACCGCCGCCAGGGCGGATCGCTGACGCTCACCGCACGAGAGGTCGCGCGGGTAGCGGCCGGAGACCTCGCACAACCCAAGCTCCGCCAGGATCAGGTCGGGCCGCTCCGGATCGCCGGCGCGGTCCAGGGTCAGGGCGACCTCGGAGCGGACGCTCGGTCGGTGAAGCAGGGCCGTGGGGTTCTGGGGCAGGAAGGCGACGCGGCCGGGCCTGCGGACGACGGCCCCGGCGAGGGGCGCCAGGGCGCCGGCGATGACCCTCAGGAGCGTGGTCTTGCCGCCGCCGTTGGGTCCTCGCAGGGCCAGGACCTCACCCCGCCGCCCCGCGAGATCGACGCCGTCCAGCACGACGTGACCGGCAAACCCCGCCGTGACGGCCCGCAGGGACCAGGCTTCACCGCCGGGCGCAGCCGAATGGGTCCGCGCTGGTGGGGGCGGCGGTGGCCTCCACTGCGAAGGCGCCATCGTCTCGGCCCGACCGCGCCGGACGTGGACGAGCTTTGCCGCCGCCGGCACCAGGGACTCGAGCCTGTGCTCCGAGATGACGACAGCACGCCCGTCGAGCGCCAGCCTGGAGGCGGTCGTGAGCACCATCTCCGCGCCATCCGCGTCGAGCTGCGAGGTGGGCTCGTCGAGCACGACCAGGCGAGGGCGCATCGCGAGCGCGGAGGCGAGGGCGACGCGCTGCCGCTCGCCACCGCTGAGCGTCCTGACGCGCCTGCCCGCCAGGTGCTCGATGCCCGCGTCGCCCATGGCACGCGCGACCCAGTGACGCATCTCGGCGGCAGGGGCCCCGATGTTCTCCAGGCCGAACCCCACCTCGCGCTCGACCGCGTCATAGACCGTCTGCAGCTCTGGGTCCTGGAAGACGAAGCCGACCCCGCGCGCCAGCTTTCGAGTGGGCGTGGTCAGGACGTCCATGCCATCGACCGCGATCCGTCCGGCGATGCGGCCGCCGTGGAAGTGTGGCACCAGTCCGTTGAGGCAGCGCAGGAGCGTCGACTTCCCGCCGCCGGAGGGCCCGGCGACGACCGTGAGCCCCGCGTCGAGCTCGAGACTCACGCCGGCCAGCGCTGCGGATTGCTGGTTCGGGTACCAGTACGAGACGTCGTTCAGTCGCGCGATCGCCATGCCACCACCGGGACGAACAGAAGAAGGCATGCCATCAGCGGACGAGGGTCGACCTCGGGCAGGGAGACTGTCGGATAGGGGGCCCAGTCCGCGACCCAGCCCGCGCTGATCGCGATCGCAAAACTCAGGCCGGCGATGGCCGCCGAGCCCGCCACGAGCCAGTCCGCCGCGCGGAGCTTCGACGGCCGCATCGACGTGCGCCAGCCCGAGCCGAACGCCCTGGCCTCCATCGACTCGGCGAGCTGGATCGAGCCCTCGACGCTGGTGAGCACCACCGGAACGACGACCTCCGCCCACGAGCGGGGGCCGCGGGACCGCCAGCCGCGCATCCGCTGCGCCTCGGTCACCTCGACGAACGAGGTCGCCACCATGGGGACGAGGTTGAGGGAAGCTGCGATGGCAAGGCCCGTGCGGGCGAGCGGCGCGGGGAGGGCATCCATCACCTCGTGCGACTTGACGATGAGGGAGAAGGGCGCCGCGGCCAGGATGGCGGCGGCGATGGTCACCGCGCCCATCGCGCCGAAGACCAGGGCTTCGAGGGTGTAGGGGCCACCGAGGCCGGGGATGCCGGACGGCAGGATGAAGAGCACGGTCGTACCGAGGTGCGCCGACACGAAGTTGAGAAAGACCGCGAATGCCGCGATGAGGCCGACGCCGGCGAGCAGCCGGCGCGTCCTGCGCCAGCCCGCACCGGCGACGAGCGCACTGAGCGCCGCCGCCAGCACGAGCAGCCTGTACGCGGGGTTGGAGGTCGCGAGCGCGATGAAGAGGCAGGCCGCGCTCCACGCCGCGACCGCCCTGGGGTTCATCCCGACCTCAGCTCTCCCTGGCCAGCGGTGGCGGCGCAGGGGACGGATCGGACGCCGAGACGTAGTGCCAGCCGACCGCATCCCTGTCGTGGAGCGTGACCTGGCTGATGCCGGTCTGGGCCATGGCCCAGGCGCCAGAGTTCTCGACGAACAGCGACCAGTAAGGCTGGTTCTTCGGGAAGCATTCCGAGAATGTGCGTGGCTCGGAATCGATCGCGCAGATCTCGAGGCCGAAGCTGGATGTCTGCGACTGGTACGCGACGCCCGACTTGTCCATCAGCGTCTTGCCGTCGATCGTGTCGCCGGTGAAGCCCACACACTTCTGCACGGTCGTACCGGAGAGGTGCTGGACCACCACGTACGCGTGATGGGCCGCCCCGGCGTTGACGCAGGTGTTCGATGGGCTCGACGCCGCGTTGGAAGGAGATCCGCCACATGCGGCTGCGGCGGCGATGGCGAGGGCCAGTGTCGCGCTGGCCCAGAAGGTGTGCTTGCGCACGGCCGTTCCTCCAGGCGGTCTGCCACCCTGAACGCGCCCCGAAAGCCGACCGCCATGGAGCTTCCGTTCCGTTGCGCGCGGACGGGATGTCTCGATTCGGGCATTCAGGTCTCCTGGCTTGCGGATCGGCGCCTCCGTCTGCCTTCCCGAGGTGGTTGCCTCAGTGGCCTGGACCGGACGAAGGCTCCCCGCTCACAGTTGCGCGACAGCTCCGGTTTCGCACCGGATTCCCTTGGTGCCCTGATGGAATGTTAGCTCGCGGGCGACGGCCGGTCCCGACGCGTGAGGCGGTGATAGCGGGCTTCCACGCTCACCGGCATGGCGAAGCCGAAGCGATCCGGGATCAGCGCGAGGTCGAGGTCGCCGGGCGGGAAGCCGGGCCACGTCCCGCTCCGGACGCTTCGATACCTCTCGCTCTCGCGCAGCGGCCTCAGCCACTCGTCGAGGCTCGTCGACTCGCCGCGGCAGACCGCCTCCATGTATCGCGCGCATGCATGGTCCTCGGGAAAGTCGCCGGACGCGACGAGGGTGATCGTTGCGGGATCGCTCGACATGCAGGCTTCAACAGTCGACCGCGCGACGACCAGGCTCGCGGCGAAAATGTCATGCCCCGCCGGCACGGCCGCGACGACCACCGTGCCCTGGCTCGACCGCTGGACCAGGACGCGGTCGTTCAGCTCCGCAGCCTGGATCATGGTCGGCGAGTTGCTGATCGCGATTCCTGCCACGGGAAGGCCGCCCTCCTCGACGCTCAGCACCGCGCCCGAAGTGTTTGCGGCGAGGGCGCGCGCCTCAGCCGTGGTCGGAACCAGGCGGCATTCACTCGCGCCCCCGGCGAGCGCATACGCGCTGACCGTGAACGAACGGAGCACGTCGATGACCACGACTGTCCCCTGTGCGCGCCGCGCGCCATCGACCCCCATGGCGTGGACTATTCGCACGTCAGCATGCTGAGGCACGTCGCGGCGGCATCATAGTCGCGATGTCAGAGCCGGATCACGACGAGTCGCCGCGAGCATTCGGCTTCGAGCAGATCGCGGACTGTGGGTCGATGCGCGTGGTCGGCCTTCGTCTGAGACCTGGCCAGCACGTGCCCGAGCACCGCAACGCAATCCCGGTCGCGCTGATCGTGACCGTCGGCCGGCTGGGCTTCAGCGATGGAGAGAAAACGGGAGCGGTCGCCGCGGGGGAGATGCTTCTCATCAACCCGGGCGAGCGGCACACGTACAACGCCGAGGTCGAGACTGCGGCCTACCTGGTATTCGCGGGCCTTCCGGGCGTGCGGAGCCGCGCGTGGACCTTGCGGCGCAGGAGCACGGCTTCCTAAAGCGCGTTCCAGAGCGTGATCATGCGGTGCCCGTCATCGCGAAGGATGCTGAGGGTCGCGACGTCGAGCATCAGGCCGGCTGCGACTTTGATGTCCGCTCGGATGAAAGCCGCGCCGACGGCGCGAAGGATGTGACCGTGGGCAAAGGCGAGGACGTGACTGCCTGACTCGCTCGCCAACGCGATGAATTCCAGTGCGCGCGCGTGGATCTGCATGGGGCTCTCGCCGCCCGGGCAACCGTCGGAGTAGACCTGCCAGCTCGGGTTCGCCTCGTGGATCTGGACCGACGTCAGACCTTCGTAGTCGCCGTAGTCGACCTCCGCCAGGAGCGGTGTGATTCTCGGCTGGTCGAAGCCCGCCAGCTCGGCGGTCCGCCGGGCGCGCTGCAGCGGGCTGGAGAAGACGGCGTCGAAATGAACCTGCGCGAGACGCGGACGCAGGGCCCTGGCTTTCTCCTCGCCCGCCGGCGTGAGAGGCAGGTCGGTCTTGCCGGTGTGGCGCCCGCTGGCGCTCCACTCGGTCTCGCCGTGCCGGGCGATGTAAAGCTCGAGGCTCAGGCGGGCTTGCCCATCATCTCGGGACGCCCCGAGCGCAAGGAGCGGCCCGCGCTCTCGATCACAGCTCCCGCGCGGACGCGCTGGCCGGGCCGGATGCACACCAGGCCGACCGCCGCCTGCGCGCCCTGCTGCTTGAGCGCCTCGTTGACCGCGGAAAGGACCCGGTTGGCGGCGTGGGCCGTGCCCGCGACGTCGGTGTCGGGGAGGATGGCGAGGAGCTGGGGCGGCGTCCGGCCCATCACGCCCGGCGTGTCCACGTCGCGAACGGTGCTGGCCAGAGCCGCGGCCATCGTCTTGAGCGCCTCGTCGGTTGAGCTGCCTCCGTTGGCTTCGACCAGCAGCACGCCGAGGTTGCGCTGATAGCGGTGAGCCCGCGCAAGCTCATCCTCGAGCACGGGCCTCACGAAACGGTCGTTGAACAGTCCCGTCGTGCGATCGACGATGTGCAGGGGCTCGGCCTGAGGGTCGTCCGTCTTGACCCCACAGGTGGGGCAGAAAACAGCGGCGTTCGGCAAGGGCGATCCGCATGCTTGGCATGTCTGCGCTTCGGGCCGGCGGCGGAGAAAATCGCCAATCGGCATTCGGTAAAGCCTATCAGTCGGGTTTGGCATGCCCTGATCGGTCCCTTAACAGCCTGGGTTGATGCAACGCTTTTCGAATCGTACGGTTCGGGACGGCGTGTCGGTTGGGGGTGGGAACCGGCGGGAGGAGGGTGGGCCCGCGAAAAGAGTCTCTTCTTTGACGGCGGTGGATCAGCCGACGGCGGCGGCGGCGGTCCTCAGCCAGCTCTCGGCCCAGTCCGACACCGCGGACAGCACCGGCTCGAGTGCTCTGCCTCGCGCGGTGAGCCGATAGCTCACGCGCACCGGTGGACCTGGGTCGACGAGGCGCTCGACGATACCCTCTGTCTCCAGCTCGCGCAGCCGCTCGGTCAGGACTCGATCGCTGATGCCGGGGATGCCCGCGAGCAGCTGATTGAAACGCGCGGGTGCAGGAATGAGCGCTTTCACGACCGCCCCGGTCCAGCGCTTTCCAATCAGCTCTATCGCGCGCTGAAAGGACGCGCTGTAGTCGAGGCCCCCTCCGACCATGGGGAGAGATTCTATTCGCTATCAGGAGTCTCCGAAAGGACCGCCCGGGCGTTTTCCACAAGAAAATTTTGAGCGGTGGATAACTCTTCTCCTCCGCGATCTCGACCGCATGGCGAGTCGAGGATCGAGGCGTAGACTCCGCACGTGAGCCTGCTCGTCGACATGATGCATCTCACGGTGATCGTGGCCGGGATCGCCATCGGCGCATGGGCTCTCGTGGGTCTTCGAACGCGACTGCCACGTGGACGCTTCGTCCTCTTCGGCGCCGCCTCATCCGGAGCACTTTTTGGCTGCGCCGCGCTCGCAGGTGAGGTCGGCCTCATTCCTCCCGCGGCCTGGTTCGGGGTCGTGATGGTGGCGATGCTCGTGGCGACGGGAGTCGCGATAAGGTCGCGCGGGCCGGCGGCTCATCACGCCTGAACGACGCCGTCCAGAAGCTCGATGGAAGTAAAGGGCCGCGTCGTCGTCGTCACCGGAGGAGCACGCGGCATCGGCCGTGCATTGGCGCGGCGGTTCGCCGTGGAGGGCGCGCAGTCGGTGGTCGTGGCTGATCTCGACGGCGCCGGTGCGGAGTCCGTCGCTCGCGAGATCGGAGGTCACGCCATCACGTGTGACGTATCAAGCGAATCCGATGTCAGGGGATTGGTCGATCAGGTCGAGGAGAACCGCGGACCGATCGGAATCTTCTGCAGCAACGCCGGAATCGCGGTGGGCGGAGGGCCGGAGGCCGCTGACGCCGATTGGGGCCGGATCTGGTCGGTGAACCTGATGGCGCACGTTTACGTCGCGCGCCACCTCATCCCTCGGATGCTCGAGCGCAAGGAGGGATACCTGCTGGGCACCGTGTCGGCTGCCGGCCTTCTGAACCACGTGTTCGCCATGCCCTATGGCGTGACCAAGGCCGCCGCCCTATCGCTGTTCGAGTGGCTGGCGATCGCGCACGGCGACGAGGGGATCCGTGTCTCCTGCCTGTGCCCCCAGGGTGTCAAGACGGACATGCTCGCGGCGGAGCGGCGTGTCGGCCTCGAGTTTCTTACCGAGGGGGCGCTGGAGCCCGAGGCGGTGGCGGAGGTGGTGGTGCAGGGCATCCGCGACGAGCGCTTCCTGATCCTTCCCCACCCCGAGGTGGCCGAGTACTTTCGCCGCAAGGCGACAGACTACGATCGCTGGCTCAATGGCATGCGGCGGCTGCGGGCCGGAATCCTATCCGCCTCCGGCTGACATTGCGCTGGCTGTCGATCGCGGCCGGTCTCGCCCTCATCGTGGTCGCATTCGCGGCGGGCTCCCGGGTCGCGGACACCCGCGAAGGCCTCATCGCCGAGGTGGTCGCCCTGCTCGGTGGGCTGGCCGGATTGAGCCTCCTCCTTTACGGATTGTTCAAGGGCGTCGGCCGCTCCAGGCCGGCCGCCGCCGCGACCAGGCCTGCGCCCGCGGTCTCGGTCCGGCCGGTACGTGAGCTCGCCGCAGGTGCGACGGGCATCCTGGTGGGGCTGGTCCTGCTGGGCGGCCTGGCGGTCAGCGGGGGCGCGCTGTGGGCTGGGCTCGGGGCGGTCATCCTGCTGCCGATGCTCGCCGGCAGCATCTACCTCTGTGTCAGGTTCGCGCGGGCGCCGTCACATGACTGGAGGTGGACGATCCGCGACACCTCACGCGAAGAGAAGCCCTAACGCCACCAGCGGCCGCTGCGCACCAGCAGGAATCCACCGACGGCGATCACGAGCACAGGCCACAGCACATCTGGCCTGACCAGCCCGGAGTTCGACGCAAGCAGGACGGCACCGATCACCACCAGGCCGCCGCCGACCCACAGCGCGACGTCGGTCGAGGCCACGGGCGCCGTCGCCGGCGAAGCGTTCGGAGAGCTCGTCGAAGTGGCGCCGGCCCCGGTCCCGTTGAGCCACGCCCACGCTCGCCCGACCATCCGCCCCACGTCCGCCGCGAACGCGTCGAACCCGCCTCGCCGGTTGGCCACGTTTTCGGGATGCTCGGGCATCACGAACCAGAGCACCACGTAAAGAAGCACACCGATGCCCTGCACGAAGGCAAGGACGACAAAGGCCAGGCGGATCCACAAGGGATCGACGTGCAGGCCGGCGGCCAGGCCGGAGCACACGCCACCGGCGATCCTGTCTGATCCCCGGTAGAAGCGAGTCTCGGCCGGCGATTGCATGGGCGCCAATTATCAGCCTGGACGGCCTGCGGTCCCAGCCAGCACCTCGCCCACCAGGTAGAGCGACCCGCACACCAGCACGTTTCCGTCAGGCCCGGCCAGCTCCCTGGCCCGCTCCAGGGCGGCCGCGACGGGAACCACGGCGTGAGCGGCCGCGCCATACTCCCTGGCCAGCTCGGCGGCCCCGACCGCGTGGCCGCCCGCGCTCGCCGGCTCGGTGAAAACCGCGGCATCGGCAGCAAGCGCGCGCAGCGCGCCCAGCAGGTCCGCCGGACTCCGCTCACTGAGCATGGCGAACACCGTGACCAGGCGCTCCGATCCGATCAGCTCGCGCAACGCCGCCCCGGACTTTCTCAACGCCGCCACGTTGTGCCCACCGTCGAGGATCACGCGCGGCCGCGAGGCCACGACCTGAAGGCGCCCGGGCCAGATCGTCCTTGCGAGACCGTCTCGCACCGCCGCGTCGCCGCCCGCATCCACGAGGTGGGCGGCCGCGACCGCCAGGGCGGCGTTGACCGGCTGGTAGTCGCCCAGCAGAGGCAGCCGCAGGTTCCTGTGCTCGAATCCAGGCCCGAGGACCGAGATCTCGTACCCATCCCAGCCGAGGGACCTGGCTTCGACATGCACCTCGCGGCCGAGCCTCCACAGCGTAGAGCCGGCACGCTCGGCGAACTGCTCCACGATCCGCAGCGCCGCGCCCTCGCTGCCGGTGATCACGTGGTCGCCCGGCTTGATGATCGCCGCTTTCTCGCGCGCGATCTCCTCGATGGTGTCACCGAGGTACTTCTGATGATCGAGGTCGACGTTGGTGATGATCGCCACGCCGAGGTCGAGCGCGTTCGTCGCGTCGAGCCGTCCGCCCAGGCCGACCTCGCAAACCAGCATGTCCACCCGCGGCGCGAGGTACGCGATCGCCATCGCAGTGAGCATCTCGAACTCTGTCGGCCTGCCCATGTCCACGGCGATTGCGTCGAACGTGGGGATGAGCTGCTCCAGGACCCCGACGAAATCGACCTCTGAGATCGCATGGCCGCCGGCCTCGATCCGCTCGGTGTACGAAACCAGGTGCGGCTTCGGCATGAAGCCCGTGCGATGGCCCGCGGCACCGAGGATCGAGGTGAGCCAGGCGCCGGTCGAGCCCTTGCCGTTCGTGCCCGCGATGAGCGCGCCCCTCAGCCGGCGCTCGGGGTTGCCGAGGCGGTCGAGGATCGCCGCCGTCCGTTGCGTGCCGAACTTCATGGCGAAGCGGCCCTGCTTGGAGATGTAGTCGAGCGCCTCCAGGTAGGTCACGCGCGCCTCAGGCGGTGACGGCCTCGACCACACCGAACTCGGGATCGAGAGGTATGTGGCGAGTCATCCGCAAACCGGATTCGGCAAGGAGCTCGCCGTATTCGGCCGGCGTTCTCTCGCGACCACCGAGCACCACCATCATGTGCAGATCGCTCATCACGGCGCCAAGCGCCGCGTCGGGGTCGTCGATCCGCTCGGGCATCGTCCTCTCCAGCAGCACCAGCCGCGACCCCTCGCCCATCGCCGAGCGGCACGCGCGCAGTATGTCCATCGCCCTTGGCTCTTCCCAGTCGTGGACGATCGATTTGAGCATGTAGAGGTCGGCAGGCGATGGGATCGATTCGAAGAAGCTGCCTTCGACCAATTCGACGCGAGCTTCGAGGCCCGCGCTGCGCATCCTGTCGGCGGCGCCTGCGAGTCCCGGCGCAAGGTCGAACAGGATGCCCGACATCTGAGGCCGAGCCTTGAGGACCGCCTCCAGCAATGCTCCATTGCCACCGCCGACGTCGACGACGGTCCGCGCATCCGCAAAGTCGTAGCGCTCGACGAAGTTGCGCCCTACCCGTCTCGAGATCTCGACCATCGCCGTGTTGAAGTCGGCCGCATCCTCAGGGTCCTCGGCCATCTTCTCCCACCGCGTCATGCCGAAGACGTGGTCGAAAGCGGGCTTGCCGGTGCGCAGCGTGTAGAGGACTTCGCCCCAGGCCGCATAGCCCTCGCCGCTCAGCATCGTCACCATGTTCCGGAGCCCCGCACGGTCAGCCCGGAAAACCTCGGAGATGGCGGTCCCGCGGAAGCGCCCGTCGGAATCCTCGACCAGCACACCCCAGGCGGCCAGCCCGCGAAGCGCACGCCGCAGCGAAGGTGCATGGGTGCCGGTCGCGGCTGCGAGCTCGGAGGCGCTCCTGGGCCCGTCCGCGACCAGGTCGGGCAGTTTGAGCCGGCACGCGGCGACGAGCAGCTGGTAGGAGCGAAAGCCGTTCATCAGGCGCCGTGCCTCGAGCATCGGATCGGCTGCCTGCGTCACGGCCGCCGCTTCGCCTCGGCCAGATAGGTGTTGCGAATCAGCATCGCGCGCGTCATCGGCCCGATGCCCCCGGGGTTCGGGGTCAGCCATCCGGCCACCTCGTCGACTCCAGGCCCCAGGTCGCCGACCTGGCGGCCGTCCACCCAGTTCGTGCTCACGTCGACCACCGCGGCACCCTGCTTGACCATGTCCTTCTGGATCAGTCCCGCCCTTCCGGCGGCGGCGACGAGGATGTCGGCCCGACGTGTGTTCGCCGCGAGGTCCCTTGTCCGCGTATGACACAGGGTGACCGTGGCGTTTCGCTTCAGCATCAGGAGGGCGAGCGGCTTGCCGACGAGGTTGCTCCGGCCGACCACGACGGCGTTCGCGCCCTCGAACTGAACGCCGAATCGCTGCAGGAGCTCGACGACGCCGGCCGGCGTGCAAGGCTCGACGCCGCCCGGCAGGCCGAGCGCCACGAGCCCGGCGTTGACGGGATGAAAACCGTCGACGTCCTTCACCGGGTCGAGGGCGAACACGACGCGCGGCATGTCGATCTGCTTCGGGGTGGGCTGCTGGACCAGGACGCCGCTCACCGTGTCGTCGTGGTTCAGCCGATCGACCAGCGCCAGCAGCTCGTCGGTGCTCGTGGCCCGTTGCAGCCGGTGGTCTTCTGATTCGATCCCGACGCTCCGCGCGTTGCGCTGCTTGAGCTCCACGTAACGGACCGAGGCGGGGTCGTCACCGACCAGGATCGTCGCCAGCCTGGGACGCGAGCCACCCCGCGCGACGCGCTCGCCCACGAGCTTCGACACCTCGTCGAAGATCTCGCCGGCGACCGCCTTCCCGTCCAGGATCCGGGCCGTCATGTGGGTATTGTCGGTGCAGAGGCGGAACGGACCGTTGCCTGCTCGCGCGGCGCGCACACTCGCGCGTCGCGACCTAACGATTGCCCGCCTTCGCCAGCGGCGCTACTTGGTCGGCGACGCCGTGGCCGCCGCGCCCAGGCCGGAGGCGGGACTCTGCACCGGGGCGGCCGTGACCACCGGCGCGCCGCCCTGGGAACCGGGACGCCCCAGCCAGTCCCACTGGGTGATGCCGATGTAGAGGAAAGCCACCAGGAGCAGGGCGACAGCTCCCATCGCCGCGCCGGTCAGGGCGGGCTGGATGTCGCCTTCACGCGAGGTCTCCACACCGGCCACCCCCAGGCGACGGCCGCGCAGGACACCTGCCGCCCGGGTCACCAGGAGCAGGATCGCGAATATGACCAGGATCGAGATCATCAGGCCGACCATGAAACTAGAACGCGCAGGAGGCGGCTCGCCCCCCGAAACGATCAGCCGAGGCCAAGCTCGCGGCGGGCGGCCTCCGAGATCACCCGCATCACCTCGGCGAGCGCGACACCATGCTCACGGGAGATGCGCCGGCTGTCCTCGTACTCCGGCGTCACGTCCACCGTTCTGCCGCCAAGCTCCTTCACCTTCACGCGCGCCGCGCCGAAGCGCGTGTGCACCTCGACGATCCTGCGCGCCGCGATGACGCGCTCCACGCCGGTGAGCCGCACGCCGAGGGTGGTGCTGTGCCGCAGCACGTGGTCGCTGAGGCGCGCCACAAGCTCTGGCGGTGACATCACGCTCACCACGTGGCCAGGCCGGCCTTTCTTCATGACCACAGGTGCCACTGTGACGTCCAGCGCACCCGCCGCCATCAGGTCTTCGACCAGCGCGGCCACGGCGTTGGGTGCCATGTCGTCGAGGTTGGTCTCGATGACCGTGACACCGCCATGCTCGCGCGCCTCGTCTCCGATCCACACGGCGAGCACGTTGCCCGCGGTCTCTCTTGCGCCGACGCCGTAGCCGACTGAACGCAGGGCCAGCGCCGGCCGCTCGAACTTCGCGCACGCCGCGAGGATCGCGGCGCCCGTCGGTGTCACGAGCTCGCGCTCGCCGTCGACCGGCAGGAGCACCGCGCCGGTGCCCTCGAGCACGCGCAGGCTGGCCGGCGCGGGGAGCGGCATCCCGTCCTGGCGTCCGCGTGGCGCGGGGAGCGCCGATGCGTAGACCGCGTCCACAGCGAGCGCGTGCAGGAGCCAGAACGCACCCACCAGGTCCACCACGGTGTCGGCGCCGCCAAGCTCGTGCAGGTGCAGCTCTTCTTCGGGCCGTGCATGAAGGCGCGCCTCGGCCCGCGCGAGCCGGTCCATTGCGTCGGTCGCGCGAAGCTTGACCTGCGCCGGCGCCTCCGATCCGGCGACCAGCTCGCGAAGCGCGGGCACGGTCCTTTCCACTCGCTCCGTGGTCCGCACCACCACGCGCGTGCCGCCGACGTGGCCGCGCGTTTCGTGCCGGACCTCGACCTGCACCTCGTCGCCAAGGCGCATCGCCTCTACCGCCGCATCGAGCAGCGATGCGTCGGCGCCGGCGTCGACCAGAGCGCCGAGCGTCATGTCGCCGGAGATCCCGGCGAAGCAGTCGAAGTAGGCGATCGTCATGCGCGCGTCCTATATATGTGGACGGCGGCTGCTTCGATCGGCTGCATGCTCGGCGGGCGCTTGGCCACGCGGACCGATACCGCCATCACGTGCCGCAGCTTCAGCACCTCGTCCGCGATCCGGCCCGCCAGCACTTCCAGCAGCTTGACCGGCTCGCCTTCGATCACCGCCTTGCAGATGGCGCGGACCTTCGTGTAATCGACGGTATCTTCCAGATGGTCCGTTCGGCCGGGTGCGGTGAGGTCGCATTCCACGTCGACGTCAACCTTGAATTCCTGGGATCTTTCGCGCTCCGCGTCACGCACGCCGTGGCGCCCCTGGAACGCCATGCCCTGCAGCTGGATTCGGTCCACCAGCTAATTGTGGGAAATACACTCGATTCCGTGATTCACGCCGACGTGCAGGTCCGCGCCGCGGCATCGACCGACCTCGAGGCGATCAACGACGTCTACAACCACTACGTCACCGATACGCACATCACGTTCGACCTCGAGCCGATGACGATGGACACCCGTCGCGAGTGGTTCGCGCACTACGCGGACCACGGCCGCCACCGACTGTTCGTCGCGCTCTCCGGCGA
>DATEHQ010000017.1:0-19821 GCA_035279525.1 Candidatus Dormiibacterota bacterium
AGGTCGCCGGGTAGAGCCACCCCGGCCCCATCCCCGGCCTTCGGCCGGTACTTCCCCGCCCCGGCGGGGAAGACCAGTGCCGAGACATCTCACGCCGGGCGGGGAAGACTGATCCCTGGCCCCATCCCCGGCCTTCGGCCGGTACTTCCCCGCCCCGGCGGGGAAGACCCGGCGGGGAAGACCGATGCCACCCTGGCCCCATCCCCGGCCTTCGGCCGGTACTTCCCCGCCCCGGCGGGGAAGACCAGGGCAGAGACATTCCCGCCCCGGCGGGGAAGACCAGCGGGGAAGGCCAGTGGGATGGCTAGCGGGTCAGCTCCGACATGCTCCGCCTCGGTTCCTTCCGGCGGCGGACCACGAAGTCCAGCAGCCCGTTCAGGAATCCGAGCCCGTAAGCGACGTGATAGCTCGCGAAGGTGACAGGCAGCACCGGGAGCAGGTCCCAGCCGTAGCGCGCGGCGGTGGTCACCGAAGCGATCACCAGGACCACCGCGTAGGTGGCGAAGCAGACCAGCGTGATGTCGCGGACCGCCACCGCCACGGGCGCCGCTCCCGGCCAGAGGCCTGCCGCCACCGCCGACACGAGCGTGGCGGCGAGCATACCCACCACGCCCGCGACGAAGATCGCCGGCACGTACTGCCGGACGGCCGGCGTTGCGCCGTGCTTTTTCATGATCCGGACCTTCCAGTACCCGTACTGCCTGTACTGCCGGAACAGAGCCCCGATCGTCGCCCGCGGCCGGTACCACGACCGCACCCTGGGCGACTGCCAGATCACGCCGCCGGCGCGCTCCAGGCGGAAGTTGAACTCGGCGTCGGAGTCACGCACGAGTTCCTCGTCGAACATCCCCACGCGGTCGAACACGTCCCGCCGGTAGAAGCCGCCGAAGACGGTGCGCGCCTTGCCCTCGTACTCGAGCGAATGCCAGCTCGCGCCGCCGACCGAGAACGGGCTGTGATGCGACGCCGCGTTCGAGCGCTGGAGGTAGCCGTCGCCCTCCGCGATCGCGGGCCCTCCGACGTTGTCGGCGTGGAGCCGTTCCGCGAGCTGCAGACACTCGACCAGGTAGTCCACCGGATAACGCGCGTGCGCACCCATGATCGCGACATAGCGGCCGCGGGCCTGCCGGATCGCGATGTTCCACGCCGCGGGCGTGATCTGACGTGGATTGCTGACGACCCTCAGGCGATCGTCTTCAGCCGCGAGCCGATCCAGGATGGGCCGGGTGGCGTCATCGCTCGCGCCTTCCGCGACGATGATCTCGAAGCCGCCCGGCGGCACCGTCTGCTTCAGGAGCGAGTGGACACAGTCCTCGATGAATGCCTCTTCGTTGCGGGCCGCCACGACGACGGTCACGGCCAGTGAATCGCGGTCCGGCCCGACCGGCGATGGCGCCTCAAAAGGCGCGATCGACATGCTCCAGAGTCTGATCGGAGGGACCTGCGGCCGTCAACCGCGGCGAGATCTAGGGCCTGAGGGCCGACTCCAGGTCCGCGATCAGGTCCGCGGCGTCCTCCACCCCCACCGACAGGCGGATCAGCCCATCGCCGACTCCGGCGCGCTGCCTCTCGGCCGCCGGGATGGATGCGTGCGTCATGCGCGCGGGGTGCTCGGCGAGCGATTCGACAGCGCCCAGCGACTCGGCCAGCGTGAACAGCTTCAGCCGTTCGAGCACCCGAAACGCCGTGGCCTCGTCCGCGACCTCGAAGCTCACCATCCCGCCGAACAGGCGCATCTGCCGCGACGCGATCGATCGGTTGGGATGCGACTCGAGACCGGGGTAGTAGACGCGCCTCACCGCCTGGCTGCGCTCCAGCGCCTGCGCCACCTGCATGGCGTTGGCGCTCTGCCGTTCGACGCGCAGCGCGAGAGTCTTGATCCCGCGCAGGAGCAGCCAGCAGTCGAAGGGTGACGGGACGGCGCCTACCGCGTTCTGATGGAACCGCAGCTGCTTTTCCAGGTCGTCGTTGCTCGTCATGATCGCCCCGCCGACGACATCGCTGTGTCCGCCGATGTACTTCGTCGAGCTGTGCACCACCACGTCGGCACCGAGGTGGATCGGCTGCTGGAGATAGGGCGTGGCGAACGTGTTGTCCACGCACACGATTGCGCCACGGGTATGCGCCACCTCGCTCACCGCGTCGATGTCCACCACGCGCAGAAGAGGGTTCGTGGGGGACTCGAGCCACACCATCCGCGTGGCGGGCGTCATCGCCTGCTCGACGCGGTCGACGTCGGTCGCATCGACTGGAGTGAAGGTCAGGCCGTAGCGCTTGAGGACCTTGTCGAACAATCGGAACGTGCCGCCGTAGACGTCCTCCATGTAGACGACGTGGTCGCCGGGGTTCAGGAGGAGGAGCAGCGTCGTCTCGGCGCCAAGACCTGAGGCGAAGGCGAGGCAGTGCCGCGCCTCCTCCAGCGCCGCGAGGCACTCCTCGAGCGCGTTGCGTGTCGGGTTGCCGGTACGCGAGTATTCGAAACCCTGGTGCTTCCCGACGCCCTGCTGCGCGAAGGTGCTCGCCAGGTGGATGGGCTGGACGACCGCGCCGGTCGCGGGGTCAGGCCCCTGGCCGACGTGAAGCGCGCGGGTGGCGAACCCCCAGTCCTTCGGTTCGGTCACCTGGCGGACTAGCCCTGGCCGCGGTGAGCGACGAACTCGAGCAGGTCCGCGCGAGTGATCACAGCCACCGGCGCGCCGGCATCGACCACGAGCACGGCCTGCTCTCCGCGCAGGAGCGGCTCGAACGCGTCATCGAGCGACGAGTCGACGGCGACCTGGCTCATGGGCGCGTCCATCGCGGACGACACGGCGACCGCCACCACCGAGGGATCGCGATACACGCGGTCGAGCAGCGAGCGCTCCTGCAGCGTGCCCACCACGCCGCGACCGTTCAGCTCTTCGACCACAGGCAGCTGCGAGATGCCGTACTGCTGCATCAGGTCGATGGCCTCACCGACAGACTTGCCCGACTCGACGGTGACCAGCTGCGGAAGCCCCTTCGGGTGCGAGGCCAGCACCTCCCGGATGCGCACCGCGCCCAGCCGCGCCAGGTACCCGTTCTGCCTCATCCATTCGTCGTTGAAGAACTTGCTGAGGTAGTTGCGGCCGGTGTCCGGAAACAGCACGACGATCACGTCGTCGGGGGCGCGGTCCTGCGCGACGACCAGCGCGGCGTGCAGCGCCAGGCCCGACGATCCTCCCACCAGGATCCCCTCCTCGCGCGCGAGCCTGCGCGCAGCGATGAACGACTGCTTGTCGGTCACCTGCACGATCTGGTCGACCAGGTCGATGGCCATCGTGCCGGGCATGAAGTCCTCGCCGACGCCTTCCACCTTGTAGGGCGCGATCGGTCCTGAGTAGAGGGAGCCCTCCGGGTCCGCGCCGACCACGTGGACCGCGGGCTTCTGCTCCTTGAGGAACTTGGCGACGCCGCTGATCGTGCCGCCGGTGCCCATGCCCGCCACGAAAACGTCGACGCGGCCTTCGGTCTGCTCCCAGATCTCGGGCCCTGTCGTGCGGTAGTGCGCCTCTGGGTTGCGCGGGTTGAAGTACTGGTTGGGCTGAAAGGCACCCGGCACCTCTTTCGCAAGGCGGTCGGCGACCGAGTAGTAGGACTGTGGCGAGGAACGCTCCACGTTGGTCGGGCACACCACGACCTCCGCGCCGTACGCCTTGAGGAGGCTGATCTTCTCGGCCGACATCTTGTCCGGCATGACGAAGATCATCTTGTAGCCCTTGATCGCGGCGACCATGGCCAGGCCGTGGCCGGTGTTGCCGGAGGTCGGCTCGATGATCGTGCCGCCTGGCCTCAGCTGGCCGGCGCGCTCGGCCTCCTCGATCATGGTCAGGCCGATGCGGTCCTTGACGGATCCGCCGGGGTTCAGCTCTTCGAGCTTGGCGAGGATGGTCGGTTTGAGCCCGGCCGCCACCTTGTGGAGGCGCACGAGCGGGGTGTTCCCGACGACGTCGAGAATGGATTCGTAGTACTTCACGCCACCCTCAAGCGGATTCTATCTCCGCTCTCGTTGCCCCGCCCGGAACGCGGGCGCCTGGTCCGCGCTCTGCTCGGCCCCGAACCACCGGAAGAACACGGCCAGCGCGGCGACCGTCATGGTGGCCTTGCCCAGGATCATCAGCACCGCGCCGGCGATGGTCTGGTCGATGACAGGTGTGTAACCGGCGATGAGGCGCGGCACGTGCGTGTAGAACTCATAGAAAGGCACTCGCGAAAAGATCAGCGCGAGCGCCACCCCGTCCTGGGGAAGGGTCGCGAGGAGGATGAAGACGAGCTTTGCCGGCGGCGACATGCGCCAGCGGGCGTGCGCCGAGGTGACTTCGAGGATCGGCCAGTAGAGGACCAGGCCGCCGGCGATGAACATCAGATGCTCCACCACGTGGAGGGACTCAGACCGGAGCGTCGCGTCGTAGAGCGCCGGCACGTGCCAGCCGACCATGATCGCCCCCGCCACGAGCTGTGCGAGAACCGGCTCAGTCAGGGCACGCACGCCTGGGACGCGTGCGACCCGCGCGGCCATGCTCGGCGAAAGGCCCAGGAGCATCAGCGGCGGCGCGACGAAGCCGAGGAGCACGTGCTGAAACATGTGGACGCTGTCCAGGTACCGGTCACTGATCACGTCGATGGGCGTCTCGAGCGCGAGCCACAGGGTGAGCAAACCGAGACCGAAGTACAGCGTGTGCTTGCGCTCGGCGTCGGGCGCGTCACGCGCCAGCCACGCGTGTCCCAGGTATAGAAGGACGAGGCCCGCGTAGACGGTCCAGTCGAAGGGCCAGCTCACCTGGGCACCGCCCCGCGGGCCGGCGGCCGAGCGGCGGCGATCACCGCGATGGCGAGCACGAGCAGGTGCGCGAGAGAGCACCACACGCAGATCGCTCCGAGGACCACGACCTCGATGAACACCAGGTAGAGCACCGTCAACAGACCCAGCGCCGACCACACCATGTGCAGCCTGCTCGGAGGCCGAGTCCACAGCAGCGCGCTGACGGCGAACCAGACGAGGCCCGCGGCCGAGGTGGGAATCGACGTCCCGGCGATCACGCCGTAGGCACTCGAAAGCACCGCCTCGCAGCTGATCCTGGCCGTCGCCGGACAGGCGAGCGGCACGCCCGCGTAGTGCACCGAGGTCAGGTAGACCGACACCGCCACGCCAGCCACGCTGGCGAGCACGGCTGCCAGCTGGAGACGCATTCTCAGCCGAGCTTCCGCTCGAGGCCCTGAATCGAGGTCGACGAGCAGACCGCCGCGGGCTGATCGCCGGTCAGCTTGCAGACGGCGGCGGTGATGAGGTTGGCCGAGCCGACGACGGCCTGCGCCTGCGGCGAGCCCTGGTCCTGCAGCGCGTCCGCCACAGCCTGCCAGCTCATGCCGCCCAGCTTGTCCGGGAGGTAGGTCGCGCCCGTGAATTCGTAGCGGTTGCCGAAATCCACGAAGGGGATCACGCCGCTGGAGTCGTACCTGCTCACGATCTGCTGCTGCGCGGCTGTCGGCGTTTGCAGAGGATTCTGATTGCGGTCTGTGGTCTCGACCGACTCGAACTCGACGTACTGGCTGGTGTAGGTCGCGCCGCGAAAGGTGAAGGTCGGCGTGTTCGGGTAGACGTCTGTCGATGAGGAGCTCGTCGTCTGGAGGCCGGTGAACGTCCCGAAGCGCGAGAGGGCGATGATGATCGGCCAGCGCTCGGCGGCGCAGTAAGGGCAGAACTCAGCGCCGTAGTAGAAGACCATCGGCCTGCCCGAGGGACCGGTGAGCGGCGTTCCCGAAACGGCCTTGATGCTGTTCGTGGCCGCGCCCTGGCCCACTGCGTCGAACTCGGACTGCGGCAGCGATGCGATCTTCGCCAGCACCGCCTGCGTCGCGTCGGAATTGAGCGGCTTCGGCGGCTGGGGCGTCAGGTACCAGCGGATGACGAAGAACGCGGCGATGATCAGGGCCACACCGGCCACGATCGCCACGGGCCCGAGCCACGCCGGCCGCTGCGAAACCGGCTTCCGCATCGGCCGCCCACGTTTGGTGGAGGCCATCAGGCCTCTCGCGTGATCGGCTGGGCGAGGATCCACAGGCTCGTCATGGTGTACATGACCATCAGCAGCAGCATGGGGTACTGGCTGAGCAGCGCGCGCTGAGCGGTCCGGAACCGCTCTCCTGCTCGGAGGTGCGAGAGGTAGACGGCGATCACGTGACCCAGCACGATCAGGATGACCTGCGCGTACCACACCGTCGCCGCCTGGGCGAGGGCGAAGCTCGGCGTGAAGGAGGCGACCGCCGGCCACAGATGCCAGCCCTTCTGCAGCGGATCGTTGAGCAGGGGGATGAGTGCCTGCGACTGGACCAGGACGTAGCTGTAGTTGTGAGCGGCGTTGTAGACGAGGGCGATCGGCACGAGGGTCAGCGCGAAAGAAGTGACCGTCGATCGGAGATCGACGCGCCTCTTGCCGAAGAACAGGACCATCTCCATGAAGGCGATGAACACGAGTAGGAAGGTGAGGCTGAGCAGCACCAGGCCGAGCGTGCGCACGAAGAAGAAACCGAACGCGCCCATCGGCAGCCACACGGGCTCGAGCGCGACGGTGAAGTCCTGCCATGAAGCCGTGGCGAGGATGCCGTCGAACGCCAGAGTGCTGAGCATGAGGATCACGAACACGACCCGGTCCCAACCGGCGGCCCACGGCTTGAGGAGGCCGACCCCCCACGGCCTGAGGTAGACGGCCGTGATCGCACCGCCCTCGTCGCGTTCGGCTTCCAGGGGGCTGAACCGGCCCACGATGTCGAAGAGCACCGTGAACGCCTCGCACTGTCCGAGCCACTCGTCGCGGCCGAAGACGACCATGCCGGCGAGGGTGATCACCGAATAGGTCACGGTCGCCGTGGCGACGAGCCACGGGCGGTTGGACATGCCGCTCGTGAGCTCGAGGCACGCGAACGTGAAATAAAGGAACGCCGCCGGCCAGACGCCGACCTGCGGCAGCCGTGCCGGGGGCGACAGGCGCACGAACCTGGCGACGAGGTCGTACGTCGCCTTCCACGGGTTGAGCAGGTACCAGAGGTTGCCGACGAGGCCCGAGAGGATCACCGTCCCCGCCCAGAAGTAGATCCACACGATGTACTCCGCAGGGTTGTAGAGAGGATTGGTCGACCCCAGGTAACCCGTGACGACGACCGCGATCAGGGCGAGCACTCCGACGGCACCGCCGATGATGCGAGGCCACGGCGAGCGTGCGATCGGCAGCAGCCATCGCGCCGGCCACCTCGCGTAATCGATCGCCCTCGAGCCGACCTGGTCGCCGGCGAACAGGACGACCAGGACGAAGGAGAGAACGACGACTCCGCCCGCGGCGAACAGGTAGAGGGCGAGCCCGATGGGAAGGTCGTATCGCTGCCCGAAGCCGTGAAGCAGGATGCCGGCCAGCGCCGTCATGGAGTGACGTCCAGGAAGCCCAGCTGCCGGCTCGTGCTCTCCCACTCGATCAGGCAATGGCACGTCTGTGCGGCCTTGAACGTGTGGCTCACGGTCTGCCCGGCCTTCGTCTCGAACGGGATGTCGTAGACGTGGAGGTGAACCTCACCGTCCGTGTCGCTCTTGATGTTGATCGTGATGGTGTCGTTCACGTGGGCGTTGATCGTGCTGGGCGACATTGTGTTCGTGTGGGTCACTGCGAGGTCGAAGGTGAGGTTCTGGCTCTGGTGCCTCGTCGTGAAGTAGAGCAAAGTCCCGCCTGCCGCAATGAAAAGCACGAGCACGACGCCGGCGATAGCAAGCCTGGTACGGCTCATCGGGTTCCTCCTTGTTCATAGGCGCGCGTGAGCGCGCCGCCGCTACTTCGAAGTGAAGAGCGGGAAGGGAGGTGGTCCTCTCTTGCGGACCGACGCGCCGGCGACGCGCGGATGGAGGTCGTCGCGCTGGGTGCCTGCAAGCACCGGCGCGAGCGCTCCGGTGAAACGCGCCCGAAGCCCCTGGGCGCTCAGCGCCACGCGGATCTCCTGAACCGCGGCGTCGAACCGCATGAGCAGCCACCTCAGCGCCACCGCTCCGACCAGCGCCACGGGGAGCTGACCGAGACTGCCCCAGAGCAGGAGGACCGGGATTGAGCCGCCCTGGACGCCGCTCGCCGCCGCCTCGGCGGTTTCCTGGGCGACGAAGACCGCGAGCTGGATGGTGAAGAGGGCGGCGACCAGCCGGAGAAGCGAAGGAGCCGAGCCGGCCCGCACAAGGCGATGGCCGCCAATGGCTCGGGCCAGCCCGACCACCAGCAGGCCCGCAAGGACGATCGCGGCCAGCAACCCGAGGGCGGTCCTGGCCACTCCCGGGAAGTAGGCGTGGGCGCCGGCGCTCTGGAGCTGCTGCGCGGCGGCGCCGAAGCGCACCTGGTAGGCCAGGAGGTGTCCGGCCTGCGAGCCGAGGAGGCCCAGCGCAAGCGTCGCCACGACGCCTTGCCTCGCCTTCACGGTTCTTGATAATAGGCGGTGACCGACTGACGAAAACCCAGAGCTCTGAGGAGATCACGATGAAAAAGCAGGCCATTCCAGTCGCCGCGGTGCTCATGCTCGCCGCGTGCGGTGGGGAATCCAACGGAGCGGCGAGCCCGTCGACCGCGGCGGGTCTCAGCGCCGTCGCGAGCATCGCCGGCGAGGTCCCTTCGGCCGTCAAGGCGCAGGCGCCTTTCCAGATCGCCACCGACGCGACCTACGCTCCGAACGAGTTCGTGAACCCGGACACGGGTGCAATCCAGGGCTGGGACATCGATCTCGGCAACCAGATCTGCAAGGTGATGGGCGTCGCGTGCACCTTCAACAACGTGACGTTCGACGACATCATCGCCCAGCTCAAGGCGAGCAACCCGGCCGAGGTGGCGGGCGGTGACAAGCCTCGCTACCAGTTCAGCATCTCCAGCTGGACGCCGACGACGTCGCGCGAGAACGGCGGCATCGACTTCATCACGTACTACCAGGCCGGCGAGGCGTGGATCGAGAAGACGAGCGGCCCCACGATCAGCACCGCGGCCGACATGTGCGGCCACACCGTCGCCGTCGAGTCCGGCACCACCGAGGAGGCGGACGCATGGGGCTTCCTGGGCAAGCAGGTCGGCGGCACGCCCATCTCGGGTGACAAGAACAACTGCCAGACCGCCGGCAAGCAGGACATCACCGTGCTCAGCTTCGCCACGCAGACGGAGGCCAACAGCGCGCTCCTTTCCGGCCGGGCGGACATGGGCTGGCTCGACCAGCCGGTGGCGGACTACCAGGTCAAGCAGTCGAACGGGAAGTTCAAGCTCGGCGGCCGGCCGTGCAGCGTTTCGCCCTACGGCATCGCGCTGGTCAAGGGCAGCGCGCTGGAGAAGCCGATCCAGGACGCGGTCAAGTACCTGATCGACAACGGCTACTACAAGTCGACCCTGCAGAACTGGGGCGTCACGGACGGCGCGATCGCCAGCGCCGACGTGGCCCTCAACAACAACAACTCGAGCGGCGCGACCTGCGTCCCCACTTATTAGAGGTCGATACTCGCTGCTGACGTGACCGACATCGCCTCGGGTTCGCCGGCTCCCGGCGGGCGGGCCGGGCAGCGGCCCGAGGCGATCAAGGCCATGCCGGTCCGGCACCCCTGGCGCTGGATCTCCGCGGTGGTCGTGCTGCTGATCGCGGCCGACGCGATCTACACGCTGATCAGCGCGCCGAACATGTCGTGGTCGATCGTCGGCAAGTATCTCTTCCAGCGCCTGATCCTCGAGGGGGTCACCCTCACCCTCGCGCTCACAGTCGTGGCGATGGCGATCGGCATCGTCCTGGGCGTCGTGCTGGCGGTGATGCGCATCTCGGTCAATCCGGTCATGTCGGCCGTCAGCTGGTTCTACATCTGGTTCTTCCGCGGCACGCCGGTGGTCGTCCAGATCTTCTTCTGGTGGAACCTCGCGATCATCCTCCCCCACCTCGGACTCGGCATCCCGCCGAACGGCCCCTGGCTCGTCAGCGCAAGCACGAACCAGCTGATCATGCCGTTCACGGCGGCGATGCTCGGTCTCGGCCTGAATGAGGCCGCCTACATGGCGGAGATCGTGCGCGCGGGGATCATCTCGGTCGAGCACGGGCAGACCGAGGCCGCGCAGGCCCTGGGCATGACGCGCCTGCAGGTGATGCAGCGGATCGTGCTGCCGCAGGCGATGCGGGTCATCATCCCGCCGACCGGCAACGAGACGATCTCGATGCTCAAGACGACGTCGCTGGCGTTCGTGGCGACTGTGCCCGAGCTCTACACGAGAGCGCAGCAGATCTCGAGCGCAAACTTCGCTGTGATCGAGCTGCTCACCGTGATCAGCCTCTGGTACCTGTTCCTGACCTCGATCCTGACCGTCGGGCAGTACTACATCGAGCGCTACTTCGCGCGTGGATCCCAGCGAGAGCTGCCGGCGACTCCTTTCCAGCGCTTCCGGCAGCTGTTCTTCGCGTACCGCCCGCCAACCTCAGGGCCGCCGCTGGTGAACCCGATGTCCAGTGAGCGGGGAAAGATCATCTGATGGCTCCAATGGTCCTCGCGGAGGCTGTGCACAAGAGCTACGGCCGGCTCGAGGTGCTACGAGGGATCGACCTCGCGGTCGCACCCAAAGAGGTGATGTGCATCATCGGTCCGTCCGGTTCAGGCAAGAGCACGTTCCTGCGCTGCATCAACCATCTCGAGAAGATCGACGCGGGCCGGCTGTCGGTCGACGGCGAGCTGGTCGGATACACCGAGAAGAACGACAGGCTCTACGAGCTGCCGGACAGCGAGGTGTGCCGCAAGCGGGCCGAGATCGGCATGGTGTTCCAGCGCTTCAACCTGTTCCCGCACATGACGGCGCTCGAGAACGTGATCGAGGCGCCGATCAGGGTGAAGAAGGAATCGCGCGCGGGCGCGGTCGGGCGAGCGACGACCCTGCTGCAGCGGGTCGGCCTGGAGGAGAAGACGTTCGCCTATCCGAACCAGCTGTCCGGCGGTCAGCAGCAGCGCGTGGCGATCGCCCGGGCACTGGCGATGCAGCCGAAGCTGATGCTGTTCGACGAGCCGACGTCGGCGCTCGACCCAGAGCTCGTCGGCGAGGTGCTGGACGTCATGCGCGGCCTGGCCGAGGACGGGATGACCATGATCGTGGTGACGCACGAGATGGGGTTCGCCCGCGAGGTGGGCGACAGCCTTGTCTTCATGGATGGGGGCGTCATCGTCGAGGCCGGCAAGCCGCGCGAGGTTCTGACCGACCCCCAGCACGAGCGCACGAAGCTGTTCCTGTCGAAGGTGCTGTGAGGGTATGAGAGGGAACCCGGATGGTTCCCTCTCATCGACCGTGCGGCTACGCCGCAGGGTCTGCTCTCTTTCCGGTATATGGATGGGCTCTTTTCTAGCGCCCTCCGCTAACTACGTCCAGGAGGCGCAGAAGGCATAGTCGCGGCCAGGCGAAGCCTGGCCGCCAGGGCAATGTCTGGAAACGGCACTAGAGGGAACCCGGACGGTTCCCTCGATCGCTAGCTCGAGCGCGACGCGCGCCAGTCCTTCCAGTCCTGCCGCAGCCGGCGCGCCATGCGTGTCGACGCCTCGCGAAGCCAGCCCGGCTTGCGCCTGGTCAGGTCGAGAGTCACCGCGCGCTGGGCCCCACGCGTGCCCAGGTGGATGTTCGCCACCTCCCAACCCATCCCCTTGAGCAGCCTTCCCTCGTCGCGCCGCTTCGGGAGAGAGGCGAGCTCGATCCGGCTGCAATCGGGCGACAGGCGGCGGATCAACCATCCCTCCCGCACCTCGGTCATCGGATCGGGACACCGGACCGCCTGCGTGATGATGTCGAGGTAATGCACGCGCCCGGAGGCGTGCGCGGGATGCGCCCACTCCCACGCCGACGGCGCGAGCGCCTTGATCTCGTGTGAGATCGCCGCTCCCTGCCATTCCGCCAGCGCGACGAGCCGCTCCCGCCCGAGGCTGCCGAGGCCCGACCGGCGCCGTCCGAAGCGGACGCGACCCACTCCGTCGGGCAGCCGCTGGAGCAGCAGCTCCTGGACCTTCGGCGAAATCGGCCCGCGCGCAGTCGGGATCGCGCTCATGCGCGCCCAGAACACGACAGGGTCACGCAGCCGGCCGGTCGCCAGCTTGCGCAGCCACCTGTCGTTCTCCGCGAGCACGATCGGCTTGCCTCCCACCCTCAGCGCGGCCGAATAGCCGTTGAGGATGGAGGCGCAGGCTTCTTTCAGGTTGATCGTGAGGTGCCCCTCGGCGGCGGCCAGTCCCGCGCTCGTGGCCAGGCGCACGAGATCGAAGGTGTAGGGCAGCGTGGTCGCCTCGTCGAAGTCGTTGACTCCCCACACCAGGCGGCCCTCCGCGTCGCGCCAGGTGCCGAAGTTGTCCACGTGGAGGTCGCCGACGGAGAGCACGCGCGGCGCGTCGGCCGGCTCGGGCAGCTCCTCCAGCCACAGCTCCGACCACCGATAGAAGGTCGCGCGCAGGAAGCTGAACGGGTCCGCCGCCATCAACTGGTGCTTGTAGTCGAGGTCGTCCCGGCGCAGATGGATCCGCTCGCCCAGCCATCGCTCGAAGCTGCGCGTCGAATCGGTTATGTCCGCGGGCATGTTTGCGGATCTATTGTCGGTTGCTTTGACCGATCACATGGCGCGACGCGCGGGGCTTGACCTCCGCATAACCTCGGGGCGCGTCAGCGCAGTGACTCACCCGGCGCCGAGCCTTCCCAGGCGGTGGTTTCCCAGTTGTCCTTGCGACCTTCGGCCGGAACCCACGGCGGCAGGTCCATCAACAGCTCTCGGCTCAGGGCCTCGGCGTACGGTTCGTAGCCCTTGCGCAGCCCGATGAGCCGCTCTCGAAAACCCGCGAGCTCCACGTGAACGCCGGCCAGGGAAAGCTCCTCGTGGATCGAGGCGAGGTCGCTTTCGGACAGCCGGTCCGGCGCATCGAATCGCGGCGGCGCGCGCAGGACCTGGCTCAGGTCGCCGAGGGCGTGGCGGCCGATCGCGTACAGGCGCTGCGAGGCCCAGGTGCGACCCTCGACCTTGGCCGCGAGCCACACCGCGGACAGATCCATGATCGCGGTCAGCGCACCGAGCCACGACTGGTTCTCGTGCTGCGAGCGGAAGTAGCTGAGCACCTGGTACGAGAGGTGGCTCTCGAGCAGCTCGGCCGTCCACTCCTCCCACCGCATGAGCAGCGGCCGCAGCTCGTCGGTCGCACCGAATCGCACGGCCCGCCGGTACAGCTCGCCTGAGCTCGGCGGCGACCCCGCCCACTCGTCGAGCATCGAGATCGCGGTTTCGCGACGCGAGAACGCCTGGTACAGGATGGGCAGGTAGGAGATGACCACCGCCAGGAAGCCGAACCCCGTCCCGGCTTCGACCACGGTGACGAAGCGGGCGAAGTCGGTGTGCGGCACGAAGTCCCCGATCCCGAGCGTGGTGAAGGTGGTCCCGCTGACGTAGACGTGGCCGAATGCTGAGAGGCCGGGCGCGAAGTCAGCCGCCCACAGGATCAGCGCAAAGCCGAGGATGAGCGAGACTCCCCACACGACGAGGAGCACGAGAAGTGAGAGCGGACCGTAGACACTGAGGAGCGTCTCGCGCCTGTCACCGGGGCCCATCCTCCGAGCCACGGCCGCCCATGGCTTCCAGGTCATCCGGTAGAAAACCTTGGACAGCCGGACGCCCGAGACGCGCCGGGGCAGGATGATGGTTTCGAACGAGTCGCGGAGGACGCCGAGCACCAGCACGATCCCGACCAGACCCGCCACGACCGTCATTTCTGAGATCAAACCCTGACACCGGCGGCGGCATTCATCAAGGCCGGCCTCGAAATCTCAGACTTGACAGCCGATCAGGCCCCGCAAGAGAATCGTTTCCGGGAAGAGCGAGTCTGAGTAAGCTCCTGCTGCCGGCGCACTCTCGCCCCGAGCTTCTAAAGCGCCTGTGGAATGTGCTCGGGAAGAAGGCGGCAGGGAAGAAGCAAAGAGGTAAGCGCATGAAAATAGGCAGGTTGCTTCCGGCCATTGCTTTGGTCGGGCTCTCGATCGCGGCGTGTGGCGGAGGAGGAAACACCGGCGGATCCTCACCGTCCGCGACAGTTCCGTCGGACCTCAGCATCAGCTCGTTCAAGGCCGACTTCTCGTACATGGCGAACCTGAAGAACCTCACCACGGCGGGCCACGGCTCCGTCGGCGTGGTTCTGCCGGACACCACTTCGTCGGCCCGCTACACCGCCTTCGACCAGCCGTATCTGACCACGGCGTTCACGGACGCCGGCTACTCCGCGTCGCAGTTCAACATCCAGAACGCGCAGGGCGACCAGGCGAAGGAGCTGTCGATCGCGCAGGCTGACATCACCAACGGCGCCACGGTGCTGATCATGGACCCGCTCAACAGCAGCGTCGGCTCCCAGATCCAGCAGTACGCGCAATCGCACGGCGTCAAGGTCATCAGCTATGACCGCGCGACGTTCACCGGCACCAACACCTACTACATCAGCTTCGACAACGTGCAGGTCGGCAAGCTGATCGGACAGGGCTTCAAGGACTGCGTCACGGCATGGAACGTGGCCAACCCACAGATCTTCACGCTCAACGGCGGCGAGAACTCCGACCCCAACGCCATCGACTTCGCGAAGGGTTACAACTCCGTCGTCTGGGGCGACTCGGTCAAGCAGGAGCAGCCCGGCAAGACCAACAGCGACGGCTGGAAGCTCGTCGGCGACCAGGTCGCGACTGACTGGAAGAACGACGTCGGCCAGACCATCTTCCAGCAGCAGTACACACAGCATCCGAACATCAACGCCACCATCGAGGCCAACGACGGCCTCGCGGGAGCGGTGATCAACGTGCTCAAGACCAAGGGCGTTCCGGCCAAGAAGATCCCGACCACGGGCCAGGACGCCACGCTGGACGGCATGGCCAACGTGTTGACCGGCTACCAGTGCGGATCCGTCTACAAGGCGATCTACCTCGAGGCTCAGGACGCCGTCGCCCTCGCCACGGTGCTTCGGGCGAACGCCACGCCGCCGGCCGCGCTGGTCAACGGCACCACGAGCCCTCCGGCGGGAGTCGCGGGCAACCAGCAGCCGGCCTCGCTTCTGGTCCCGGTCTGGGTCAACGTTTCGAACATGAATGCGACCGTGATCAAGGACAACTTCGTCGACAAGACGACTCTGTGCACCAAGGCGGGAGCCGCCGCCTGCACGGCAGCCGGAATCTCGTAAGTGACACCGTGACGCCGCCGCCCGAGCGCGGCGGCGTCACCTCTCTCATCGACCCGCGATAATGCGGTTGAGATGACCGCCGCGGTCGCCGAGGGGCGCGCTGCCAACGAGCCGCTGCTGAAGGTCCGCGAGCTGGACAAGCACTTCGGCCCGGTCCAGGCGCTGTACCACGTCGACCTCGATCTTCCCGCGGGCCAGGTCACCGCTCTGTGCGGCGACAACGGCGCCGGCAAGACCGTATTGACCAAGTGCGTCGCCGGCATCTATCAGCCCGACCACGGCCAGGTCTTCTGGGAAGGCAACCCGGTCCACATTCGCAGCGCGCGCGACGCATCGCGGCTGGGCATCGAGACCGTCTACCAGGACCTTGCCCTGGCGGACAACCTGGACATCGTCCAGAACATGTTCCTGGGGCGTGAGCGCCTGCGCACCGGGCTGCTCGACGAGGACAGCATGGAGCGCGCGGCCGCCGAGACTCTGGCGAACCTACGCGTGACCACCGTGAGGTCGATTCGCCAGCCGGTCGCGTCGCTGTCCGGCGGCCAGCGGCAGTCGGTCGCCGTCGCCAAGACCGTGATGTGGAACTCGAAGCTCGTGATCATGGACGAGCCCACGGCCGCGCTCGGGGTCGTGCAGACGAGGATGGTGCTCGACCTGATCACGCGGTTGCGCGACCGTGGCCTGGCCGTGATGGTGATCTCGCACAACCTGAACGACGTGTTCGAGGTGGCGGACAGGATCGCTGTGATGTACCTCGGCCGCCTGGTCGTGCAGGACAAGGCGTCCAGCTTCGACCGCCAGAGCGTCGTCGACTACATGACCACAGGAGGTTCGAGCCGAAACGGTGGCGGAACCCGGCCACGCTGACGCGCTGAGCGCAGAGGAGCCTCAAGACCTGACGGCCGCGCCGGACGTGGTCGCCGAGGTTCCGCCCGAGGTCGTCGCGCAGTCGTTCGGCGAATACGTGCGTGCATGGACCGCACGCATACGCGCCGGCGAGAGCGGCGTCCTCCCCGTCGTCGTCGCGATGGTTCTGATCGCCATCGTGTTCCAGATCCTCAGCCCCAAGTTCCTGTCTCCGACGAACCTGGTCAACCTGTTCCAGCAGAGCACCGTGTTCATCTTGCTGGCCATGGCGGAAGCATTCACGCTGGTCCTGGGCGAGATCGACCTGTCGATCGGCTTCGTCGGGGCTTGCGGCGCGGCGATCACCGTGCAGCTCGTGCAGCCCTCGACCACGAACTGGCCCTGGTGGGCGGCCATCATCGCGGGGCTCGGCTTCTGCGCGGTGTTCGGGGCCATCCAGGGCACCCTGGTCACAAGACTCAGGCTGCCCTCCTTCATCGTCACGCTGGCCGGCTACCTGATCTCGCAGGGGATCTTCCTGTGGATCTTGCTGAGGGGCCCCTTCTCCGGCTACCCGAGCCTGGCCGGCTTCAGCGACAACCTCACGGTGGTCTACAACCTGATGCAGGGCAACATCGACCCGGTCTATTCCTGGGTCGCGGCGGCCGTGGCGGTCGCCGCCCTCGGCGGCTACATCTTCTGGGGCGATCACAGGCGGAGGAGCAGCGGGCTCGTGGCGCCCCCGATCAGCCTGACCATCATCAAAGTGGCGCTGATCGCGGTCGTGGCGTTCGTCGTGGTCGCCATCTGCAACACCAACCGCGCGACCCTCGTGGTTCTCGAAGGAGTGCCGTGGGCCATCCCCATCGTGCTGTCGGTGCTCGCCGCGTGGACGATCCTGTTCCAGCGCACCCGATACGGCCGCTACATGTACGCCATCGGAGGCAACCCCGAGGCCGCTCGCCGCGCCGGCATCAATCTCGCCCTGATCCGGACCAGCGCCTTCGCGCTGTGCTCGTTCACGGCCGGGATCGCGATGCTCCTCTATGCGTCGCTGTACGGCGGGATGAACAACAACGTGCAGGGCGGCCAGTACGTCCTGTACGCGGTGGCGGCCGCGGTCATCGGCGGCACCAGCCTGTTCGGCGGCCGCGGCAAGCCGCTCCACGGCGTGCTGGGCGGCCTGGTCATCGGCGGCATCTACAACGGCATGTTCCTGCTCGGCCTGGACGTGGAGTGGGAATTCATCGTCACGGGCCTGGTCCTCCTGGCGGCCGTCATCATCGACGCGCTGTCCCGCCGCGGGTCCGCCTCGGGGAGCGTCACCAGGGTCTGACCCGGGCCCTCGGGGGGCAAGGATTGGGAATCCTTCTGGCTGGGTAAACGTTTTCCTAGCGATGGCAACACCCAAGTCGGCGCTCCTACCAGTCCTCCCCATGGACGACGTCGTCGTCCTGCCGCACATGTCCGTGACGCTGGCCGTCGAAGGCGACAACCAGAAGGCGGCGATCGAGGCCGCCCGCCAGGGTGGCCGCCTCGTGCTGCTCGTGCCACGGATCGAGGGCAAGTTCGGGGCCATCGGCACCGTCGCCCGCCTGGGCGACTCGGCCGACCTTCCGACCGGCGCCGAGGCATTCATGATCCGCGGCGAGTACCGCGCTCGGCTGGGCAGCGGCCAGGCCGACATCGGCGGGGCGCTGTGGGTCAAGGCGGACCCGATCCTCGACCCCGAGCCGCCGACCGAGAAGTCGGTCGAGCTGGGCCGCGAATATCGCGCCCTGCTCGAGAACCTGATCGAATCCCGCGGAGTGCCGCAGGTGATCCAGTTCCTGCGCGCCGCCAAGAGCCCCAGCCACCTCGCCGACCTGGCGGGCTACTCGCCCGACCTGTCGACCGAGCAGAAGCTGGAGGTCCTCGAAACCGCCGACCTCGAGCAGCGCCTGGAGACGCTGATCCGCTGGACCAAGGCCGTGCTGGCCGACGCCTCGCTGAAGGAGAAGATCCGCAGCGAGGTCGCCGAGGGCATGGAGAAGACGCAGCGCGAGTTCCTCCTCCGCCAGCAGATGGAGGCGATCAAGAAGCAGCTCAACGAGGGACAGACAGACGTCGTCTCGACCTACCGCGAGAGGATCGCCACCGCGGGCATGCCGGAAGGCGTGCTGACCGAGGTCAACCGGGAGCTCGACCGCCTGGAGCGGACGAGCGAGCAGAACCCCGAATACGGCTGGATTCGCACGTACCTGGACTGGATGCTCGACATCCCCTGGAACGTGCGCTCCGATGACAATTACGACCTGGTCGAGGCGCGCCGCATCCTCGACGAAGATCACACCGGTCTCTCGGACGTGAAGGACCGCATCATCGAATTCCTCGCCGTGCGCAAGCTGCGCAAGGAGCGCGGCCTCGAGGTGCTCGGCGGCCGCGGATCGGGCGCGATCATCACCCTCGTAGGACCTCCGGGCGTCGGCAAGACCTCGCTCGGGGAGTCGGTCGCACGGGCGCTCGGACGCAAGTTCACGCGCGTGTCGCTCGGCGGCATTCGCGACGAGGCCGACATTCGAGGCCACCGCCGCACTTACGTCGGCGCCCTGCCGGGCCGGATCGTGCGCGCCCTCAAGGACGCGGGCACCAAGAACCCGGTGATCATGCTGGACGAGATCGACAAGGTCGGCAGCGACTGGCGGGGCGACCCGTCGGCCGCGCTGCTCGAGGTCCTCGACCCGGCGCAGAACCACACGTTCCGAGATCACTACCTGGAGGTCGACCTCGACCTTTCCGAGGTGCTGTTCATCCCGACGGCCAATGTGTCGGAGACGATTCCGGCGCCGCTGCTGGACCGCATGGAGCTCATCCGCCTCGACGGCTACACAGAAGAGGAGAAGGTCGCCATCGCTCGCGACCACCTGCTCAAGCGGCAGGTCAGGCAGGCCGGCCTGAAGCCGGAAGAGGTCACGATCGACGACGCGGCGATCATGAAGGTGATCACAGACCACACCCGCGAGGCGGGAGTGCGCAACCTCGAGCGCGAGCTCGGCAAGATCACGCGCAAGGTCGCGACCAAGGTGGCGAAGAACGAGCTCGAGCCGCCGGTGGCGATCACGCCCGAGCGCGTGCGCGAGTTCCTCGGCAAGCCGAGGTTCGACAACGAGGTCGCGGCCCGCACAGCGGTGCCGGGCGTGGCTACCGGGCTGGCGGTGACCGGAGTTGGAGGCGACGTGCTCTTCGTCGAGGCGACGGCGACCGAGGGCAACGGCCACGGACCGAGCCTGACCCTGACCGGGCAGCTGGGCGACGTGATGAAAGAGTCGGCGCAGATCGCCCTCTCGTATGTCCGATCCCACGCCGGCGAGCTGGGCATCGATGAGTCGCTGGCGAACAAGTCCTTCCACATCCACGTCCCCGAGGGCGCCGTGCCCAAGGACGGCCCGTCCGCGGGCGTGACCATGACCACGGCGATCGTTTCGCTCCTCACGGGCCGGCCGGTCCGCAGCGTCGTGGGCATGACCGGTGAGGTCACGCTGCAGGGTCTCGTGCTGCCCATCGGTGGGGTGAAGCAGAAGGTCCTGGCGGCCCACCGCATGGGGCTGAAGGAGGTCATCCTCCCCAAGCGCAACGAGAAGGACATCGACGACGTGCCGGAGAGCGTGCGCGAGGCGGTGACGTTTCACCTGGCCGAACGGGTGGACGACGTGCTGAAGCACGCGCTGGAGCCGGCCTCGACCGAGAAGTCCAGCACCGCCGCCGCCTAACCA
>DATEHQ010000018.1:0-5716 GCA_035279525.1 Candidatus Dormiibacterota bacterium
TGGTGGCCGCCGGACATAGCGGCGCCGACTACGAGCAAGGCGAGCAAGCGATCGCGGCCGGCGTCCGGTTTGGGACGCACCTCTATAACGCGATGCGCGCCTTCCATCATCGCCGGCCGGGGCTGGTCGGCGCGCTGCTGAACGACTTCCGCGCCAGTGTCGGCTTGATCGCGGACGGCCAGCATCTCCACGATGCGACCTGTGCGCAGGTGCTGCATTTGAAATCCCCGGAACACGTCGCGCTCACCACCGATCAAACCGCCGCCGCCGGCGTTCCAGCGGGCCGCTATTCGCTCGGCGGTCGCGAGGTCGTCAGCGACGGCCTGGCCGTCCGCCTGGAGGACGGCACCTTGGCCGGCAGCATCGCCACCATGGACCAGCTCGTCCGCCGGATGGCCGGCCTTCCCGGGACTTCTCTGGCGGACGCGGTCACCATGGCTTCGGTCGCGCCCGCTGCCGTGCTCGCCGAAGCTCGCCTCGGCAGCATCCGTGCGGGCGGCTTCGCCGACCTGGTCATCCTTGATCGCGAGATGCGGGTGCGCCTGACGATCGTGAATGGGCGGGTCGTTTACCAGCGGTGAGCTCGTTCCGAGACGAGATCGCGGAGCAGCCGGAGGTCGCCGGCCGTCTTCTGCGGCAATTCGAGCGGGCGCAGGCCATCAGCCGGGCGATCAAAGCCGCCAACCCGGCGGGGATCCTGATTGCCGCCCGCGGCAGCTCCGACAACGTCGCGGTCTACGCGAAGTACGTTTTCCAGCTGCGGAACCGGCTGCCGGTGGCGCTGGCTGCGCCCTCCCTCTTTACTCACTACGCCGCACCTCCGCGCATCGACCGATATTGCGTGCTCGGGATTTCGCAGTCCGGGGCTGCTCCGGACGTACGAGCGGTGGTCGAAGAGGGCCGGCGGCAAGGTGCGCTTACGGTGGCCATTACCAACGAGGCCGATTCGCCGCTCGCGGCGGCGGCCGACTTCGTCATCGCGCTCCAGGCGGGCCCGGAGCGCAGCGTGCCTGCGTCGAAGACGTACACCGCCAGCCTCGTTGCCGTCGCCATGCTTTCGCAGGCCATCGATCCCTATGCTGACTTTGCCGCTGCCCTGAACAGGATTCCGCAGGCGTTGCGCGACGTCGAGCAGCACGAAGCCGAACTGCAAACGATGGCTCGGTTGATCAACGGATCTCGCGTCATCGTCCTCGCTCGCGGGTTCAACCTCGCGACGGCCGAAGAGATCGCGCTCAAGCTCACGGAGACGAGTTACGTTCTCGCGCGTGCCTGGTCGGCCGCCGACTTTCTGCACGGCCCGATCGCCGTCATGGAGCCGGGGTTTCCCGTGATCCTGGTCGAGGCGCAGGGCCCTACCCAGCCCGAAACGCGCGAAGTCTGTGCCTCGCTGGCCAGGCTGCAGCCGGCTATTTTCCAGATCGGCGACGGAACGCCGCCGCTCTCGGGCGCGACCACGAGCGTCCTGCTGAACACTGGCCTACCGGAATCGCTCACGCCATTTCCTCTGGCGGTCGCCGGACAACTGCTGGCGCTGCATCTCGCGACCTCGCGCGGCCTCGATCCCGATCGACCGCGGACGCTGACCAAGGTCACGAAGACCAGGTAGGAGCTAACTGGATGCCGCTGGTGCTCGGAATCGACATTGGCGGCTCGCGCACGCGTGGCGTTTTGTCCGACGGCGGCAAGGTGCTGGCGGAGGCCCAGGTCGATGGGGCCAATCCCTCGGCACTGCCCGAGGCCACCGTCGCGTCGCGGCTGCAAGCGCTGATTGAGAAGCTCGGCCTCCCTCACGGTGGCCAGGTCGCCGCCTGCTGCGCTGGGGCCGCGGGCAGCGAAGTCCCTGGGGCCGGCGATCGGCTGACCATGATCATCCGTGGCCTCCTCCCCGACGCCAGGGTCAAGGTCGTTCACGATGCCTACCTGGTCCTGGCCGCGGCTGACCTGGCGGTGGGGACGGCGATCATCGCGGGAACAGGGTCCGTCGCCTTCGGTAGAGACGCGCGCGGCGTAGAGCTTCGCGCTGGCGGCTGGGGATGGCTCCTCGGTGACGAGGGCTCGGGAGTATGGATCGCGCGTGAGGCAGCCCGAGAAGTCTTGCGCCGAGTCGATGACGGGCAGGAACCAGGTCTGCTCACGACGGCGCTGATGAAGGCATGCGCCGTCGACGATCCACTGGAAATCAGGCGCGTGCTTCAGAAAATGCTCGAGCCCGAGCAATGGGCGTCTTTGGCCCCGGTCGTTTTTGAGGTCGCCGCCTCCGATTCGGGCGCCGCCGGTGTCCTGAGTCGTGCGGCGGGCGCCCTGAGCGACCTGGCCCTTTCAGTCCACGCGCGCCTGGGCAAACCTGGTCCGATCGTCCTGGCCGGTGGGCTGCTTCGCCATCAGCCGATTCTGGAACGCGCGCTACGGTCTCGGCTCGAGCCGCACGCAACGCACCTCATGCGTCTCGATGCGCCCGCCGTGTCTGGCGCTGTTCGCTTAGCCGAACAGCTCGCGGCCGGTTAGCTTAGACAGGGCCTACGACCCTGGCTGCGCGCAGCCGCTGGGCATAAGGCGTCGCTCCGAGTTGCTCGTATTGACGCAGGGCGGCTTCGAGCACCGGCGTCCGTTCACCGGCGGGCAACGCGTCGGCCAGGTACTCGCGCGTGCGAGCCGCCTCGAACGGATTGCCGAGCCGTTCGTACTCGGCCAACGCTCGCTCGAGCGGAGGCCGAGCACCGGCTGTATCGCCCTCCCAAAGTTGCAACAGTCCGGTGGCGCGATCGATCGCCGGCCCAAGCACAGCAACAGCCTGGCGGATCTGTTCGGCTTCGGGCAAGAAAGCCCGAAGCCCTGGGGCGTCGCGAAGCGCGACGAGGGCCTCCACCATGAGCACCACCTCCATCGGCGCCTCTTCATAGGTCAACCGCCGCCTCACGGCGAGGATCTGTTCGGCCTCCTGCCGGGCCGCCGCCGCATCACCGGACGCTAACAGCGCAAATCCGTGGAGCGCTTCGGGTAACGAAGGATCCGACCAATTCATGGGGACCAGCGCCGCCATCTCCCTGGCACGCTCCAGATCACCGCGTTGAGCCAGGACCGCCGCGGAGATCAGCGGGCCGCCCCGTATAAAGGGGCACGTCATGTCCGGCTCCCGACGGAAGGCCGACAAGTGCTCATCGCGCAGCGCATCGATCCGCTCCCATCTCCCCAGACTTGCGTTTCCATAGAGGAGCCCATAAGTGGCGTGTAGTACGTCGTGGGGGGCGAGCTGTTTAGCCAGGTGGTAACTGCGTTCCATCAGCCCTAGCCCTTCTTCATAGTGGCCCTCGGTGTCCATGTATCGCAGCCCAATCCAGAAGAGGCCAAGCGCTCGGTCGCGGCTTGCGACCATGCGGTCGATCAGCGCCTCTTCTTGTCGCGTGTAGTCCATGGCACGCGCGTAGTCAACTTGAGTAATGGCCAGCCCGCTGAGGGCGCGGGTCGCGAGAACCTCAAGGTCGATGTCTCCGAGCTCGCGACCGATCCGCACGGCTTCCTCTCCGGCCTGGATCCGATCGGTCGTCGGAATTGCATCGATCTCACGCGGATCTCCCCTCCGCGAATTTCCGTAAGCGCGTAAAGCGAGCAGCCAACCGCGCTCTGGCGCTTCTGGACCAGCGGCGAGCCCGGCTTCGACATAACCGTCCACCTGCCGAGTCGGCGGCAGGACCTTGAACCCGCCCCACCGAATGGCCGTCATCTTCGCGGACTTCACGAGCAGGCGTATGCGGTCCTTGCGCGTTTCAGGAGTCTCGCCCAAAGCGGCTATTGCCCCTTCCCACGCCGGTACGGCATCATCACCGTGGAACGCCCCCTCGTGATCGTCGCCGATCGCCTCGAGCACCCGCGCACGCTCTGTGGCGTCGACGGCCAGCCGCAGCGCATCCTCATGTAGCTCGAGCGCTTGTGGCACAGCAAACCGCTTGCGGGCGACGGCGCCTGCTGCCATCAATGTGGCGAAAGCCCTGGTGCGCAACTCAGCGCGAGCGAGAGGATCGTCGGTCCACGCGAGGTCAGCGTCTTCGCCCAGGATCGCGGTCCGGTAGTGGTACGCGATCAGCTCCGCGAGTTCCTCCGAGCGATCTCCGGCGATTTGCTCGAGCCAGCGCGCTGCTTCAGCATGAGCGCGCGCCCGGCGGATTCGCGGGAGGCTCGCGTACGCAACGTCCCTCACGAGGGCATGTTTGAAGGTGAATTCGAGCTCGCCGCCGATGCCCGATGTCGGATGGACGGAGACCAGCCCTTTGGCCTCGAGTGCGAGCAGGCTCGACGTCACGTCGGGGTCGGCGGTCGCTCGCCGCACCGGCGCCTCCCAGAACACGCGCCCAATGACGGCGGCTTCTTGTAGCGCACGCTTGTGGGCGGGTGGGAGAGCATCGATGCGCGCACCCAGTACAGCCATCACCGTGTCGGGCAGTGCGGTCGGGAGCGGGCCGGCTACTCGCCAGCCGGATCCCTCACGAACCAGAAGTCCTCCGTCGACCAATCGTCGAATGATCTCTTCCAGGAACAGAGGATTGCCGTCGGCTGTGGCGACGAGGTCCTGCCGGAGCGCCTCGGGGACTTCGCTCCCTTCGAGGATCTCGCCCAACATCGTCGTGCTCTGCTGGTTCGTCAACGCGCGGAGCGCGAGCAAGGCGACCGCCTCACCAGCCTCGCCGAATTCGGGGTGGGCCTTGCGAAGCTCGGGTCGAGCCGTGGTGACGAGGAGCACGGGGCCGGTGGACCGCGCGAGTAACCGATCCATCATCGCGATCATGCGGTCCCCAGCCCAGTGCAAATCCTCCATAACGAGGATCACGGGGCCCGCCGCCGCACAGGCGCTGATGAAACGCGGCCAGGCCATCGATAGTTCGTTGTCCACGGCCAGAGGCCGAATCTTGTCCAGTGGGTTTTCTGGGATAGTGATCCCGGCCGTGAAGGCTAGCGCAAACACCGTGTGATCGACGGTTGCCTGGTCCGCCGACACGCGTTGGAGCACTGCTCCCACCTTTTGTCGGACCTGCTCGCGCGCCGTCGCCGCTGGATCATCGAGCGAGATCTGGCATTCGCGCCGAAGCAGCTCGCCGAGCGCCCAGTACGTCAGGCCGTCGCCGGTGGACGGGCAGCGTCCCTGCAGGATCGTCGTCTCCGGGTGGCGAGCCGAGGCCAGGTTGAGGAACTCGCGGACGAGGCGGCTTTTGCCGATGCCGGCCGGTCCCGAGATCAGCGCCAGGCGTGGACTGTTCGCATCCATCGCCTCGTGGAAGAGGCTGGCGAGCGACTCGACCTCCTGCTCGCGGCCAACCATGGCGACCTGCATCCCTTTGCGTCGGTCGAGGGAGTCGGCCAGGGGGCGCAGCACCCGCCGTACGGTCACCGGCGCTGACTTACCGCGGATCTCGCGTGCCTGAGGCTCACCGAAGACGAAGGCGTCGCCGGCGGCCGCGTAGGTTCGCTCCCCGGCCAGGATCGTTCCTGGCTCGGCCATCTGCTCCAATCGAGCGGCGACGTTGACGGCGTCGCCGGTCACGACGTTCTGGTCGGACGCGGCCATCACCTCGCCGGTGTTCACGCCGACGCGAATGGCGAGGCTGACACCATGCTGCGCCTTGAACTCGGTGTTAAGCTCGGTTAGCCGGTCGAGCATCTGGCAAGCGGCCCGCAGAGCCCGCTCCGCGTCATCCTCCCGCAGGATTGGGACGCCAAAGGT
>DATEHQ010000019.1:0-18634 GCA_035279525.1 Candidatus Dormiibacterota bacterium
CACGGGCGGATCGATCGAGATCCTGGGCCGCGAGGTGCGTGCACACCGTGCGCAGGTCCTGCCTCGCGTCGGTGCGCTCGTCGAGTCCCCGGCCCTTTACGGCTACATGTCCGGCCGCGACAACCTGCGCGCCGCGGGCGACCTGCTCGGCGGCGCGCCGCCGGCGAGGATCGACGAGGTGCTCGAGATCGTGTCGCTCAAGGGACGCGACCGAGACAAGGTGAAGACGTATTCGATGGGCATGAAGCAGCGCCTGGGCCTGGCGATAGCGCTGCTCAACGACCCCGAGCTGCTGATCCTCGACGAGCCGGCGAACGGGCTGGACCCGGCCGGCATCGTCGAGATGCGAGACCTGCTGCGCCGGCTGGCGGCCCAGGGCAAGACGGTGTTCATCTCGAGCCACGTGCTCAGCGAGGTGCAGCAGATCTGCACTCGGGTCGCGATCATCAACCACGGCAAGCTCGTCCGCGTCGCGCCGGTGCACGACCTCCTCCGCTCCACCGGTGAGTTCCTGGTCAAGGTCGACTCGCCCGCCGACCTCGTCGCGGTCCTTCATCGCCAGCCTTGGGCAGCACAGGCCAGGGTGGAGGACGGGGCGGTGGTCACGGCGGCGCCCGACGGCAGGGGTCGCAGCCTGATCAAGTTCCTGGTCGAGAGCGGGGTGGCGCCGGACGCGGTCAGCGAGCGGCAGACCGACCTCGAAGACATCTTCCTCAGCCTCACCGGAGGCGAGTCGTGAGCACCGCAATGGCGGTGACGCGGCGCCCACGCTTTTTTGGCGCGGTCAGGGGCGAGGCGGTCAAGGTCTCGCGCCAGCTCAGCTTCTGGTTGATGCTGGCCGGCTCGGTGATCCTGTTCGCGATCATCGCCTTGGGCGTCACGAGCTCTCCCAACCTCGAGAGCCAGCTCAAGACCGACCCGACGAGTTTTGCCTACAGCGCCCGGGACGTGCTGGGCACGATCTTTCAGATCGGCTCGGGGATCTTCCTGCTCATCGTCGGCTCGCGGCTCTTCGGGATGGAGTACTCGTCAGGCACGATCCGCATCGTCTACTCGCGAGGAATGGGCCGCCTCACCCTCCTGCTGGCGAAGATGTTCATCCTCGCCGTGATCGGGGTCTTGCTCCTGGCGGCCTACCTGGTGATCGCCGGCGGCCTCGTTTCGATCCTCGTCAGCTCGTGGACCGGGGGCATCGCGCCGCTGCAGCACCTTCCGGATCAGTACTGGCAGGACATTGGGTACTGGTGCCTTGTGCAGGGCATCAGCATGGGGATCGCGATCCTGATCGCCGCCGCGGCCGCGGGGATCGGGCGCTCGCTCGCGTTCGCCATGGCCGCGGCGCTCGCTTTCTTCCCGGTCGACAACTTCGCCGTCATCCTGCTCGCCCTCGGCTCGAGGATCACCAAGCAGGACCATCCCTGGCTCGACATCACGCAGTACCAGCTGGGGCCGAACCTGAACGTCGTCCTGAACCTGATCGAGCCTGGACATCACGCCAGGGCCGCGTTCGCCGCGCCCCTGATCCCGGTGAGCGCGACGCACGCGCTCGTGGTCATCGGCTGCTTTGCGCTGGGTTTTGCCGTGATAGCGGTGGTCCGCGCCGTCCGGCCAGATGTTCTCGAGTAGTCGCTGCTCAGACATCTCTCCGCTTCCGGATAGTCCGGCCTCTGCGGGTCTTGGCCCGGCTCGGATGCGGGTTAGTCCGGCCAATCCGAAGCTCCGCAGGGCCGGCGGGGATCCTCCACCTATAGCGAGACCCCCGTGGTTAAGAACGCGCGGTTCGCAGGAGATCGGTATCCTTGTCGGGTTGTGCGAATCGTAGTCAAGGACCCGGAGGAGTTCGAGCAGGCCCTTCGGGAGTTCCGCCGCAAGGTGCAGGAGCAGGGGCTCGTGCGCGAGATGCGGCGCCGTTCGCACTACGTCCCGCCCGCCGAGGCTCGCAAGATCAAGAGCCTCCGGGCGCGCCGCCGCCGCACCCGGTAGGGGCGCTCCCGGCCCGGTATAATCTCCGGCGTTCGGTGACTTTGGCGGAGGGGAGACACCCGTTCCCATTCCGAACACGGAAGTTAAGCCCTCCAGCGCCGATGGTACTGTCGGGGTAACCCGATGGGAGAGTAGGTCGTTGCCGAGCGTCCTTAAGTCCTGCGGCCGGAAGGTCGCAGGACTTATTTGTCTCAGACGGCCGGCTCGGGCTCGGCGACGCTCTGCGCGCTCAACCTTGGCAGCAGCACGTAGCACCGCACGGTGAGCAGCACCAGGAGGACGAGCAGCGAGACGAGCACGTCCAGCACGACCTGCCCGACCTGCGCGTGGAACAGAAAGATCAAAGTCCCCTCGAGGATGACGCCGAAGGCGAGGATGGGCACGAAGACGCGGTCGTGCACCGCCATGAAGAACTGCACCAGCAGGTTGTCCAGCGACAGCGCGAGCCCGATCACGCCCACCGCCACCACGTAAGGCTTCGCGTCGCTGAAGCTCGGCCCGAAGAGGATTCCGACCACCAATCCCGGCACCACGGCGAAGACGGCCAGCGCGCCCGCACCGAGCGCGGCCAGGATGCCGGCCGACGTCAGCAGGATGCGTCCGGGGTGCTGCTCTTTCGCCACGGCCTCGACCACACGGGGGAAGAGGACCTGGCTCACGCTCAGGGTCAGGAAATAGAGGATGGTGCCGATCTTGTTCAGGCCGCCGTAGATCCCGCCGTCGTGGCTGCTCAGGTAATGCTCGGCAAGGATGACGTCCTGGTTGTAGAGGATCTGCACGCCGATGATCCCCGCGGCGGCGGTCAACGAGAACCCGGCCATCACCCGCAGCCGCACCCGCGTGGCGCCGCGGCGGAAGTGGTCGCGCAGCGTGTAGAGGCCGAGGAAGAAGGAGAACATCAGCCCGATGAAGACGGCCGCCATCGCGCCCGAGACCGCGTATCCCGCCTTGAGCAGGAGGAAGACGAAGGTGGTGCGGACGACGAGCTCGAGGGAGAGGTTGAGCGACAGGGCGGGGAAGCGCTGCAGGCCCTGCAGGATCCCGCGCGGAATCGCGACCTGCCAGATCAATGCGATCGATACGCCGAGGATCAGGATCGGGATGGTCGAGCCCAGGTGTTCGAAGCGGGCGACGGGGTGTGCCAGTAGCGCGGTCGCCAGGACTGCGATCAGGCAAGGGATGGCGATCAGGCGCACGGTCCGGGCGAGCAGCGAACGGACGCCGGCGTCGCCGCGCGCCGCGAGCGTGGCGGTGTAGCGGGCGAGGACGACGATCAGGATGAGGGCGGGCGCTGTGCCCACCGCGTAAACCGCGATCAGGAACGCGACCTGTCCGTAGGTCTCGGGGCCGAGGACACGTCCCGCGATCGCGTGGTAGACGAATCCGCCGATTCCGGCCACCAGGCCGCCGGCGAACAGGACCAGGTTCTGCCGGACCAACCGGTTCCGCCGGACCTGGGCCAGGCGCTGGCCAAGACCCAGTCGCGCACCGGTCTGCACTCTTTGCGGAATCTTAGCCGAGGCGTCCGCCCGCGCCGGCCGGGGATAATTCGTTTCGGATGCCCGAACCGACCAAACCCCTCGTCTCAGCCCTGGTCGTCAGCCACAACGTCAAGCAGCAGCTTCTCGAGAGCCTGAAGGCGTTCTACGGCAGCGCTGACGTCCCTGTGGAGGCTGTCGTCGTGGACAACGACTCCTCCGACGGGTCGGCCGCCGCGGTGACCGACGAGTTTCCGCAAGCCACGGTGCTAGAGCAGCCGAAGAACCTGGGCTACGGCCGCGCCGCCAACCTCGGATTCGAGCGCTGCCAGGGTCGCTTCGTCCTCCTCCTCAGCCCCACCGTGACGGTGGAGGCGCAGTCCGTGGGCCGGCTCGCGGACTTCCTGCTGACCCGGCCCGACGCCGGCGCGGTCGGCCCTCGGATCCTGCTGCCGGACGGAAAGCTCGACCCGGACGCGCGACGCGCGTTTCCCATGCCCAGCACGCTGTTCTACCGCACGGTCGGGCTGAGCAAGCTCTTTCCGCGCAGCCCGCGGTTCGGCCGTCACAACATGGGGCACCTGCCGGACACCGAGGTGCATGAGATGGACGCGGGCAGCGGCGCGTGCCTCATGCTGCGCATGGCCGCGCTGGAACGCGTGGGATTCTTCGACCCGCGCTACTTCATGTTCGGCGAGGACCTGGACCTCTGCTACCGGCTGAAGCTGGGCGGCTGGAAGGTCTTTTACCTGCCCAGCGCGGCGGCGAACCACCGCCCGATGCCCTCCAGCGCCGAGCGCCGGCGCAAGTTGTCGTATGAAAAGCACCGCGCGATGTGGATGTATCACTACAAGCACCACTCGGACGACGTCTCCGCATTCAGCAATGGACTCGTGTGGGCGCAGATCTGGGGCGCCTATGCCGCGGAGCGCGTGCGCGACTCAATGAAGCGGTCACGGCCGGCGACGTAGCGCGATGTACCACCAGATCGCGCGCAACAAGCGCAACAGCGTGATCGTGATCTTCGGGTTCCTCGTCGTGTGGCTGGGTGCCGGCCTGCTCATCGGCTGGCTGGCCTACGGCAGTGGAGGAGCGGTCGCGGGCGCGATCCTGCTTGGCCTGCTCGGGATCGGCGCGGCGATGTTCGCGTACTACTTCGGCTCGCAGACCGTGCTCGCCGCGGTCGGTGCTCAGGAGGCGGACCCTCGACAGTTCCAGCAGCTCTACAACATCGTCCAGACGCTCGCGATCGGCAGCGGGCTCCCGATGCCGAAGGTGTACGTGATGAACGACCCGAGCCCGAACGCTTTCGCCACGGGACGCGACCCCAATCACGCCGCGGTGACCGTCACCACCGGCTTGCTCCAGATGATGAACCGCGAGGAGCTCGAGGGCGTGCTTGCGCACGAGATGAGCCACGTGAGGAACTACGACGTGCGCCTGCTGCTCGTCGTCACAACCATGATCGGGCTCGCCGCGCTGATCGCCAGCATGTACTGGAACGGGGCGTGGCGCATCCGCAGCCGCGACGATCGGGCAGTGCTGGTCGTGTTCGCGATCGGGATCATCTTCACTCTGATCGCGTTCCTGGTCGGACCTCTGATGCAGCTCGCCCTTTCGCGCCAGCGCGAGTCGCTGGCGGACGTGAGCGGCGTGGACCTGACGCGCAACCCCGTCGGCTTGATCAACGCCCTGAAGAAGATCGCCCAGAACGACAAGCCACCCGAGAAGTTCAATCACGCGGTGGCCGCGATGATGATCGACAACCCGACCGAGCATCACGGCTCGTTCTTCAACCATCTTTTCGATACGCATCCCCCGATTGAGGAGCGGATCGAGGCGCTGGAGAAGATCGCGAGCGTCCAGCAGACCTGAGGGCCGGCGGGGTGGGCCATCCGGGGAACCGGCTGCAGCTGCGACAGGACGCGATGTCGCCCCTGCTGGCCCGGGTGCTCCACGTGCGGCGCACGGAGCTCAAGCGGACCCTGCAGGTGGCGGGCTTCGCCATCGTCGTCGGCTGGGCGATGTACACCGCGTTCAGCGCCGCGCAATCGATCTTCCTCAACCGCGCGGGACCCTCCGCCTACCCTCTCTTCTTCATCATCCTGGCCCTGAGCGTCTGGCCCATGGTGGCGCTGCAGGGCTGGGTCACCCGCAGGTTCGGCGTCGGTCGCGCGTTCCGAATGAACCTGGTCGCCAACGCCGTCGTGGCAGTCGGCGCCTACATCGCCTACTCGGTCCGCGAGGACGCCACGGTCGCCTTCGCGGTTTACGTGGTCTACTCGGTCGCCTTCGAGCTCGTGATGCTCCACTTCTGGGCGTTCGTCACGCAGCACTTCAACCTGCTCGAGGGGAAGCGGATCTTTCCAGTGATCGCGGCAGGGTCGAGCATCGGCTACATCCTTGCCGGGGTGACGACGACGGTGGTCGCCGTCTACGCCACGGAGCCGCTGATCTTCATCTGGGCGTTCGGGTCGGCGGTCGCGGCGTTTCTCTCGATCGGCCTGGAGCGAACGCTGTTTCGCCCCGCCTTCACCGACGAGTCCGACGAGTTCTTCGCCGAGCACGAGGCAGAGAAGAAGAAGCACGGTTTCGCCGCGGTGATGCGTGGTGCGATCACCTATGTGACAGGAAGCAGGCTCGTGCTCGCGCTCGTCCTGCTGGCGCTCGTCGTGCAGGTCGCCAGCCGCATCGGCGACTACCTGGTCGCGGTCCTCTTCGTCGCGGCCACGCACAACAACCTGCAGGCGCTGACCATACTGATCGGCAACGCGTGGCTTGCCAGCTACGTCGTCCAACTCGTCGTGAGCCTCTTCATCACTCCATGGATCCTCGCGCGGCTCGGCGTGAAGAACGCGATCGCGATCCTGCCGATCTTCACGCTGATCGGGTTCGCGGCCGTCGCGGTCAATCCCGTTCTCGCCACTGCGCTCTTTCTTTTCATCGTGCGCAATGGGCTGCAGACGGGCCTGGACGACCCGGTGCAGAACGTGCTGGGCGGCATCGTACCGGCGCAGGTTGGGCCCAAGCTCAAGTTCCTCCTCGACAACGCGGTGCTGCCCGGCGCGGCGGTGCTGAGCGGTGTGGTGCTCCTGGTCGCTCAGCGGGCGATCACCGCAAGCGTGGAGGTGCTGGCCGTGATCGGCTTCGTCGCGGGCGTGCTCTTCATCCTCGCCGCGCTTCGTGTGCGGGGCCTGTACGTGCAGGCGATATACGAGCGGCTGCGCACGCATACCTTGAGCCTGGCCGACTTCACCCAGGCGCTCGGCCGCCAGAGTCTCGACGAGGTCGCCGAGCTCCAGGCCTACATCCGCACCGGCGACGAGAAGGCGCGCCAGTTCGCCGTGGCCGCGCTGGGCAAGGGATCGCCTGAGGCATTCGCGGCCATGCTGCCCGAGCTGCTCACCTCGGTGGATCCCGGAGTTCGCCGGCTGGCCTTGCAGATGGCGCCGCCCGATGCGATCACGCTCGCCCAGCTAGAAGCCGCGGCGAGCGATCCGGACGGATGGGTGCGGGCCGCCGCCGCTGTCGCCGGCGTGGCACGCAGGGAACGATGGGACCGCTCGGAGGCGCTGCTCTCCGAGCTCGCGGAGTCCGGGCAGCGCGACGAGCGGGCCGCGGCGGTCTGGGCTGCGGCTTTCACCGGCAACCGGCAGACCGTGGTGGAGGCGATGCGCGACACCGAGCCGCGTGTGCGCCTGGAGTCGCTGCGCAGCTTCGCCAAGCTCAAGGGAGACGTGGCGAATGTCGCCGAGCCTTTGATCGAGTGCCTGCGGGATCCAGACGTGGAGGTGCGCCGAGAAGGCCTTCGCCAGGCTGTGCGGTGGGCCCCGCCCGAAGGGCAGCACCAGGCGTTTGCGGAAGCGCTCGCGGCGGCGCTCGCCAGCGGGGATCGCGAGGTGCGGCGGCTGGCCGCCGAGGCGATGGCCGCCCAGTCGCCCGACGCGCTCGTCTTCACGCTCCCCTTGCTCATGCAGCGCGACGAAACGTCGGCCGCCACCGTCGAGGCGCTCGTGCGCAGCGGACGGCCCGAGCTGTTTCAGCACGCCCGGGTGCACCTGGAGGAGCAGCTGGGCGGGGGCCTGCACCTCGCGAGACTCTCCGCTCGTGTGGCCGTGGCTTCGCGCCGCGTCGGCGGCGAGGAGGCGGCCGGGTACGCCCTGCTTCGCATCGGGCTCGACGACTGTGTTCGCAACGCCGCCGACGCGGGCGTCGCGGCGATGCGCGCGCTGCACGGCAAACGAGGCTTTGCGACGGTCGAGCGCGGCCTCAGGTCCGAGCAACCCCGAACGAGGGTTGAGGCCCTGGAAACGTTGTTAAACTTCGGCCCGGGTTGGCTCGCCGCGCCTCTGGTGCAGCTGCTCGAACCGGAATCGTTCGACTCGGTGGTGACACGGCCGCTGTCGCGCGAGGAGCTCGAGGCGCTGCTGGAGCACCCGGACAAATGGGTCCGCGAGACCGCCGAGGCGGCGATCAACGGACTCGGTGAAGAGATGAAGGAACTCATCGCGTTGAAACGAGTGCCGCTCTTCAGCACGCTCACGCTCGAACAGCTCGCGAGCATCGACCGGCTGATGGTGACCAGGCACTACCAGAAGGGCGAGTCGATCTTTCGCAAGGGCGACGTCGGCGCCGAGCTCTATGTCGTGCTCGAGGGCGAGATTCGCGTCCACCTCGACCACGACGGGCACGAGGTGACCCTGGCGCGTGTCGGGCCCGACAAGGTGGTCGGGGAGATGTCGGTGTTCGACGAGCAGCCGCGCTCAGCGGCCGCCGTCGCCGCTAGGGACACCACGGTGCGGGTGCTGCGTCGCGACCGCATGCAGGCCATAGTTCACGAGCACCCCGAGGTGCTGCTGGAGTTCGTGAAGAACCTCAGCCAGCGGCTGCGGATGATGGACGAGCAGCTCGAGGCGAGCGCGGCGATCGAGTCGGCGGCGACGGGGGAGACCGCCGCCGCGATGGAGTAGCCGGGACCTCAGCCTGCCGGCGTCGCCGGCGACGGCTACTGGGGCGGCTCTTCGGGTTCCGCCCGGACCTCGATCTTCTTGCGTGCCGCCTCGAGCCGTTCGGTGCAGATCTTCAAGTAGACGCGTGCCTCGTCCACGGCCTTCAGGGCGCCGTCGAGCGAAAGGTCCCCGTCCTCGAGCAGCTTCAGCTGCTGGTCGAGCTTCTCCAGGGCCTGCTCATAGGTCAGGTCCACGCTCAAGAGTCCACCTCCTCTACTGTCGCGCCGAGCCGCCCGGCGGCGAGCCTGATGCGCAGCCTGCCACCGGGTGCCGTCGCCGACGCGGACTTCAGGACCACGCCAGTCGCTGCATCCTGCGTGATGCTGTAACCGCGTGTGAGGACCGCGTCCGGGCTGAGCGCGACAAGGCGCTGCCGACGGTGCTCGAGTCCACGGGCTGCCGCTCCGAAGCGGTCCGAAAGGGCTCGCTCGAGGCGATCCGGCGCGCGCTTCGAAGCCAGGGCGTTGCGGCTCCGGGTGAGGCGCCCGACCGCCGCGCTGCTCAACCTGCGGGCGCGCTCGCGCAGCGCCTCATCGCGCCGCGACACCTGCGCCATCGGGCTGAGCCGCCCCACCTCGACAGCGGCACGCGCGAGCCTCTCCGCGCGCTGCCTGACCATCGCGGGCAGCATCAGCAGCAGCCGCTGCCGCGTGCGCACCAACCGTTCCTCCTCTCGAGCCACCCTGCGCGCCACCTCGCGGCCGGCGCGGCGCTCGCGCTCGCTCAGCTGCATCAGGAGGTCGGCCTTCTTGGGGACCACGCGTGCGCCCGCCTCCGTCGGGGTCCGGCACTCCGCGTCGCCCACGAGGTCGGCGACGGTCCGGTCCGAGGTGTGACCCAGCGCTGTGACGACGGGCAGCCTGGAGTCGAGGATCGCGCGTGCGACCAGCTCCGTGTTGAAGGCGTAGAGCTCCTCGAAGCTTCCGCCGCCACGCGCGAGCACGATCACGTCCGCCAGCCTCTCCTGGTTGCAGCGGCGCAGCGCGCGGGCGACGCTCATCGGCGCCGCGGCGCCCTGCACGAGGACGGGGTACACGACGACGCCCATGTTCGGGTAGCGCTCCCAGATCGTCTCTTGAAGGTCGTGTATGACGGCGCCGGTGGGCGACGTGAGCAGCGCCACGGCCCTGGGCAGGAAGGGAAGCCGTCGCTTGCGTTCGGGCGCGAAGGCGCCCTCCGCCTCGAGCCTGCGCTTGAGCTCCTCGAGGCGCGCCCGCAGCTTGCCCACGTCGTCGAACTCGACCTGGTCGACGATGAACCGGACCGTGCCGTACTGATTCCAGTAGTCGACCCGCCCACGGAAGATGAAGACCTGGCCGTCCTCGGGCAGGGTGGCGAGCCGCCTCGCGTCATCGGCGTAGATGAACGCGTTGATCAGGCTCGCACCGTCGCGGATGACAAAGCTGTAGTGGCCCTTGGTCCCCTGCTTCATTCCGCTGACCTCGCCTTTCAGCAGGATCGCGACCAGAGGGCGCAGCGCGCGCCGGATCTCGTTGGCCAGCTCGCTGACGGTGTAAGGCCGCGCGGCCTCCTCAGGCTTCTGCACGGCACGTAGCTTACGGTCGTCCCCTGCCCGGCGCCGGTGGTCAGGTTGTCGGGCCCATCCGAGTGTGCGGCCGATCGAGTATCCGGCCAGTCCGGCCAGTCCGGCCAATCCGACGCGGCGGTTCAGCCTCCGATCTGGCTCATGTTCTTGGCCGGCTTGATGAAGCCGGGCTGATTGATCAGGTGGCCCTCTTCCTTGTGCCATATCGCCGTCTCGATGGCCCGTCCGAGATGATCGTCGGACACGCCCGACCGCATCAGGTCGCGTAATGGCGTCTCGTGGAGCGAGAACAGGCAGGTCCGCAGGCCGCCCTCCGCCGTCAGCCGGACCCGGTTGCAAGTGGTGCAGAAAGCCTGGCTGACCGACGAGATGAAGCCGACGCCACCGGGCGCGCCGTCGGCGAACTTGAATCGCGTGGCCGGGCCCGGCCTCGTGTCGTTCACCGGCACGAGCGGGAAGAGGTCCTCGATCTGCTCCTGGATCCGAAGGCTCGGCACGACCTGTTCATTGGTCCAGATGTTGTCCCCGTCGAGCGGCATGAACTCGATGAACCGGACTTCGTAACCTTCGTCGCGGGCGAGCTTCGCGAAGTCGACGACCTCGTCGTCGTTGCGGCCCTTCATCACGACCATGTTCAGCTTGATCGGCCACAGCCCGGTTGCCTTGGCCGCCTGGATGCCGTCCATCGTGCGCTTGAACTGGTCGCTGCGCGCGATCTCGTGGAACCGCTCCATGCTGAGGGTGTCGAGCGAGATGTTGATTCGCTTGAGACCCGCTTGCCGCAGGGCCTTCGCCTTCTCGTGGAGCAGCACACCGTTGGTGGTCATCGTGATGTCGAGAGTGGGATCGATGTCGTTGATCATCCCGACGAGCTCCTCGACGTTGACGCGCACGAGCGGTTCGCCGCCCGTGATCCTGATGGTGCGCACCCCGTAACGCTCGACGAAGATCCGCGCCAGGCGCGTGATCTCCTCGAACCGCAGGATCTCATCCCGCTTGAGCCACTTCAGGCCTTCCGCCGGCATGCAGTAGATGCAGCGGAAGTTGCAGCGGTCGGTGATCGAGATCCGCAGGTCGTCGGCGACCCGGCCGTAGGAGTCCCGCAACGTCCGCGCGCCCATTTGGTCGATGATAGGTCGCGATGGGCTACGAGCACATCCAGGTCGATGTCGAAGCCCCGATCGCCACCGTCACGCTCAACCGGCCGAAGGTCCTGAACGCCCTCAGCCCGGACCTGATCCGCGAGCTGAACGTCGCCCTGGGGGAGCTCGACGCGGACGAGACGGTTCGGTCCGTGGTGCTGACCGGCGGTCCGCGGGTCTTCGCCGCCGGGGCCGACATCGGTGACATGGCCGACCGGAGCGCCGTCGAGCAGCTGCGCCGCGACCAGACCGGCCGTTGGGCGGGAATCGCGGCGTTCAGCAAGCCCCTCATCGCCGCCGTCAACGGCTATGCCCTCGGGGGTGGCTGTGAGCTGGCCCTGATGTGCGACCTGATCATCGCTGGTGACTCCGCGCGGTTCGGCCAGCCGGAGATCAACCTCGGCATCATCCCTGGGGCGGGAGGCACGCAGAGGTGGCCGCGCACCGTGGGCAAGTACGTCGGGATGGAGGTCATGCTGGCGGGCACGCCCGTGACGGCCGCCCGCGCGTACGAGCTCGGCCTCGCGAACAAGGTCGTGCCGGCGGAGATGACCGTCGAGGTCGCCAGGCGCCTGGCGCGTCAGCTCGCCGATAAGCCTCCGCTCGCGCTGCGGATGGCAAAGGAGTCGGTGCTCAAGGCTTTCGAGTCGCCGCTCAGCGAAGGTCTGGCCGGCGAACGGAAGAGCTTCTATTTCCTGTTCTCGACAGAGGACCAGAAGGAAGGCATGCACGCCTTCCTGGAGAAGCGGAAAGGGGTGTTCAAAGGACGGTGAGCCATGGCGACTGAGGTCGAACAGCATGTAAAGGTCGACACCGAAGCCGGCGTCGGATGGATCCGGCTGAACCGGCCGGAGAAGATGAACGCCATCGGAGCGCTGACGCGCAAGCAGTTGGGCGAGGCGATCAAGCAGGCCGAGCGCGATGATTCGGTGCGCGTCGTCGTCCTGACCGGCTCCGGACGCGCCTTCTGCTCCGGCGCCGACGTGACGGAGATGGTCAACGAGGGCGGCATGCGCACGCCCGAGGACGTCGGGAACGTCCTCCGCAACGAGTACATGCCGATGCTCACCCGGCTCCGGACGATGCCAAAACCCGTGATCGCCGCTTTGAACGGTCCAGCGGTCGGGATCGGCGCCAGCTACGCGCTGGCGTGTGACATCCGCATCGCGACGCCGGAGGCCTACCTCCTCGAGGCGTTCGTCAACATCGGCCTGGCGCCCGACGGTGGCGTCAGCTGGCTCCTGCCGCGCCTGGCCGGAACCGGCATCGCCTACGAGATGTTCTTCACCGGCAAGCCGCTCCAGGCGGCCGACGCCCACCGGCTGGGTGTGATCAACCGGCTCGTGCCTGCGGAGCGGCTGGAGGAAGAGGTGCGCGACCTGGCGAATCACCTCGCGTCGCAGCCTCGACAGGCGATGGCAGGCGCCAAGCGGGCGTTGACCCACGCGCTCGAGTCCAGCTACGAGGCGGCGCTCGAGTTCGAGTCGTACCTGCAGGAGGCGCAGGCCGCGAGCAGTGAGTTCACCGACGGCGTCCAGGCATTCCTTGCCCGCCGCAAGAGATAGCTTGCGCGAAGCGGTCGTGGTCGCCACGGCGCGCACCCCGATGGGCCGCTATGGCGGACAGCTCAAGGACATCCGGCCCGACGACCTGGCCGCGGTCGCTCTCCGGGAAGCCTGCGAACGCGCGCGGGTCAAGCCGTCCGAGGTCGAGGACGTGATCCTGGGCTGCGCCAACCAGGCGGGCGAGGACAACCGCAACGTGGCGCGCATGGCCCTCCTGCTCGCCGGCTTTCCCGTCGAGGTGCCGGGCCAGACGGTGAACCGCCTCTGCGGCTCAGGCATGCAGGCCACCATCGCGGCGGCGCGGGAGATCCAGAGCGGAGGCGCCGACATCGTCATCGCCGGCGGAGTCGAGAGCATGACTCGCGCGCCGTGGGTCATGTCAAAGCCCGACGCGGGCTATCCGCGAGGACCGCAGACCGCTTATGACACGGCGCTCGGTTGGCGGCTCGTGAACCCGAAGCTGGCCGAGTTGTACGGGACGCTGCAGATGGGTGAGACGGCGGAGCGCGTGGCGCAGAAGTACGAGGTCTCGCGCGAGGACCAGGATGCGTTCGCGCTGCGGAGTCACCAGCGGGCTGTCGCGGCGCAGAAATCCGGACGGCTGGCGGAGGAGATGGTCCCGGTCACGGCACCTCAGCGCAAGGGCGAGCCTGTGACCCTGGCCGAGGACGAGGGACCGAGGCCCGACACCTCGCTCGAAGCGCTGGCTAAGCTTCGGCCGGCATTTGCTTCCAGCGGTTCCGTGACCGCCGGCAACTCGTCGCCGCTCAACGACGGCGCCACCGCCATTGTCCTCATGTCGGATGAGATGGCGAAGCGGCGCGGCATCCAGCCGCTGGCGCGGCTGGTCGCGGCTGCTCCGGCCGGCGTGCACCCCGACTACATGGGGATCGGGCCCGTTCCGTCATCCCTCAAGGCGCTTCAGAAGGCGGGCCTCGAGGCCGGCGACATCGGGGTCGTCGAGCTGAACGAAGCGTTTGCCTCCCAGTCGCTCGCGTGCGTGCGGCTGCTCGGCCTGGACGAGGAGAGGGTGAACGTCAACGGCGGCGCGATCGCGCTGGGGCATCCGCTGGGCAGCAGCGGCGCGCGCCTGGTCGGCACGCTGGTGAGGGAGATGGCGCACCGGGACGCGGAGTACGGCCTCGCGACCATGTGCATCGGAGTCGGCCAGGGCATCGCCTCCATCTGGCAAAGAGTCTGAGCGAGCGCGATCCAGAAGCCGTCCGGTCGATGTTCGACCGCATCGCCCGGCGCTACGACACCGTCAACACCATCCTGTCCGCCGGGACCGACGGTGGGTGGCGGCGCCGCGCCGCGCGCGAGACGGGGTTGCGCGACGGCGGCTCAGCGCTTGACGTTGCGTGCGGGTCGGGCAAGCTGACCGCGGAGCTCGCCAGGCTGGCGGGCCCGACCGGTCGCGTGGTGGGGGTCGATTTCAGCCCGCGCATGATCGAGGTCGCCAAACGGGCTCACCCGGAACTCGAGTTCCTTGAGGGAGACGCCCTTCGCCTCGGCTTCGACGACCGAAGCTTCGACGCGGCGACGATCGCATTCGGCCTCCGCAACCTGTCGGATCCTGTGCTCGGCCTGCGGGAGATGGCGCGGGTGATCAAGCCGGGCGGCCGGGCCGTGGTGCTCGAGTTCGTGCGGCCGCCGCGCAACCTGGCCGGCGCCGCTTATCGCGTCTACCTGCGCGCCATCCTGCCGGCGGTCGGGGGCCTGATCTCGGGTGACCGGTCGGCCTACAGGTACCTGAGCGACACGGTGGATTCGTACCGCACTCCCGGCGAGTTGGGTGACATGGCGATGGCCGCCGGCTGGATCGACGTGCGGTACCACGGCCTGGCGATGGGCACTGTGGGGTTGTTGTCTGGCGGCCGCACCTAGCGGTCCTCCTTTTTTCGGTCAGTCCCGCAGATCCGGGGCAAAGGGGCGCCTGATGATCGGTCAGTCCGTCCTCTCGGAGGAGGTCGCGCGAGGTCGCGCCAGGCGCGGGGGGCGCTGCTAGGAGATCCGGTCGACCGCGGATCGCGCCAGGCCGATCAGAGTGGGGCGGAGACCGTCCAGCTCCACCGCCTCGAGCTCGCGCACAGCCGCGTCGACGAGCGTCTGCGCCTCCTGGCGCACGCGGCGCAGCGCGGTGCTGGAGGTGACCAGGTCAGCCACGCGCTTAACGTCGGCATCGCCGAGCGTGCCCGCCAGGAGGCGTCGCACCTCGGGTCCGACCTCGCGGTCCTCCGCGGCGTAGATCAGGGGCAGCGACAGCACTCGCTGGCGGATGTCGAGCCCGACCGGCTTGCCCGAGCTGGGGCTGAAATCCACCATGTCATCCGCCATCTGGAACGCCACGCCCAGCAGGTCGCCGAAACGGCGCAGCGCACCGACCACCTCCGGGCTTGCCTCCGACAGCAGCGCGCCACAGGCGCACGCGGCCGCGAAAAGCGCAGCCGTCTTGCCCCTCACCACCCGCAGGTAGGACTCGCGATCGCCGGGATACGCGCCGCGCAGCGCGACGTCGTCGATCTGCGAGGCGCAGATCGCCTCCAGCGCATCAGCCATGGTCGACGTGACCTCGCGGTGGCCGATCTCGGCGATCAGCCTCGTCGCCTTGGCGAAGTAGTAGTCGCCCACAGCGATCGCCCGCTCCGGCCCTTCGGCCGCCGCCACGGTTGGCCGGCCGCGCCGGTGGGTGCTTTCGTCGACATAGTCGTCGTGGATGAGGGTCGCGTTGTGGAGGAGCTCCACGGCCGCGGCCAGCGCGGCCGCGCGGCTCGGCTCGTGCCGTGGTCCAATGGCCGCCGTAAGCTGCACGAGCTTCGGCCGGAGCCGCTTTCCGCCGGCCTCGACGAGACGCCGCATCGGCACGCCGACGGGCGCCGGGTCGGTGCGCAGCTGCTGCGTCAGCTCGAGCTCGAAAAGCGCCTCCGGCGAGCGCCCGCGACGCTTGACGGCGAACTCGCCGTCGAGCTGGATCGCGAGCTCGCGCTGCCTGGGTCCGTCGAGCTCGACCGCGAACACCGACTGCCAGCGCCCCAGGACGAGCTCGCCCTCCTCGACGAGCAGGGTCGTGAACGCTGTCAGGAGCAGCTGCCGGCAGTGCGCGTGGCCGTTGACCGGCTCGTCGAGCGCGGTGCCGGTGCGCCGGGAAAAGTCGTCGTGCTCGTAGGTGGCGTCCACCGGTACGACGCGCTCGAGCAGATGCTCGAAGTCATGAAGCAGCAGCGGCTCGTTCTCGTTGACAGCAAGCCCGACCGTGGTGTGCAGCGACTGGAGATGGAGCCGACCGTTGACGAGACCCGAGCCGCGAACCTCGTCGCGCAGCCGGTCGGTGAGGTCGACGAACTCGGTGGACCGAGTGGTCTCGAAGCGGATCCGCCCCCCGGTCACCGAGCCGCCTCGAACGCCCGGAGAAGCAGCTCGCGCGGCGCGGGCACCGCGGATTCCGACGCGGCCGCCGCCGCCATGTCCTGGACGGCCCGCGCGAACGCGACCTGCAGCCGCTGAGGCGCGACGTCGGCGAGCAGGCGGGACGAGCGGGCCAGGCAGAGGTCGCCCATGAGCAGCGTGGCGGGCGGCGCCGCGCGCCCGCCGAGGCCGTGCAACCCGATGCCGACCTCGATCAGGGCCGCCGCGAGAGCGAGCTTCGGACCTCTGTCGCTTTCGTAGGCGCCGACCGCCCCGAGGTACGACCGGTAGGCGTCCTGGAGGCCTTCCCCCCACAGGTTTTCGAGCCGGTCCAGCTCGCGGTCGATGACCTGGGTCGCGCTCACGGCACGGGCTCGATCAAAGTGCCGGCGAGCTGGCCGAAGGCCGAAAGAGCCCGCAGGCACGACTCGTCGTCGCGGGTGACCACGTAGTAGAGCCCAAAACCGAGCACGGTGTTCAGCACCAGCGGGACGAGCACCTCGCGCGGGACGGTGAGCCGGACCCGACCGTCTTCCTCCAGGCGGTCGAGCTGTTCCTGGATCACCTCGCGGTACCTGGTGAAGAGCTCGGGCAGATAGGCCCGCAGGCGCTCGGTGCGCGGCGCCTGGACGAGGAGGTCAAAGGCCGCCAGCTGGATGTCGCCGAGCTGGCGAAGCGACGCCCACAGGGATTCGACACCGACCTCGAGGACCTCGAGGGGGTCGGTGAGCTGGTTCAGCGCGCTGCGGAGCTCTTCTACCGATCGGGCGGTGAGGAAGCGCCAGGCTTCCACCAACAGCTCGGACTTGGTGGGAAACCAGTACTGGAGGTTGCCGATGGCGACGCCGGCCTTCGACGCGATGGCCCGAACGCTGGTGCCGGAGTAGCCGTTCTCCAGGAGCGACTCGGCCGCCGCGTGGATGATCTGTTCACGGGTGCTTTCGACCGGGGCCGCAGTCGCCGCGAGTGCTGGGGAGGACCCCTCCTTGAATGCACCGGTCATACGTATGTACCAGTCTAAACAGACCCTGGAATCGAGGTGGGTTTGGGCTTGGGTTAATCTCAGCCGTGGCTGTGCGGAGCATCGCCGAGGTCTTTCCCAACCGCCTTTGCGGTGTGCTGCGAACCGAGGACGCCGACGCCGGTTTCCAGGCATGCCTGTCCGCTCTCGAGGGCGGGGTGGCGACCATCGAGGTGACCAAGACGGTGCCGTCGTGCTTCGACCTGATCCGCGGCCTGATCGCCACCACCGGCGGGCGCCACTCCGTCGGCGTGGGAACGGTGTGGGACCCAGGCGCCGTGCACGAGGCGAAGGAGGCCGGTGCATCGTTCGTGGTCACCCCGGTCCTGCTGCCGGAGGTGGCGGAAGCCTGCCGGCAAGAGGACATGATGTGCGTGCTCGGCGCGCTCACTCCGACCGAGGTGTACCAGGCGCGCCTTGCCGGGGCCGGCCTCGTCAAGGTGTTCCCGATCACACCCGTCGGCGGCCCCGCCTACATAGAGGCGCTCAACGGGCCGATGGGAGGTGTCCCCTTCTGGGTCTCGGGTGGAGTGCCGATCGCGGACGTCCCGGCGTACCTGCGCCTCGGGGTCAAGGTGGTTGGTCTGACCGGGTCGCTCTTTACTCCCGACGCGCTGCAGCGGCGTGACTTCGGCGCGGTGAGGGCCAACGCGGAGCAGGCCGCCGCCGCGGCCGCGTCAATCCTTGAGGGCCAGGCGTGACTCCGGAGCCGGGTTCCCTCTCATAGCGGTCAGCAACCGACGTGGTAGTTGCACATCGTGGCGCTGATGTTGGAGTAGAGGTTCGTCACCTGCTTGCCGGTGAGGAGCAGCGCCACGATCACGACCAGCGCGACGAGGGCGAGGATCAGAGCGAACTCGACCATGCCCTGTCCCCGCTCGAGCTTCTTGGCCCGGGTCAACACCCCACGTGGTAGTTGCACATGGTCGCCGTGATGTTCGAATAGAGATTGATCAGCTGCCCGCCGGTGGCGATGAGCACCACCACGACCACCAGGGCGATGAGGGCCAGGATGAGCGCGTACTCAACCATGCCCTGGCCGGACTGCATACGGGAGATGTTGATCACGACTGGTTTTGACCTGAAAGCTTAACCGCCGAGCCCCCCGCTCTGGTCGCTGCGACCCGCAGGGCCTGCTCCACGACGACCCTCACCATCCGCTTCCTCCAGAAGTGGCTGAGGTCGGCGTTGTCGAGCGGCCGGGCCGGCTTGGCTGCGATGACCGCAGTTTCGCGGATCGTCTCCTCGTCGGCACGCTTGCCCGTAAGGAAGTGTTCAGCTTCGCGGCACTCCAGGGGGTGCGACGCCACGGCTGAGAGCACGATCCTGCAGTGCTCGACGACCGCTCCGTCCAGGCGCAGCACGGCCGCCGCGCCCGCGATCGGGAAGTCGATCGAACCCCGCCGCCGCAGCTTGACGTACGCCGTGCCGGTGCCCGGTTCGGCGCGCATTCGCAAACCGGTGACCACCTCCGCCGGCTGCTTG
>DATEHQ010000020.1:0-7534 GCA_035279525.1 Candidatus Dormiibacterota bacterium
AGTCGTGGGGATCGCGACGTGTGGGAGGGCGAGATCGTCACCACCGGCCCGGATCGACATGATCTTCGCCGAGTCGATCGCGCTGCCGCCGCCAAAGCTGACCAGCCCGTCCACTCGCTCCCGCCGCGCCTGCTCGACGCCAGCATCGACATGTGATGCCGGAGCGTGCTGGCCCACGACCACGACTGTCGCCGGATGCAGGCCGAGCCGCTCGATCGAGTCGGCGAGCGATCGGGTCGTGACCACCCCGACCCGCGACACACCGAGGCGGCTCAGCTCTTCGTTCAGCTGCCGGCGAGAGCCCGCGCCCCAGTGAATCACGCGGGGATTCACGTATGTAAAGGTGCCGCTCATGGCGTGGTCATACTACGAATGAGATGGCGAGCGTTCACGGCCAGCGCGTGCTCGAGGCAGGAGAACGTCTCCAGTCGGCGCGGGCGGCGATGATCCTGGTCCACGGTCGCGGCGCGACGGCCGAGGACATCATGACCATCGCCTCCGAGGTGCAGCGCCCGGGCTTCGCCTACCTCGCTCCGCAGGCGCCGGGAAACGCGTGGTACCCCAACCCCTTCACGGCACCTCTGGAGAGCAACCAACCCAACCTGGACGAGGCCCTGCAGACGCTGGCCGGCCTGGTGTTTCGCGTCGAGGCGCACGTGCCGGCGCACAGAACCATCCTGCTCGGGTTCTCGCAGGGCGCGTGCCTGACGCTCGAGTTCGCGGCCCGCAACGCGCGCCGGTATGGGGGAGTGGTGGGGCTGAGCGGAGGCCTGATCGGACCGCCGGACACCCCACGCGACTATGCCGGCGCGCTCGAAGGCACTCCTGTCTTTCTCGGCTGCAGCGACGTCGACCCATACATCCAGAAGGATCGAGTCCTCGATGCAGCCCAGGTTTTCAAGCGCATGGGCGCCGAAGTGACCGTGCGCTTCTACCCGGGGATGGCGCACACGGTGAGCGTCGAGGAGGTCGCGATGGTCGCCGCGATCGTGGAGAGCGTCTGACCGCCCAGGGCCGGCGCAGCCTCTAGAGCTTCTTCTCGTCCTCCTCCGCCTCTTCACCGTGCTCGACGATGTCGCCTTCCTTGAACAGCACGTCCTTGAGCACGGTGCGCCACTTCGGCTTGCGCCTGGCCAGGAATTCCAGCGCCATCGAGAAGTGCTTGAACTCCTCCTCCTGGGCGTCCTTCATGATCGCCCTGGCCTGCGGCTCACGCTCCAGCGAGATCCGCTGCTCGTACCAGCCGATGGCCTCAGCCTCCTCCTGGAGGGACGCCGCCATGCGCGCGAATGTCCGAATCTCCTGGCTGAGCTCGCCAGGCGGCTCGTGGTACTGCTCGGTCCCCATGCCTCACCTAACCGTACGCGGTTATGGCAAGTAATCGGACCCAACGTGGTTAGAAAGCCAGATGGAAAACGCGATCGTTTTCATCGTGGTCGGCCTGGTCGCCGGCTTCCTGGCCAGCCGGCTAGTGACCGGGAAAGGCAAAGGCTGGCTGCTGAACATCGTGATCGGCATCCTGGGCGCCATCATCGGTGGCTGGCTCGCGGGAGTCGTCCATCTTTCGATCGGTTACGGAATTTTCGGGCAGATACTGGTCGCCTTCGCGGGGGCGGTGATCCTGCTTCTCCTTTGGAGGGTTCTGTTCGGCCGGCGCCGGCGCCACGCCTAGTAGGTTCGTCCTATGGACGGCCGCCCTCCGGTGTGATTGCATGAAAGCGACCCGTCCGGTCTAGCAGGGAGGTGTGTATATGGGCTTCATCGCTTCACGCAAGCTGCGCGGCCTGTTTGGCGCCGCCGCCATCGCGGCCACGTCAATGGTGCTCGGCGTCACGAATGCGGCGGCTTCGACGAATGCGACGTGTGCCGGCGGCAGTGTGGCAGCAGGCACTTACCAGTCGCTGACCGTCACCGGTATGTGCCAGGTGCTCAGCGGCGACGTGACGGTCACGCGGAACATCACGATCACCGCTGGCGGTGGTCTGAACGCCGCCTTCTTCGGCTCGAACCTGAACGTCGGGCGCAACGTGATCATCCTTCCGGGCGCGGTTGGGATCGTGCTTGGATGTGAGCCGTTCGCGTTCCCGTGTTTCAACGATCCCAACCGCAACACCGGCGGCACGCCGGGGATGCAGACCAACGACGTGGTCGGCGGCAACTTCGTGTCGGAAGGCGCCGCTTTGGTGCTCGTGCACCACAACACCATTTGGGGCGAGGTGGCCCAGACCGGTGGCGGCGGCGGCCTGACGTGCGCCCCGCTCTTCGAGAACGGCCCTCCGCCCTACACGACATACGAAGACAACACGATCCACGGCGACGTGACCGTGGCCGACCTGCACACCTGCTGGTCCGGCATCTTCCGCAACACGGTTTCCGGAAGCGTGAACTGGAATGACAATGTCACCTTCGACCCCGACGGCAACGAGGTCTCCGGAAACATAATCGCCGGCAATCTCAACTGCTTCGACAACAAGCCCGCCGCCCAGTTCGGCGACTCGGCTGGAGTCCCCAACACTGTAGGCGGTGCCACCAGGGGCCAGTGCCTGAACCTGGCGGGCAACAGCGTCGGTTAGCGACCGGTAGAAGAGCAGCACGAGGGGCCCCCGCCGGGGCCCTTCGTGGCTCAGGAATACGATCTCCCGCGGTGTCCTTGTAGTTCCCGATGGGGGCCGCCAGACAGGTCCAGTTCGGGATCTTCCTCGTCCCGCAGGCGGGTGATCCGCAGCGCCTGCTCGACCTGGCCGCGCTGGCGGACGAGCTAGGGTTCGAGCTGGTCGGGGTGCAGGACCATCCCTACCAGCGGCTCTTCCTCGACACCTGGACCTTGCTGACCGCGATCGCGATGCGTACCCGGCGGATCACGGTCTTTCCGGACGTCGCCAATGTTCCCCTGCGACCGCCGGCGATCCTCGCGAAGTCGGCCGCGACGCTCGACCTGCTGAGCGGCGGGCGGGTCGAGCTCGGCCTCGGCGCCGGCGGCGCGGCGGAGTGGATCAAGGCCATCGGCGGACCGGAGCGGACGCGCGGCGAGTCGGTCACGGCGCTCGAGGAGGCGATCCAGGTCGTCCGGTTGATGTGGAGCGGCCAGCCGCGCGTGCGGTTCGACGGACGCTTCTATCAGCTGGCCGGTGTCAATGCCGGACCGAGGCCGGCCCACCCGATCGGCATCTGGCTCGGGGCCTACAAGCCACGCATGCTGTCGATCGTGGGGCGGCTGGCCGACGGCTGGGTGCCATCGCTGGGCTATGTGACACCGAGCGACCTGGACGAGGGCAACAAGCGGATCGACGACGCCGCCATCGCCGCCGGTCGCGAGCCCCGGGCCATCCGGCGCGTGCTCAACTCGGGCGATCAGCCGGTGGAGCTTCTGGTCGAGCTGGTCGTTGAGCACGGCATGGACACGTTCATCGTGAGCGGCGAAGACCCGGACGAGATGCGGCGCTTCGCCACCGAGGTCGCGCCGGCGGTCCGGGAAGCCCTGAAGGCGTAGTTGGACAGGGCAGACCTGGTCGCTCTGCTGCGCGACGGGATCGACGAGCGGGGAGGAGACTGGGCGGATCTGGGGTCGGGCGAAGGCGCGTTCACGTATGCGCTGTCCGACCTGGTCGGAGCCGACGCACACATCACCGCGGTCGACAAGGACGGTCGCGCGCTCCAGGGCCTGGCCGGCGACTTCGAAATTCGCGTGGCCGACTTCACCAGGGGTGTGGACCTGCGCGGACTCGACGGAGTCGTCATGGCGAACTCTCTGCACTTCGTCCGGGACAAAGAGCCAGTGCTGCACTCGGTGCGCGCGATGCTCAAGCCCGGTGGGCGACTCATCGTGGTCGAATACGACGCCGAGCGCGGCAACCCGTGGGTGCCGCACCCCTTCACCTACGCGACCTGGGAAAAACTCGCGGCTCGGGCGGGCTTCGTGGGGACGCGCTTTCTCCATTCCGTGCCGAGCCGCTGGCTCAACGGCATCTGGTCGGCCGTCTCGATCGCGCCCCCATCAAGCCCCAGTCGGGCGGTTTGATCAAAACGCCCGACTTGCCGCCGCGGGTGGGGGGCGCTTTGCGCAAAACGCCCCCGAGAAGCGCGTTCTTAGAAGACCTGTGACTGCGGCGTGGTCTCCGTCGCGTGCTCGTGCCGGCCCCGGTGCCGGCGCATCCATCGCCGGATCATCACGCTCCGCCGGTCGTCCGACTGGCGCCCGCCACCGCCGGGGTTGAAGCGCTTCGTCACGCCGCCGAGCTTCGCGCCCCAGGTGACGTACTTGTGGAAGCGCTCCTCGGCCTCCCGGGCGATGCCGATGCGCTCGCCGCGGGTCTCCTCGCGGAAGCGGGCGATGCGGCCCGCCGCCGCGCCTTCCTTCTCCTCCGGGGAGGAGCCGACGTTGAGCTCGGGCAGCGAGCCCAGGACCACGACCTGGTCGTCCTCGATCGTGACCTCCACCCCCGTGAACCAGCCGTCCGGGAGCCTTCCGGCAAACCAACCTTTGATCGCGTCGAACTCTTTCTGTTCCATGCGTTACATAATTACACTGCAATAAACTGAATGTCAAGCCAAGTTGAGTAAGCTCGAAACGAAATGGGGATGATGCCGCCCGGCGGGCACGGGCCGGTGATCTGGTGGGGAGGCTGGGGCAGGGGCCGGCGCAAGCCTGAAAGCGGCCCGGCGAACAGCGGCCTGACCGGCGATCCGACGATCGAGCCGCCCCAGATACCTGAGGGCCCGAAGGACCTTCGCGGCCGGTTGGCCAGCCTCCGGGAGTCGGTGGTCGGGACGACCGCTGCGCTACCTCAGGTGCTGCGCCTGGTGTGGGAGGCGAGCCGAGGCATCACGATCGGGCTGTTCGCGACCACCGCCCTCGCGGGCCTGATCCCGACCGCCTCGGTGGGCATCACTTTGATGCTGACCAACGCCGTGGTGCAGGGTGTCGCGATCCACAAGTTCCACCTGCCGGACCAGGTGAACTTCGCCGCGCTGGGGGTCACGTGGCTGCCAGGACCGACGCTGACCGGCGTGAACATGATCGTGCTGCTGGCGGTGATGCAGCTGGTGCTTTTCGTCCTCAGCGCGCTGCTCAACACGCTGCGGAACATCACGCAGCAGCTGCTGCAGAACTCAGTCTCGATGCGGATCCAGCTGATGGTGATGGAGAAGGCCGCGTCGCTCGACCTTTCGTTCTTCGAGGACCCCGCTTCCTATGACCTGCTGCGCAGGGCGCAGAACGACTCCATCAACCGCCCGGTGCTGATGATCGCCACCGCGTTCGGGCTGCTCCAGACGCTGCTGACCCTGGTCACGATGATCGCCCTGCTGTTCGGCATCAGCTGGGTGCTGGGCGTCGTCGTGCTCATCTCGCCGATCCCGGCGTTCATCGCGGACACGCGCTACGGATGGCGCGGGTACAACATCGCGCGCTGGGGCTCGCGCCTGCTGCGGCGGATGACCTACATGGTGAACCTGGTCACCACGGACTCGTTCGCCAAGGAGGTCAAGCTCTTCGGGCTCGGCGGCTACTTCATCGAGCGCTACCGGCTGATCGCCAACGCCTTCTACGACAGCCAGCGTGCGCAGCTCGTGCGGAGGTACATGACCGGTTTCGCGCTCGGCAACCTGAGCACGCTGGTCACCTCCGCGACCTACCTCTACATCGCGCTGCAGGCGATCGCGGGCCGGCTGTCGATCGGCCACCTGACCGCGTACACGCAGGCGGCGATCACTGTGCAGAACTCCATCCAGAGCGTCCTCAGCGGCTTCTCCGGCATGTACGAGCACAACCTGTACCTGAACAACCTGGTCGAGCTGATGGCCAAGCAGCCCTCGCTGCAGGCCCCGGTCGACCCGAAGTCGGTGCCGGAGCCGCTGAAGGGCGAGATCCGGTTCGAGGGCGTCACGTTCGCCTATCCAGGCGCCGGACAGAATGCGCTGACGGAGCTGAGCTTCACGGTCCGGCCGGGCGAGACGCTCGCCGTGGTCGGTCGCAACGGAGCGGGGAAGACGACCCTGTTCAAGCTCATCTGCCGCCTCTACGACCCGACCGACGGCCGGATCCTGATCGACGGGGTCGACATCCGCGACTTCGACGTGGCGGAGCTGCGGCGCCAGATCGGCGCGATGTTCCAGGACTACGTCGATTACCAGGCCACGGCGGCTGAGAACATCGGCCTCGGCAACGTGCCGGAGATCGTCAACCGCGACGCGGTCGTCAGCGCCAGCAAGCAGGCCGGTTCGGATGAGCTGATCGCGACGCTGCCCGCCGGCTACGACACGGCCCTTGGCAAGTGGTTCGACGCCGGCGTCAACCTGTCCGGCGGTGAATGGCAGAAGGTGGCGCTGGCCCGCGCCTTCATGCGCGAGGAGGCCCGCATCCTGCTCCTCGACGAGCCGACCTCGGCCCTGGACGCCCAGGCCGAGTACGACCTGTTCGGGCGCCTGCGCTCCCTCACGCGCGGGCGCACCGCCGTCTACATCTCGCACCGGTTCTCGACAGTGCGGCGAGCGGACCGCATCGTCTTCCTCGAGCATGGGCGGCTGGTCGAGGAGGGCACGCACGAGGAGCTGATGCGCCTTGACGGCCGCTACGCGCGGCTGTTCCGCATGCAGGCCGCGGCGTACACGGGCGAAGAGATCCTCCCCGAAGCCGACGAGGTGCCGCTGTCCCGCCAGGTGACGGGGTCAGGGTGAGGCCGGCGAAGCTCCCAGGGGTTAGTTAGGTTCGGCTCTCAGGCGTGGATCCCGTGTGGGTGCATCTGGAGGACCCGCACCGCCCGTCCCCGCATCCGGTCACAACGCCAGCAGAAGACGACGGCGTCGATTCCCCAGGGCAGAACTCCCTTCAGCAGCACCTCACGCTCACGCTGGTGGAAGAACCAGCACACGAAAAACTGCATTGAGCGTGGAGAACCTATCACGAGGGCTCCGACAAAACGGCCCGTTGTCGGTAAAGAACCTTCAATCGCCCCGGTTTGGCGGGGATGCGGTGGGTCAGCCGGCCGGGGAGTCGGCCAGCAGGCGGTCGATTTTCGCCGCGAGGACGAAGTCGTTCTCCGTCAGGCCGCCGGCGGCGTGGGTCCAGAGCTCGATGGTCAGCGAGCCGTAGGCGAGGACGAGGTCGGGGTGGTGGCCCTCCTCCTCGGCGACCTGGGCGATCCGGTCGACGAGCTCGACGCCGGGGAGGAAGCCCCTGAACCGGACCCTTTTGGTCAGCTTGTCGTGCCCGTCCAGATCGTCGATGGCCCAGCCCGAAAGCTGCGCCAGTAGGGTCTGCGCGGGCTGTCCCGAGAGGGTCGGGGTGCCCGGCCCGCAGACCACGCAGTGACGCTCGGCGAGCGGACCTGTCATCTCATTTGGCATCGTACGGGGGTGGGTAGAATGATGGCTCCCATGGGCGGCTAGCTCAGTGGGAGAGCGCTTGCTTCACACGCAAGAGGTCATTGGTTCAAACCCAATGCCGCCCACCAGCACCAGTGGCCCCGTCGTCTAGTGGACTAGGACGCAGCCCTCTCAAGGCTGAGACCGCGGGTTCGAATCCCGCCGGGGCTAC
>DATEHQ010000021.1:0-18881 GCA_035279525.1 Candidatus Dormiibacterota bacterium
ATGGAGGCGCTCTTTCGCGTGGGCGGGCTGGCCGGGGCGAGCCGCAGGTTCACGGGTTCCTACGAGGCCGGGTCTTTCGCGCCGGACCTGATGCCGGTCAGCTCGTGGATGTTCGATTCGATCCCGCGCATCGACGCGGGCATATGGTCGCTGCGCGCCGGTGGCAAGGAGTGGACGTACGGCGAGGTATCGTCCTTCGACGACAGGCTCACCGCGACCCTCGATTGCACCGGCGGGTTCTATTCCACGCAGGACTGGAGCGGAGCCAGGCTCGATCGACTGGTCGGAGCCGAGCGCGGCCAGACCCTGCTCGTGGTGTCGAGCACGGGGTATGACCGCAGGTTTCCGATCGGCGAGGCGAATCGCCTTTTGCTTGCGACGCGTTTCGGGGGCATGCCTCTCGACGCGGGACACGGTTTTCCGGCGCGCCTCGTCGCCAGTGACCGGCGCGGTTTCTGGTGGGTGAAATGGGTGGTCGCGATCGAGGTCGAGGACCTTCCGTACTGGTGGCAGTCGCCGTTCCCGCTGCAGTAACGGTTCGCCCCGCACGGGCGTTGGTCCGGCCCATCCGAAACAAGGGGGTCAGCCCGTGTTCTGCAGGCCCGCCGCGACGCCGTTGACGCCGACCAGGAGCACTCGCTCCAGCCGCTCACGCGCGGCGTCGTCGTGCGAGCCTCGCCTCAGCTCCTCCAGCGCGTGGAGCTGGATGTGCGACAGGGCGTCGACGTACGGATTGCGCAATTCGACCGCCCACGAGAGCACCCGCCGGTTTTCGAGCAGCCGGCTGTGGCCCGTGACCGCGAGCACCCGCTCGACCGTGAGGTCGTACTCGTCGAGGACGCGCCGCGTCAGCTCCGCCCGCTCACCCAGGGCGAGGTAGCGCTGAGCGATGCGGCGGTCGGTCTTGGCCAGGCTCATCTCCGCGTTGTCCAGCATCACGTTGAAGAGCGGCCATTCCGCGTAGGCCGCCCGGAGCTCTTCGAGGTCCGCCACGGCCATTCCGCTCCCCATGCCGTACCAGCCCGGCAGGTTGAGGCGCATCTGCGACCACGCGAAGACCCACGGGATCGCGCGCAGGTCGTCCAGGCCGGACCCGGGAGCGCGCCGCGCGGGCCGTGACCCAAGCCGCAGCCGGCCGAGCTCCTGGAGCGGGCTGACCCGGCTGAACCACGCCTCGAATCCATCGGCTTCGACCAGGCCGCGGTAGGCCGCCCTCGCGGGCGAATCGATCTGCCGTTTGAGCCCGCCGAATCGCTTCGCGGCGCCTTCGGCCACCGCCTGTACCTCGGGCAGGGAGCTCATCAGGACTGCGGATGCCACCTGCTCCAGGTGGCGCCGCGCGATGGTCGGGTTGAGATAGCGGGCGAAAACGACCTCGCCCTGCTCCGTCACCTTGAAATGGCCCGCGATCGAACCCGGTGCCTGCGCCCGCACGGCGCGGTTGGCGGGTCCGCCGCCGCGTCCGAGCGCTCCGCCGCGCCCGTGGAAGAGCGTGAGCCTGACGCCACGCGCCTTCGACCACCGTACGAGCGCCGCCTGCGCGTCATAGAGGGCGAAGGTCGCCGACACCGGCCCGACCTGCTTGGTCGAATCCGAGTAGCCGAGCATGACCTCGAGCCGGCCGCCCTCCTCCAGCCGCCGCCGCACCGGAACCAGCTCGAGCATACGGTCGAGCACCGCAGGCGCGTGCTCGAGGTCCTCGACCGTCTCGAACAGTGGAACCACGTCGAGGGCCGGCGCAGCTCCCTCCGGGAGTGCTGCCTCCGCCAGCCTGAAGACGTTGGCGACGTCCGCGGAATCGCCGGCGAAACTGACTACATAGCGGCTGCACGCCAGCGGCCCGAAACGGTCCTGCACCGTCTTCATGGCCCGGAAGGTGGCGAGGACCTCCTTCGTCTGCTCCGAGGGGTCACCCTCCGCGATCTCCCTCACGGCCGCCTCGTGCGCTCCGCTGTGCTGCCGCACCTCGAGCTCGGCCAGGTGGAATCCGAAGGTCTCCACCTGCCAGATGACGTCCTGCAGGTCGCCCATCGCGAGGCGCCCGGCCCCGGCTCGGGCGAGCGAGTCCTGGACCACGCGCAGGTCCCCGACCAGCTCGGTGGCCTCGGAGTAGGCGCCGCCAGGGTCGCCGCCTTCCAGCGTCGCAAGCTTGCGCGTCGCGACCACTCGATCGGCCACGTGGAGCAGCAGCTGGCGGTGCGGCTCCGCGTGCGAGCGGGCCTCGATCTCCGCCATGGCTGCCGCCGACGTGCCGCGAGCCAGCTCGAGGCGGGCCTTCAGCTCGGCGCTGGCCGGCGTGGTCTCGGCATCCACGGTGAGGGCGCGCGCGATGCGCGAAACGGCCCTCTCGAGCCCGGTGAGCACGTGCTCCGCCTGGATCACCATCGCGTCGACAGTCACTTCCGAGGTGACGGAAGGGTTCCCGTCCCGGTCTCCGCCCACCCAGGTGCCAAACCGGATGAATGGCCGCACCGCCGTGCGGTCGGCGCCGAGCGCGGTCTCGAGGTCGCGATAGATCGCCGGGACCGCCATGAAGAGGCTGTCGTCGAACACAGACATCACGGAGCGCACCTCGTCCAGCGGCCGCAGCTCGGTGCTGCGGAGCTGCGACGTGCGCCACAGCACATCGACGTCCGCGAGCATCCTTCGCCGCGCCTCGCGTTGCTCGCGCTCCGAGGCGCGCGGATCTTCGAGCGCCTCTAGCTGAGCGCCGACTCGTGTCACCGCCGCGACCACAGCTCTACGGCGAGACTCCGTCGGATGCGCGGTCAGGACCGGCTGGACGAGCAGGTCGGCCAGCAGGTCACGAAGCGTGGCCTCGCCATGGCGAGACCGGATTTCCGCCACCGCCTCGGCCAGTGACTCGGCCATCGGCTCCCGATCCCGCTCGCGCTCACGAAGCGCCCGCGCCCGGTGCCGCTCCTCGGCGAGGTTGACCAGCTGGAAATAGCACGTGAAGGCCCGGGCCACCTGCTCGGAACGATCGAGCGACCAGGATGCGACCAGCCCCTCCGCGGCCCTCGCGTCGTCGTCGCTGCCGCGGGCGGCGATCACCGTGCGCCGCAGCCGCTCGACGTCATCCAGCAGCTCCTGCCCGCCGTAGTCGACCAGGACCTGGCCGAGCAGCTCGCCGAGCAGCCGCACCTCGCGGCGCAGCGGCGCGGGCATCTCCAGGCGCGCGGTCGAACGTGAGGCCATCGCGCCAAATCTAGACTGGATCCATGGCCGACCAGAACGGCTGCACGCACGTGGACCAGATTCGAGACGTGGCTCCGTCGGCGCGCGGGTGCGAGGACTGCATTCGCATCGGCGCGCGCTGGGTCCACCTGCGTCTGTGCATGAGCTGCGGTCACGTCGGCTGCTGCGACTCCTCGCCCAACCGCCACGCGAGCGCCCACTTCCGGGCGAAAGGGCATCCGATCATCAGGTCGTTCGAGCCGGGAGAGGACTGGATGTGGTGCTTTGTCGACCAGGTCGAGGTGGCTGTCTAGGGCAAGGCGCCCTATCGATCGGGCCTATGTGTCTGATCAGAACTATCGATTGGCCCTATCGGTGGAATCGGCCTAGTCTTGCGTTCCTAAGCTAGATGGACCACAGCAACGACGCCATCCTCTACGGATCCGACGACTCGGGCGAATCGACGGCGATGATCCAGCTCCTTCACGAGCTTGGCGTCGACTTCGAGTACCGCTCGGTCAACCGCGACCCGGCGGCCATGCGCGAATGGGAGCAGCTCGACGGCGAACGCGTTCCGCTGCTGCGGATGGGCAAGAATTCGATCGTGCGAGGCTTTGACCGGATCAAGATCCAGCAGATGTTCGGCTGGGTCGGCTGCTGACGGCCGCCTAGCCCCCTCGGTCGTTCGCGGCTTTTCGCTAGCCTGTCGTCGATGGCTGCCGGAAGGCTCGACGCGATCGGGATCGTGGTCGGCGACCTGGCCAAGGGGGTCGCTTTCTACCGCCTGCTCGGCGCTCCCTTTGCGGCCGGCGCCGAACAGTCCGAGCACGACCACGCGGAGGCCGTGCTCGAGGGCGGCATCCGGCTGATGTTGGACAGCGAGGCCACCGTGAAGTCGTTCGATCCTGGCTGGCGGCGCGGCGACGGCCAGCTCGGCGGCGGGCTGGCGTTCCGCTGCGAAAGTCCCTCGGACGTCGACGAGCTCTACCGGCTGGCGCTCGCGGCCGGCGCACGATCGCACAAAGCGCCGTGGGATGCTTTCTGGGGCCAGAGGTACGCGCAGCTCCGCGACCCCGACGGCAACCCGGTCGACCTCTACGCCGACCTGCGACCGCCGGGGTAGCGATGCAGCAAGCGGGCTGGTCGATCTTCCAGCTCAGACGGCAGATGTTCTCGATCGGCGAGGACTTCTGGATCCAGAACGACCGCGGCGAGAACGTCTATCGGGTCGACGGCAAGGTGCTGAGGATTCGCGAGACCTTCGTGCTCGAGGATCCGAACGGTTCTGAGCTCGCCACGATCGAAGCCAAGCTGATCGCCATCAGGCCGACGATGACGATCGAGCGCGGGGGCCGGCGCTGGGCCACTGTGAAGAAGGCGTTCTTCAACATCCTGCGTCAGCACTTCACGATCGAGGTCGACGACGGCCGCGTCTTCGAGGCGCAGGGCGACATCCTGAACCACGAGTACGAGATCACAGCCGGCGGCCAGGTCGTGGCGACGATCTCGAAGCGCTGGTTCACGATCCTCGAGACATACGGGATCGCCATCGCGCAGGGCCAGGACGAGGTGTTGATGCTGTGCTCCGCCGTTTGCGTCGACGAGATGTCGGAGGCGGACCGGAAAAAGCGATAGCCGCGGGGCTCACGCCTCGAGCTTCAGCGTCACGACCTTGGAGGGCGTGAGATCAAGCTCGAGCTCGCCGTCGCGGCACGGCACCTCGTGCCCCTCGCGCTCCAGCAGGTCGCAGATCGAGACGCGCCTGGCCGGCATGGTGGTCCTGATGCGGGCGTGGCATTCCTCGCCCCACGCTTCGTAGAGCCGCACGATCACGGCGTCAGAGTCTTCGGCGCGTTTCACGGCCTCGATGACCACCTGGCGCGTGTCGACCCCGATCAAGGATCGGCTCGTGCCAGGCGCGAGGCCCGTTTTCGCCGGCCGCAGGGGAGCGTTGAGGTCCTCCGCCGCTTCGATGACGCCGGCCCGGCGAAAATCGCCCCGGTGCGGCATCAGCGCGTAGGTGAAGCTGCGCATGCCTCGGTCGGCTGTCGGGTCGGGGTGCGTCGGCGCCCGCAGCAGGGAGAGGCGCATCACAGAGCCGCGGATGTCGTACCCGTACTTGCAGTCGTTGAGCAGCGCCACGCCGTAATCGCCGTCGCCAAGGTCAGCCCAGCGCTGCGCGCAGACCTCGAACATGGCACGGGCCTGGCTGGTTTCCGAATGCGTCGGTCGGGCGAGGTGTCCGAACTGGATCTCGTAGGTCGCTTCCCGGGCCATCACGGTGACCGGGAAGGCGACTTTGAGCATCCTGTGCCGCTCCTCCCACGCGACCTGAGTTTCGAACTGCAGGACTCGCGATCCCGCATCCAGCTTCATGAGCTGACTCAGTGAGGAGTGCCCGAAGCGACGCCTGAAGAGAACACCGCCGCGCAGGCCACCCGTCCGCTTCACCTGCAGCTCGGAAAGCGAGGTCAGGTCGGTGACCGAATCGCGATACTCGGCGTCGAGGTCCCACGCGTCCCACCGCTTCGGGTTGTCTTCGTGCAGCTGGAAGAGGTTGCCCGGGCCGCCAAGCACCTCGCGCTGGGCCTCTTTGTCCCAGATCGATGTGAGCAGCCCATCCGCGTCCCATTCGACGCGCAGGATGCCGTTCTCCAGGCTGCTCTCCGTGGCTTCGACGGGCTGGCCGAGTGACTCTTCCGGACCCATCGCCCGCACGGACCAACCGCACGGGGGCACGTCGACCACCGCGTATCCGTCTGAGGTTGGCATGACCTCGCGGCGGTGGTGGGAGTTGACGTTGAACACGGTCAGCCGATCGCCGGGACCACCGATCTTCAGGATGGCGGTGTCCACGAGGTCCGCCGCGACGCGCGCCACCTCCCCGAGGTCACGATTCGCCTCTTCGTAGACCCAGTCGATGCTGGAGCCCGGCAGGATGTCGTGGAACTGGTTGAGCAGGAGCTCCTTCCAGGCCGCCTCCAGCGTGGCCGCGGGGTAGCCCGTCCCCGCCGCCACCGACCACGTCTCGGCCTGGCGAAGCGCCTGTTCCGCCCTCCGGTTGAGCCTCTTGGTCTCGGCCTGCGTCGTGTACGTGCCGCGATGCAGCTCGAAATACAGCTCACCCTTCACGGTGGCCAGGTCCGCGGCCTCGGCAGATGCGCGCAGGAAGAAGTCGCCGGCGCGGCCGAGCACTACGCCGAGTGCGTGGGCGGAGTCGACCATCTCCTCGGTCGGGCCGCCGCCACCGTCTCCCCATCCGAACAGGTAGAGCGAACGGTTCGAGCGATCGGCGTCCTTGAAGTTGCGCGCGCTGTGCTCGAGCTGCTCGCGGCTGAAGTCGCCGTTGTAGGTGTCCGCCGGCGGAAAGTGCGTGAAGACACGCGTGCCGTCGATGCCCTCCCACCAGAAGGTGTGGTGCTCGGGCTTGTTGGTGTCGTTCCACGAAAGCTTCTGCGTGAGGAAGAAATCGCATCCGGCGCTCGAGATCAGCTGCGGCAGGTTGCCCGGGTAGCCGAAGACGTCGGGCAGCCATGCGATCTTCGTTTCGTGGCCGAACTCGCGCATGAAGAAGCGCTTGCCGTGCAGCATCTGCCGAACCAGCGATTCCCCCGACGGCAGGTTGCAGTCGGCCTCCACCCACATCGCACCCACCGGTTCCCACTGGCCTGCCGCGACCTTTTCGCGGATCCGCCGGTACAGGTCCGGATACGACTCCTTCATCCATGCGTAGTGGACCGGCTGGGAAGCCGCGAACACATAGTCCGGGTGCTCGTCCATCAGCGCGAGCTGGGTCGACCAGCTTCGCGCGACCTTACGTTTCGCTTCGCGGACCGGCCACTCCCACGCGGTGTCGATGTGCGCGTGGCCGACCGCGGTGATCTCGTGATCGGTGGAAAGCGAGCTCATCGCCAACACAGGTTGATCACGAATGGCGAGCGAGGCCTGGCGCAGCACGAAAGCCGGCTCTGCGGACTGGCGGAGCGCGATCATCGACTCAGCCGGCTCCGGGCCGGACTCGGCGGCGCGTGGGTTCGCCGCGGCCTCGAGGTAGAAATCGACCTCCGGCGTGTCGATCACCAGCCGGCGGTGGTTGGGGTCGACCCCGCGCCAGGGTCTGCCGTCCTTCCAGGCAAGAGCTTCGCAGGTGAAGCCGGTCGGCCCGTCGTAGCCCAGGTCGAGGCTCGCGACGACTGACCGTCCGGCCCACTCGTCCGGCACCCGACCCCTGACGCGGAACCACGTCGTGCTCCACGGCGGCCCCCATGAGTCGCCCACCCCGATCGGGACGTAATCACCGCGCATCGCATCGGCGTAGGAGATGGGCTCGCCGCGCACCATGAACGCGGTGAGCTCGAGCGGGACCTCAGTCACTTCGGCCAATGTTGGCGGCGTTGCCCGGCTAGTGTCTAGGCCGTGACACACGGTGAAGCGCGGCGGATGCGGCAGCGTCTGCAGGAAGCTCTTCGAGAGTCGCTCAGGTCCCGTGATCAGCACGCCGCCGCCGCGCTGCGCTCCGCCCTCGGCGCGATCGACAACGCGGAGGCGGTGAGCGGCGGCCAGGTCTCTGAAACAGGGAACCGCGACGTTGCGAAGGCGCGGCTGGGTGTCGGCGTGGCGGAGGTGAACCGCCGCGAGCTTTCTCCGATGGAACTGGCGGCGATCCTGCGCAACGAGGTCGACGAGCGATTGGCCGCGGCCGCCGAATACGAGCGCCTGGGCCGGCTCGAGCAGGCGGCCCGGTTGCGCTCGGAAGCCGCCGCGCTCCAGCCTTACCTCACAGGTGCTGCCTAGGCCTCCAGCGCCTCGAGTAGCCTGGCGGCGAACTCGGTCGGGCGGCCGTCGAATCCACCGTGGCCGCCGGGGCGCCGGTACATTGACTCAACCGGCCGGTGTCAGCCGGCTCAGCCGGGTGGACAGGAGGAGTGCGCCTTGCAAGTCACCAGGAACAGCGTGAAAACGACGCCCGGCCCAGCGGATTGGTTCACGGGCGCGGTCTACATCGACCAGGTCGCATCACCGTCGGGGGCGTCGCGGTTGACCGCGAGCAGCGTCCACTTCACCCCCGGCGCGCGGACCGCATGGCACACACACCCCAACGGCCAGACCATATTCGTGACCGAAGGCGTTGGTCATGCTCAGCGCCGGGGCGGACCGATCGAGGTCATCCGCCCGGGAGACCGTGTCTTCTTCGAGCCAGGCGAGGATCACTGGCACGGCGCGTCGTCGATGCGGTTCATGACCCACCTGGCCATGCTCGAGGTCGACGACAAGGGGAACAGCGCGACGTGGGGGCCTCACGTCACAGACGACGAGTACGCGAAAGCCCCCGCGGGCTAGTAGCCGAACCGCATCGCGATCATCAGGGAGAAGAGGACCAGGAACAGGCCGAGCTCGACCCGCCCAAGTGTCGTGAGACGAGCCTGCAGCACCCCGGAGGTGTCCTGGGAGGCGGATCCAAGACGCGCGGCGGTCGGTCCTGTGAGACGAGCTCCCACGAAGGCGAGGCCGACGCCGATGAGCAGGCTGGCGATCCACGTGACGCCGTACGCGGACCCGAGGATCGACAAGACGCCGCCGGCAAGACCTCGTCCGATTCCGAGAACGACTGTCAGCCCCGCCACGATCGCGATGATCCGGCCGTATCGCATCGAAAAGGCATGCCACCAGGCGGCCTGGGTTTCCGCAGGCTGCGCCTTGATGGCCGGGACGACGACCACGTGGTTGGTCACTGACGAACCGAACCAGACGATTCCGCCGAGGACATGGAGCCACTGGAGCGTGATGACGAGGAACAGCACCGCCTCAGGACCGAGACGCGGCCGCGGCGGCCGGCACACCGGCGCGATCGTCGGACCGCACCTTGATCACGGTCCACGCGACGGTCAGGATGAATGCGGTGATGAGCAACCCGATGTCATCCCCGCGGTCGTCGACGTCCTCGATCGTGAGCGCGAACACCTTCAGCAAGATGAGCACGGCTGGAAGGACGACCGTCAACCAGGTGTTGCGATAGCGGTTTCTCCAGTACCACGCGAGCGCGCCCGCCGCGAGCAACACCATCCCGCCCTCGTCCAGGGCCCCCACCGTTCCCTCGGTCGAGAGCTCCGGTAGTGCCGCGAGTCCCACCACCGCCACGAACCCGCACGCCAACAGGTTGTTTCCCCGACTCAGCAATTCTCCGGCTGTCCGCACCCCTGCCTCCTTAAAATATCTTTCTGGTTTCTGGAATGACATTCCAGAGTGAGAATCCGTATTCTATCCAAACCGCGATGCCTGTCAAGCGGACCGAACAGCCGGACCTGCGAAGCGAGCACGCCGCTGCCACCCGCTCCAGGGTGCTTCGCGCCGCAAAGAAGCTCTTCGCCGAGAAGGGCTACGCCGCGACGACGATCGCCGCCCTGGCCGATGAGGCCGGGGTGGCCGTCCAGACCCTGTACTCGGCGTTTGGATCCAAAGCGGGGATCGCCGTGTCGGTGATGGAGGATGCCGTCATCTCTTCAGGCATCCGCGAAGCCAACGCCGCGGCGCTCCGTGAGCCGGACGGAGAGAAGGCGGTCAGGATCGTGGCGTCGGCGGGCGCCCGCCTCTACTCGGTCGAGGCGGTCCTCGTGAAGCTGCTGAGCGCCGAGGTGGCCGCCGATTTCGCGCGGATAAGCAATCGCCACCGACTCCAGGACATCACCAGGCTCGCCACCACCAGCGCCGGCATCGCCTCGCGCTTTCGAACCAAGGAGGACGCCTCCCGCGCTGCGATCGCGGCGTGGGCGGTTTCCGGGATCGAGACCTACGATCGCCTGGTCTTGCAGGCCGGCTGGAGCCACGAGCACTACGTGCAGTGGCTCGGCGACATGTTCGTGGCGAACCTTCTCCCGCCGCGCGGGAAATCGCGAACGAGTTCGATCAGAAAGCAGCGGTGATCGGCTCGGTCTAGCCGCCGCGGCCGAAGACCGAGCTCTCGAGCACGTAGAACACCGCGATGGCGAGGTACAGCGCGCCGCTCACGAGGGGATTGACCACTGCGAAAAGCGTCGCGACGAGGTAGATCGCCGGCCCAAACGCATAACTGCGGCTGATGCCGTCCACCACCCTCTGATCAGCGTCATGGCGCAGCAGCCTGCGGCCGGAGGCCGCGTATCGCCACAGCACGTTGAAGAGCACCGCCGTGGCGGTGAGGGTGATGCCGTAAGCGACCGCCGCGGGCCTGGCGTCCTGGGACTGAATGTTGAGGGCAAGCAGGCGCGTCGGAAATGGGATGAAGGCGATGATCATCAGAAACAGCACGTTGATCATCAGGAAGAAGCGGTCGACCTGCCTGATCTGGTGCATGACGGTGTGGTGGTTGGCCCAGATGATGCCGATCGTGACGAAGCTGATCGCGTAGGCGACATAGCTCGCCCAGATCCTCAAGAGCTCCGGCCCCAGCGGCCGGCCTTCGGTGACGGCCAGGTTGAGGATCAGCAAGGTGGCGGCGAAGGCGAAGATGCCGTCCGAAAACGCCTCGAGCCGGTTCTTGGGCATGGCCGTCAATGCTCGCGCAACGTCCGGCTCGCGCGCTCCCGGCGATTCAGTCGCCCCTAGGTCGTTCGGCTGAGGAGCTTGCGCAGCTCGGTGGCGTCGAAGCGAGTGTCATAGCGGGCGATGCGGCGATCGCGAACGGTGAAGAAGGACGCAATGCGCAGAGTCCCGACCGGGCTGGGCAGGTCGCAGTCGTAGAGCAGCGCCGCCTGGCTCCCGCTCACGACCAGCTCGACGATCCTCGCACTCCTGGTCATCGCCGCGAATCCGTCGAGCGCGGGCCGGAATTCGTCAGCGGATTCATATGAAGCAGTCGGTCCTGAGAACTTCAGGTCCGGCGCCAGGAACGCGAATGCCTCCTCCGGGCGCCGCGTGGTCCATGCCTGGAAATAGCCTTCGACCGCCGCACGAGTCTCGGAGGCTTCGTCCATGTGGCGAACGATACCCAGACGGGCTACGCATTCCTATGCGGCAGCCCGGCAGCCAGGGCCTGATACGGCGGGACGAGCTCGTTCCAGCGCGCCTCGGTGTCGCCACGCTCACGCCCAGCGAGGTAGGTTGCGAGATGCTCCGCGTGTATCTGCCAACCCGCCCCGTAGAAGGCGATCGTGTCCAGGGGCAAGCCCCGGATCTCGACCACCAGGATGGTCTGGCTGCCATCGGCTGTCAGGTTGGCTTCGATCCCCTGGTCGAAAGGGGGCGTGCCGCGACCCTTCCGCCAGGACTCGTCCGATTCCCTGGTCGTCACCAGCAGATGCCGCGGGGGCCGGCACGCCTCGATGCGGCCGGAGCCTTCCCAGTCATCGGATTCGAGGTACACGCGGAACTCCCCGCCGGGGCGGAGGTCGCCTTTTGCCTCGCCGTACCAGCCGGACAGGCGGTCTGGGTCGGTGAGCGCCGACCAGAGGTCGTCGATATCGGCGTCGTAGCGGTCTTCGAGCCGCACGATGCCCTTGCCGCCTTCAGATCGCAGGCCGCCAAGGATGCGGCCGCCGCCAGGTGCGTTGCTGTTCATAAGTGCTCCTTTGGTGTGCGTGGCGTCATTGCGCCACCTCCACAAGGCCCGGCGCCGGCCTGACAACATGATGGTTTCATGCCCGAGAGAAGAGGCCATGCCTGAGCTCCCGCGCGGGACTGTGACCTTCCTGTTCACGGACATCGAGGGATCGACGCGGCTGCTCGACGAACTGGGTGAAGGATATGCCGACGCGCTGGCTGAGCACCGCCGTGCTCTGCGTGAGGCGTTCACGCGCCATGACGGCGTCGAGGTTGACACCCAGGGGGATGCCTTCTTTGTTGCGTTCGCGCGCGCGTCCGACGCGGTGGCCGCCGCGGAGGATGGTCAGCGGGCGCTCGCCGGCGGACCGGTTCGGGCTCGCATGGGACTGCACACGGGTGAGCCCACCGTGACTTCAGAGGGTTACGTCGGCGAAGACGTTCACAGGGCATCGCGGATCGCAGCCGCCGGCCACGGGGGCCAGGTCCTGCTCTCGCAATCGACGCGCGACCTCGCCGGCCGAGATGACGTCCGCGACCTTGGTGAGCATCGGCTCAAGGATCTGCCGGGGACCGTCCGGATCTATCAGCTGGGCGACGGCGAGTTCGCCCCCCTGCGGACGCTCTTCGCGTCCAATCTGCCCGCGCCGCCAACTCCCTTCATCGGCCGCAAGAGCGAGCTGGCCAACACCATCGGCCTGTTGACACGCGATGACGTTCGAATGCTCACGCTTACGGGCGCAGGCGGGAGCGGCAAGACACGGCTTGCGCTTGAGATGGGAGCCTCGTTGACCGAGCACTACGAGCATGGCGTGTGGTGGGTTCCCCTTTCGGCCGTCACAAGGTCCGACGATGTGATGCCCGCGGTCGGCCGAGCGCTGAGCGGAGGCGGTGTGGCCGCGGAGGCAATCGGCAACCGGCATCTCCTACTCATCCTCGACAACTTTGAGCACGTAATTGCGGCGGCGTCGGAAGTGTCCGCACTCCTCGCCGCGTGTCGTCATCTCGACGTGCTGGTCACGAGTCGTGAGCGCCTTTCTCTGCAAGCCGAGCACGTGTATCCGGTTCCATTGCTCGCGAGAAAGGAATCGGTGGACCTGTTCCTCGCGCGTGCCCGCGCCATTACGCCTGACTTCGTAACCGACAAGAGGCTCGACGAGCTGTGCGCTCGCCTCGACGACCTCCCCCTGGCCATCGAGCTCGCCGCAGCCCGAACTTCGCTCATGAGCGTGGATGAGCTCATTGAACGTCTTGGCAGGCGACTCGACCTTCTCCGTGCCGGCCGAGATGCGGAGTCTCGGCATCGGACCCTTCGGACGACGATCGAGTGGTCGTTCGAGCTCTTGAGCCCGGAGGAACGAACGTTGTTTGCGGCTCTGTCCGTTTTCCGAGGTGGCTGGACGCTCGATACCTCAGAACATGTGGTGGAAGCGAAAGTCGAGCTCGTGGAATCTCTCGCCGACAAGAATCTCGTGCGGCGGAGCGAACCTGGTCGCTTCGGCATGCTCGACACGGTGCGAGATTTCGCCGCTGAGCATGTGGGGATTGCAGAGCGGTCACGAATCCTGCAGCGCCTGCTCGAATACCTCTTGACCATTTTTGCGAGCGCGAATCTGAGCGAGTACGCGACCGAGCGGATGCAGATGAATCTCGCCACTGCCGAGCAGCCGAACATCGACGTCGCGTTGAGCTGGGCTGACGAATCGGGCCACGCGCAGGAGGGAATCGAGCTGCTCGTGCTGACGGAGATGTACTGGGTCGCCAATGATCCAGCCGGCGGTCACGAGCGGATGGAACGCCTGCTGGCCAGGGTCGCCGAAACGGGGGAGCCACTGACGCCGGGGGTGCACGCGCGCGCCCTCCTGTTTCGGGCCGCGGCGCTGGATCTCTCCAACCGGTTCGACCTGGCCGAGCCGGAATATGTGCGCGCACGAGAGCTCTTTCGGGCCGCGAACGAGGACGAGTACGCCGGCCATCTCACCGCCCGAATCGCGAACGCGGCTCTAAGGCAGTCCGATGTCGACCGAGCGGTTGCGCTCGCGACGGAAGCACTGCAGCTCGCTCGGCGTAACAGGAGTCTCGTAGACGAGGGTTTCGCCCTGTACGTCCTGGCCATGGCTGCCTTCACTCGGGGAGATCTGGAGCGAGGGAACCAGCTTGTGCATGAGAGCGCTCCGCTTACTCATCGTGGCGCATCCATCTGGATCAGCGGCACTTCCCGTGTGGCTGCGGCCGAATTCCTTATCGCGGCAGGGCAACTCGACGAGGCAGAAATCCAGGTTCATGCCGGCCTGGCAACGCTCGCTTCGATCGGCGATCGCGTCAACACCCCTTACGCCATCGGCGGCATCGCCGCGATCGCCGCGCTGCGAGAAGACGGCGCCCGCGCCGGAACCCTATGGGGAGCCCTCGAAGCCATCGCCGACCTGGATCCGAAGAGCACGGCCCACGAGGCTATGAGGGATAACGCGCCATATCTCAAAGACATCAAAGGCCCGGAGTTCGAGGTGGGGCGTGCCCAGGGGCAAAGCCTGTCGCGAGAACAGGCGATCGAGTTTGCACTGTCTGGTCGTGGCGGAGCGCCGCCACCCGAATAATCGAAGTCCGCGAGGTCGATTGCGCGGGAGGCGAGCGCAAGCGTCGACCGGACGAAACGAGAGCGGGGGTTCAGCCCTGCTGGTCTTGTGGCTCGCGCAGAGCATCCAGCATTCGGGCCGCCGTCTCGCTGAGGTCTCGATGCTGAACGCTGGCCGATACCTGTGGATTCACGCCGGCCAGCGCCGGGAGGAGGTGGTTCAACACCTGCTCGGCCGTCGCATTGAATCTTCTGCCCCGCGTGCTCTCTTTGATCCAGGCCTGGCCGGCGCGGTAGTAATGCTCTCGGTGGTTGCCGGCCTGGAGCGTGATCAGGTAGCTGTCGTTTGTGAGCCTCATCTTGGACTGAGCCTCCAAATGCTTGTCACTCGCCGCCAGGTACTGACTTCATACGGTAGGGTTCCAAGGCTCCCGGCACGTTGGGGTGACGGTACGGCGGATACCCTTCTGCTGATGGCGATCGGCCTGCGCTCCATCCACATATATCCCGTGAAATCAATGCGCGGTTGCAACCTCACTGAGGGCGACGTTGAGCCGTGGGGTCTCGAGCACGATCGGCGGTGGGTGGTGCTGAGCCCCGATGGGTCACGGCTCTCGGCACGTGAGGATCGCCGGATGCTCAGCCTGAGCGCCATGGCGCAAGACGACGGCGGTCTCACGCTGGTCGCGCCTGGGGGCTCGACCATCGAGGTCAGGGCTCCCGTCTCGGGTGAATTCGCACCCACGTCGATCTCACGCCTGGGCGTCGTCCGTCTCGCGGACTCGACTGCTCACGAATGGCTGTCTGCTCGACTCGGCGGCTCGGTGCGCCTTGGCTGGCTGGACGATCCGCGTCGGAGGCCGGTTTCGCCGGCGCACGGCGGCCGCGAAGGCGAGCCACTCAGCCTTGCTGACGCCGGTCCACTGCTTCTCACCAGCGAGACATCGCTGCGGCAGCTCAATGCCTGGATGAGCGAGTCGCCTGAGCACCCTGATCAGCCGGTGGGTCCTGCGGCGATGATGCGGTTCCGTCCCAATGTAGTGGTTGGGGGCATCGATGAGCCTTTCGCCGAAGACAGCTGGGCACGGGTCCGAATCGGTGAGGTGAAGCTACGGCAGGCTGAGCAATGCGACCGATGCATGATGACCATGATCGAGCCGGACACGCTCGCTCAAGGAAAGGAGCCGCTGCGCTCGCTCGCACGTCACCGGCGGCGTGAGGGCAAGGTTTGGTTCGGCATTCGCCTCATACCCGAATCCACCGGTCGGATTCGCGTCGGGGACCCGGTCGTCCAGCTCGACTGACGGAACGCTGGTGGCTCAGGCGTGACGCGTCTTCACGTCGATCAGTTTTCAACCACGATGAAGTCCTAAGGGATAAGACTGCTCAGAGCCATTGGGAGGAAAGTGATGGAAAGCAAGAACCTCGACATCTACGGCGCCGAGGCGATCCCGTGGGACCGGGTTCTGCGCCAGCTGGAGGCCGGCGACTCGAAGGGCTCCTACTTCCTGGCCACCACCCGGCCGGACGGGCGTCCACACGTGGCGGGCATCGGGGCCATCTGGGTCGATGGAAAGTTCTACTTCGTCAGCGGCGCGTCCACGCGCAAGAGCCAGAACCTGGCCAAGAATCCGAACTGTGCGCTTGGGGGCTCGCTCCGCGATATCGACGTCACAGTCGAGGGAACGGCGGCGATCGTTCGCGATCGAGCCAGGCTGAAGCACGTGGCCGAGCGTTACGTCGCGATAGGCTGGCCGGCCGAGGTGAGCGGCGCTGCATTCACCGCTCCGTACAGCGCCCCGAGCGCGGGGCCGGCGCCATGGGACCTGTACGAGCTCACGGCGGCCTCTGCGATCGGGGTTGCCGGTGCCGAGCCATTCGGCGCGACCCGCTGGAAGTTTTAAGAAACGGACGGGTCTATGCTTGATGGTGGCATGGCATCCCGCCTGACGCGTCGGATCGCGATCGACTTCGGACGCTGCGCCTCCGCGCTCTGTACCGGCTGAGCCGGTCAACAGCAGCCTAAGACCGCGACACAGTCGCTGGTCATCGGTTCTTCTCCACCTTTTTTGCGTGGGAAACTTCCCTAGGAGGCCTCACCGTGAGCGTTACCGATGTCTTGATTCGCAACAACGAGGCGTATTCGAAGTCCTTCGGCAAAGGCAGCCTGCCGATGCCGCCGGCCAAGCACCTTGCCGTCATCGCCTGCATGGACGCTCGCCTCGACGTCCACAAGATCCTCGGCCTGGAAGAAGGCGATGCACACGTCATTCGCAACGCGGGCGGAGTGGCGAGCGAGGACGCCATACGCTCGCTCGTGATCTCGCAGCGCCTGCTTGGAACGACGGAGATCGTGCTCATCCATCACACCGACTGCGGGATGCTCACGTTCAAGGACGACGACGTCAAGCGTCAGATCGAGAAGGAGGTAGGGATCAAGCCGCCGTTTGCTCTCGAAGCGTTCCCGAACCTCGAGGATGACGTCAAGCAGTCCATCGCGCGCATCCAGGCCAGCCCTTTCATTCCCAACAAGTCGAGCGTGCGCGGCTTCGTCTACGACGTGAAGACGGGCCGGCTCAACGAGGTGAAGGCGAAGGCAGCGGCCGGGGTAGGCTAGCCCCACACCAGCCGACCACCGACCGTTCGGCGATTCCCTGCGCGGGTCCGGTCTGACGGGCCGGACCCGCGACCAGGGCACGGACCTGCCTGGAGCCCGCCGCGAGCGACGAACCCTAGACTTCCTACGCAACTCGAGTCGTGACGACACTCAATGCGGCCCGCGCCGGCACAAGAGGAATCGCCTGGGATCAGCACACCTGCCTGCCGCTGCGGCCAGATCCGTCGGCGGTCCGGTTGCTGGATCTCTACGCCGAGTCAGGGATCGGGTTCGTCTCGATCAACGTCGGGATGGACTCGACGCCTCCTCTTGACGCGATCAAGGTCCTTTCTGCCTTTCGCCGGGGGATCCTCGGCGAGCCAGATCGGTATCTGCTGGTCGACACCGCCGACGACGTCAAGCGGGCCGCAACGGAGGGCCGTCTGGCCGTTGCCTTCGACCTTGAAGGCACCGAACCTCTTGACGGCGAGCTCGAAATGATCCAGACCTACCACGACCTCGGGGTTCGATCCATGCTCATCGCATACAACCGACACAACCGCGCCGGCGGAGGCTGCCACGACGACGTGGACGAGGGGCTCAGCGAGTTTGGCAAGGCGGTGGTCGGCGAGATGAACCGGGTTGGAATGTTCGTCGATGCGACGCACTGCTCGCGGAGGACGACGTTCGATCTATTCGAGGTTTCAGCGGATCCGGTCATCTTCTCGCACTCAGTGCCGGCGGGCGTGAAGGACCATCCGCGCAACATCGACGACGACCAGATCATCGGCTGTGCCGCCACCGGCGGGGTGGTCGGGATAAATGGAGTGGGGCTCTTTCTGGGGGCGAGCCACGCTAGCACCGAAGCGATCGTTCGAGCAATCGACTACACCGTCGGGCTGGTGGGCCCAGAGCACGTCGGGCTGGGCCTCGACTTCGTGTTCGATCGGGAAGAATTGAACAAATACCTGGAGGCTCCTACCACGTATCCAGAGGGCTACGGCTACCGGAACGAGGGCGCCCTCGAGTTCGTGAGCCCGAGCCAGTTCCCTGAGATAGCCGCAGCTCTCGAGCGTCTGGGCTACGAAGGTCAGGCGGTCGAGGGGATCCTGGGCGACAACTTCGCTCGGGTGGCCGCCGAAGTCTGGCGCTAACCGCGTCTCGATTGGTGTCGAAGAGGCTCGATCCAACCCGCCGCTAGACTCCGACGGGTGCTGGGCGATTTCGACCGAGCGATCGATCGTTTGGAGGAAGCCCTGAAGGACTGCCCCGACGAGCACTGGGGTTCGAGCCTTTGGGTCGTCAAGCGCTCTGATCCCTGGATGTGGCCCAGGGCCGGCGACGGTGACGGCAGGACGGTGGAGGCGATACAGGTCTTCTCCGCCTTCTGGCTGGTCGCCTACCACTGCCTCTTCTTTCTCGACCTCTACTGCTGGGATGAGATCGGCAGCTTTGCCACGCCACCCGAGTTCGCGAACGGACCTGAAGACCAGGGCATCGACGAGTTCGGGGCCGCCCGGTTCCCAAACGTGAAGTACTCTCGCGATCAGCTCCTCGGCTACGTCGACTACTGCCGAGCTCGCGTTCGGAAAACCGTGGCCGAACTGACCGACGCACAGCGCGCGATCAAGCTCAGTCCAGGCCATCCGCACGGCGGCAAGACCTTCGAGCAGCTCCTCGGCGTGAACCTCGCGCACGTGCGCGAGCATGGCGATCAGCTGAAGGCTTTCATCGCGGGCGGCTGCGTCACACGTCCGTGAACCCTCGACGCGGTCGGTGCCCGCCGGCGAAGTCCGACCCATCCGGCGGGCTCATTGAAGACGGCCCTCATTGCCCGCGCTGGCCGGCGCACTCACTTCGTGCTCTGCCCTACGACGCCTGAAACCAATGTAGAGAGCTATGTCATAGAGGGCTTTGGTGGTTCCAGCGACGAAGAACGGGGTGCCGAGCGCGGCCGTCTGGATTGCGGCGCCGGCGATCGCGGGACCAGCAGCGCCGGCCAGGCCTTGAACCAGTCCA
>DATEHQ010000022.1:0-11948 GCA_035279525.1 Candidatus Dormiibacterota bacterium
GCGCCTTCACGTCGTCGCCTGCGACGCCATGGCCCTGTGCAGCCTTACCGAGGCTTTCTCGCTGTCGGCGATAGAGTCGATGGCCCTGGGCCGGCCGGTCGTCCATTCCGACGTCGGCGGCGCTCCGGAGATGATCTTTCCGGGGCGAAACGGCTTTCTGTTCCCGCCGGGCGACACGCGGGCATTCGTTGACAAGCTCGCGGTCCTGGCCGACCGGGAAGTCTCCGCGAGAATGGGCCGCGAGGCCCGCGCCATGGTCGAAGCGCACTTTTCGGAGAGGACCATGGTGGACCGCTACGAGCGTCTTCTGCTCGCAATCTGCGGAGAGGGGACGACAGTCCATCCGGAGCATGCCGACGGCGTCAACGCTACACATTGAAATCCAAGACTGGCGGGCGCCCAAACGGAAAGCCAACAACCGACGGAGCCACTCATGAAAAGACTCATGCGGCACGCCAATGCGATCGTCCTCCTCGCGTCCTCCATCATTCCCCTGATACCGGCTCAGGCCCAGGCGCAGCTGGGCAGTCTGGTGGTGACGATCTCGTCGCCGGCTCCCGGCGCGACGGTCTCCGGCACCGTTCCGGTCAGCGCGACCGTGAGCGTCGTGGGTCTCCTTACGGTCTCGAGCGTTCAATTTCAGCTCGACGGCGCCAATCTCGGCGGCGCGGACACGAGCGCGCCGTACTCGATCTCCTGGAACACGACGACCGCGGGCAACGGCTCGCATTCCCTGACCGCCGTGGCGCGAACCTTGATCGGCGGCCTCCAGTTCACTTCCAATCCCGTGACCGTGACGGTAGCCAACGACACGACGCCACCGCCGCCGCCTCCCCCGTCGGCACGCTTCGAAGAAACCGATCCGTCGATCAGCTACACCTCCGGCTGGAACCAGGGCGACACCAGCAAGACCTGGAGCGGCGGCACGGCCGCGCTTTCGACCGCCCCCGGCGCGCAGGCGTCTTTCACCTTCACCGGGCCCTCGGTGACCTGGATCGGCGGCCGCGCACCCGGCACCGGCATCGCCAGCGTGTCCGTCGACGGCGTATTCCAGAGGAACGTCGATACGTACTCGAAGACCGAGGAGATCCGCGTGCCAATGTTCGAGGCCGCCGACCTCGCCAACACGACCCACACGCTGACGATCGAAGTCACCGGTCAGCAGAACGCTGCGGCGAGCGGGAACCTCATCGTGATCGACGCATTCGACGTTCCCGCGGTGACGATCTCGCGTCTTCAGGAAACCGATCCGTCGGTGAGCTTCAGCACGGGCAACTGGGTGCAGAACGACACCAGCAGGCCGTGGAGCGCGGGGATCGCCGCGCTCGCCAATCAGGCGAACGCCCAAGTGACGTTCACCTTCACCGGCACCGCCGTGACGTGGATCGGCGCGAACGGGCCTCAGACAGGAATGGCGAACGTATTCATCGACGGGGCGCAGGTGGCTAGCAACCTCGACACCTATGCGCCCGCCGAGCACATCCAGGCGCCGATCTTCACGGCGAACGGTCTGTCCGACTCGAGCCACACGATCTCGATCCAGGTTACCGGCCAGCGCAACCCCGCCGCGAGCGACGCCATTGTCGTCGTCGATGCGTTCGAGGTGATCACCTCCGGCGTGCGCCATCAGGACACCGACCCGGCCATCGCCTACGGTCCCGGCTGGGTCCAGGACAACCGCGACAAGGCCTACAGCGAGGGCGCCACCGCGGAATCCGAGACGACGGGCGCGCAGGCGACTATCACGTTCACCGGAACGGGGATCAGCTGGATCGGCGCGCGCGGACCGCAGACGGGCATCGCCCGGATCTCGCTGGACGGCGCCTTCGTCGAGGAATTCGATACCTACGCTCCGACGGAGGGGCCGCAGCACACCGACTACACGACGAGCGGACTCGCCCGGGGAACGCACACGCTCACGATCGAGGTGGCGGGCAAGAACGCGATTTCGACGAACGCCTGGATCCTGATCGACGCTTACGACGTGATCCCGTGAGCGTGCCGCCGAGGCGAGGAACGCGAACGCCATGAACGCGAAGAGGGCGGCGGCGGTTCTGCTGGCCATCTCCGGCACGGCCTGGTCCTCCGCCCCGGCGTTCGCCCAGTTGCTGGGCAGCCTGGTGGTCACGATGACCGCGCCGGCGTCCGGGTCGACGGTCGCCGGCACGGTTCCGGTGAGCGCAAGCGTGAGCATCATCGGCGCGCTCACCGTGGCGGGTGTGCAGTTCAAGCTCGACGGCGCGAACCTCGGCGCCGAGGACACGAGCGCGCCGTACTCGGTTTCCTGGAATACCGCGAGTTCCGGCAACGGCACGCACACGCTGAGCGCGGTGGCGCGCGCCGGCCTGCTTGGCCTGACGTTCACGTCCTCGTCGGTAACGGTCACCGTCGACAACGCGCCGCCCCCGCCGCCCCCCGACACCACTCCGCCGTCGGTGAGCCTCACCGCGCCGGCGAACGGCGCGACGGTGAAGGGGACGGTGACGATCACGGCGAGCGCGTCCGACAATGTGGGCGTGGTCGGTGTGCAGTTCTTCGGTGACAACACGCCGCTCGGCGCCGAGGACACGACCGCACCGTATTCGATATCGGTCGACAGCACCGCCTATCCCGACGGCCCGCACGCTCTCACCGCGGTGGCGCGCGACGCCGCCCGCAACAGCACCCTCTCCGCGTCCGTGACGGTGACCGTGAGCAACGGCCCACCGCCGGACACCATGCCGCCGACCGTGAGCATTACTGCGCCGGCGAACGGCGCGACGGTCAAGGGGATGGTGACGGTGAGCGCCAACGCGACCGACAACGTCGGGGTGGTGAGCGTGCAGTTCCAGGGCGACGGAACGGTGCTCGGCGAGGACACGACAGCGCCGTATTCGATCACCGTCGACACGACGGCCTCGCCCGACGGCCCGCACACTCTCAGGGCGGTGGCACGCGATGCCGCTGGCAACAGCACGAACTCTTCGCCGATCACGGTCACGGTGGTCAACGCGTCGCCGCCTCCGGCAACCCGGCGCTTCGAGGAGACCGATCCTTCCATCGCCTACACGTCGGGCTGGAGCTCCGATGCGCAGGGTGGACTGAGCGGCGGGACTGCAGCGGTCACGAACGCCGCGGGCGCGCAGGCGACCTTCACCTTCACCGGGACCTCGGTCAGCTGGATCGGCGGGCGCTCGGTGCAGACCGGCATCGCCCAGGTGTTCCTGGACGGGAACATGGTCTCGCAGATCGATACTTTCTCGAAGACCGCGGAGGTGCAGGTCCCGATGTTCACGGTGACCGGCCTGACGAACGCGAGCCACACGCTGACCATACAGGCCACCGGCCAGAACAACGCCGCGGCCCAGCTCGCGTTCATCATCTTGGACGCGTTCGACGTGCCCGCCGCGACGATCTCGCGCCTGCAGGACACGGATGCCGCCCTTATGTATACAGGCGGCGGCTGGGTTCACGGCGACACCAGTGACCTGTGGAGCGGCGGGACCGCATCGGGTTCAATCACCGCCGGCGATCAAGCCACGTTCACGTTCAAGGGCACAGGGGTCCGCTGGCTCGGCGCCCGCGGTCCGCAGAACGGGATCGCGAGCGTGTCTCTCGACGGTACGTTCGTGTCTCAGGTGAACACCTTTGGCGCCGGGGACGCTGTCCACGCCCAACAGGTCCAGTCGGAACTCTTCAAGGCGGCGGGCCTTGCCGACGCGACGCATACCCTGACGATCCAAGTGACGGGTAAGAAGGATCCGGCCGCGAGCGCCGCCATCATCAACGTGGACGCGTTCGACGTCACCACCTCGGGTACCCGCCACGAGGATACGGACCCGGCGATCACGTACACGCCCGGTTGGCTGCTCGGGAATATCGATAGTCCCTACAGCGAGGGGACCGCGGCGGTATCGACGGCATCGAACGACCAGGCAAGCTTCGTATTCACCGGGACGTCCGTGAGCTGGATCGGATTGCGCGGGCCGCAAGGCGGGATCGCGCGCGTCCTCATAGACGGGAATCTCGCCGGGAGCGTTGATACCTATGCCGCGACCGACGGACCGCAGAACGTCCTCTTCGCCCAGCCGGGACTTGCCGCGGGCACGCATACGATCACGGTACAGGCAACTGGGACGAGCGATCCGGCGTCGAACGGCACCGCCATCGTGGTGGACGCCTTCGACGTCACGCCATGAGCCGTCGTGGAAGCTCGCGCCGCGCGTGCTGTTCAACTCCTACGGGTTCATCTACGGTTTTCTTCCCGTAGCGGCGTTGCTGTTCTTCGTCCTCGCAGCGAGCGGACGGGCGACGCTGGCGGCCGGGTGGCTGGGCCTGGCCTCGGTATTTTTCTACGGCTGCTGGAACCCGCGCTACGTCCTGCTGCTCCTGGCGTCCATCGCGGTGAACTACGTGATGGCGCGCGGAATCCTCCGGCTGCGCGACGGACGGCGACCGCGCGACGGCCGTCTGCTGCTGACCGCGGCGATCGCGTTCAACCTCGGGCTGCTCGCGTACTACAAGTACGCGAACTTCTTCGCCGATACCGTCAGCGCGCTCACCGGTGCCGGCTGGCACCTGGAGCATATCGTTCTCCCCATCGGCATCTCCTTCTTCACCTTCACCCAGATCGCGTACCTGGCGGACACCTACCAGGGCAAAGCGCGGGAATCCAGCCCGGTGCACTACCTGCTGTTCGTGAGCTATTTTCCCCACCTTGTTGCCGGGCCCATCCTGCACCACTCGGAGATGATGCCGCAGTTCGCGGACCGGAGGACCTACCGTTTCGACGCGACGAACTTCACCATCGGCGCCGTTCTGTTCCTCATCGGCCTTTTCAAGAAGGTGGTGCTCGCCGACGGCGTACAGCCGTTCGTCGGGCCGGTCTTCGACGCCGGCCCGTCCTTCCAGCCGACGCTGGTCGATGCGTGGCTCGGAGCCCTGGCGTATGCGGTGCAGATCTATTTCGATTTCTCCGGCTACTCGGACATGGCGATCGGCCTGTCGAAGCTGTTCAACGTCGACCTCCCGCTGAACTTCGACTCTCCGTACAAGGCGCACGACATCATCGATTTCTGGCGTCGGTGGCACATGACGCTGTCGCGGTTTCTGCGGGACTATCTCTACATCCCCCTCGGCGGCAACCGGCTCGGGCGGACGCGGCGCTACCTCAACCTGATGGCGACGATGCTGCTCGGCGGGCTGTGGCACGGCGCCGGCTGGACTTTCGTTGTCTGGGGCGGCCTGCACGGCCTCTACCTGGCGTGCAATCACGCCTGGCGCGCGTTTCGCGCCGATGTGCCGGGCCATGATCCCGAACGCCACACCATCACGGGGCGCGTTGCGGGAACCGCGCTCACGTTTCTCGCCGTCGTCGCCGCGTGGGTGTTCTTCCGCGCGCCCTCGCTACCGGCGGCGCTCAATATTCTCGGGGCGATGGCGGGTTTGCACGGCGTTGCGCCGTCGCTCGATCCCGCGGTTTCGGGCGGCGCCCGTCGGATCGCGTGGATCGCCGCGCTGCTCGCGATGGCCTGGGGCCTGCCCAATTCGCAGCAGGTCGTCGCGCGGCTCAAGGCGACCCTTTCCGGCGCCAGCGGACCGTCGTATTCCTGGTCTGCCCTGGGCGCCCTGTCGGTCCTCATTTCTCTTCTGGCGATGATCAATGGCTCCCGCGGCGCCTCCGAGTTCATCTATTTCAACTTCTGAGCGGGCGCGGCTCGCGCTGCGGCGCGCAGGGCTGTTCTGCGCGGGAGCGGCTGCGGCGCTCGTCGCGCTGGAGCTGGCCCTTCGCCTTCTTCCGGTGTGCGTGGGGCTGTATCAAGCCGATCGGGTGGAGGACAGGCCGCTGCGCACCTATCAGGCGCACCGGCCGTTCACGTACTCGATGACCTGGGAAATGCGGGACGCCCGCCATGGCCGGACGAACAACTACGGCCAGCTCGCGCCGTTCGACTACGTGCCCGGCTCGCATCCCGTGATCGTGGTGGGCGACAGCTATATCGAGTCGCAGATGAACGACTACCGCGATACCTTGCAGGGGGTTCTGGGGAGCATGCTCGGGACGAAGGAGCCGGTCTATGGTCTGGGCCTCTCTGGGATGTCGATGGCAGACTACCTCGCGCTGGTGCGGCAGGCGTCGGCGGAGTTCTCGCCGCGCGCAGCCGTGTTCCTGATCGTGGACGGGGATATCGCCGGGAGCCTCGTCGATCAGCCCGGGTACCGCTATTTTCGCCCGACGGCTCACGGACTGAAGCTCACGCTCCATCCCAGGAAAGTCCATCCCTGGTTCACCCGCGTCCGCCAGAGCGTCGGGGACCTCTATCTTTTTCGTTACGTAACCCAGAACCTGCGCTTCACCCTTCCGCGGCTCGGACCGTTGTTCCACGAAGCGAAAGCCGCCGTGTCGGCGCAGGAGGGAGGGGCGCAGTACGCCGCAGTCGACCGCTTCCTCGCGGATCTGGAGGTGGGATCGGGAATCCCGGCGCGTTGCATCGCATTTCTCGTGGACGGAGACCGTTACGCCATCTACGACCCGCGACTCGCGGCGGCTCCGGCAGACCTGCCCGGGGCCAGGGCGTATTTCATGCGGCGAGCCGCCGCTCTCGGCTATCGCGTCGCGGACCTCGAGCCGGTTTATCGCGAGCACTTCGGGCTCCACGGACGCCATTTCGACTACTACCCGTTGGACCGGCACCTTAACGGCCTCGGGCACCGGCTCGCCGCGGAGCAGGCCTACCGGCTCCTCGCCGGGCGGAACGGGGGATGCCTGCCGTGAGGCGGCCTTGCGTGCTCCTCCTCGGTCCCCACCGCGCAGCGGTGAGCGGCGTCAGCACGCATCTCAATCTTCTCTTCGCCTCGCGGCTTGCCGGCGAGTTCTCGCTCGCGCATTTCCAGGTGGGACGCGAGGGGCGGAGAGAAAGCCGCGCGGCCTTTGCCTGGCGATTGCTCGTCAGCCCCGTGCTCCTGGCCGCAACGATACTCGTGCGCCGCGTGGCCGTCGTGCACATCAATACCGCGCTCAACGCCCGCGCCTACTGGCGGGACCTCGCCTACCTGATCGTGGCGAAGACGTGCGGCGCGCGTGTCCTCTGGCAGGTGCACGGCGGCTCCCTGCCGCAGTGTTTCTTCGGCGCTAGCCGCATTTTCGAAGACGTTCTCCGGGCGACGCTGCGGCTGCCGGATGCGCTCGTTGTCCTCGCGCGCGTGGAGCTCGAGGCCTACCGCGAATTCGTTCCCGGGCAGCGGGTCCTCCTGCTGCCCAACGGCATCGATTGCGCCCGGTACGCGGCGGTCGCGCGCACGCGACCCGACCCCGCTTCCCCGCTGCGGCTCGCGTACGTCGGACGGCTCGCGCGCGAGAAAGGCCTCGACGACGCGCTGCAAGGACTGGCGCTTGCGCGCGCCGAAGGGACGAGGGCGCGGCTCGTGGTCGCGGGAAGCGGCCCCGAGCAGTTGCGCCTGAAGCGGCGGGCCGAAGACCTCGGGCTCGCGGGCGAAGTTTCGTTCGCGGGGCCGGTATTCGGCGAGGACAAGGCCCGGCTGCTCGGCGCGACGGACGCGACGTTGTTCGCGAGCCACGGCGAAGGGCTTCCGTACGCGCTGCTCGAAAGCATGGCGGCGGGCGTTCCGGCGATCGCCACCTGCGTGGGCGGTATTCCCGACATCGTCGTCGACGGCGTGCACGGGCTGCTGCTCTCGCCGAGAGACCCGCAAAGCATCGCCCGCGCGATCGGAAAGCTGGCCGCGGACCGGGAGCTGCTCGCGCGCATGAGCGCCGCGTGCAGGAAGCGGATCGCCGCCGGCTATTCGATCGACGGCCTGGCGGAGCAAATCCGCAGCCTCTATTCCGAATTGTGCGCGACCGGCGGGCGAACGCCTTGAGCAGGTTCTGATCCATGTGCGGAATCGCGGGATGGATCGCCAGACGCGCGCCTCCGGCCGAGGTGCTGTCCTCCATGCTCGGCGCGATGGCTCATCGCGGGCCGGACGGCCACGGCACGTGCCGCTTTCAGTGCGCCACCGGCCAGCAGATAGCGCTGGGGCACCGGAGGCTGGCGATCATCGATCCGGAAGGAGCGCGCCAGCCGATGTGCGACGCGGCCGCCGGGCTCGCGCTGACTTTCAACGGCGAGATCTACAACTTTCGCGAGCTGCGCGGCGAGCTGCGCCGGCTCGGCTACCGCTTCGCCCTCGATTCCGACACCGAGGTGCTGCTGCGCGCCTACCAGCACTGGGGAAGCGACGTCGTCCATCGACTGCGCGGCATGTTCGCGTTCGCGATCTGGGACGCGAACAGGGAGCGCTTGTTCCTGGCGCGCGACCGCTTCGGGGAAAAGCCCCTGTTCCTCTACGAGGACGGCGGCGACCTCTATTTCGCGTCGGAGATCAAGGCGCTGCTCTGCGTTCCGGGCATGGCGGTCTCCGCCGATCTCCACGCCGTCTGGGACTACCTCGCGTATCGCTACGTTCCCGGGCCGGGAACGCTTTTCAGCGGCATCCGGAAGCTGATGCCGGGCACGACGGCCGTGTGGGAGCGCACGACGCTCAGGGAAGAGCGGTACTGGACCGCGCCGGACCAGGCGCCGCATCCCCCGCCCCGAGCCGGGGGCGATCTTGTCGCCGAGTTCCTGGTCCGCCTCGAGGAGGCGGTGAGGCTGCAGATGGTGAGCGACGTGCCCTTCGGCGCCTTTCTCTCGGGCGGGATCGACTCGTCGACCATCGTCGCGCTCATGACCCGCCACAACTCGCTCGTCAGGACATTCTCGGTGGGCTTTCGCGAAGGCCGCTACAGCGAGCTCGCCTATGCCGCGGAAGTGGCGCGGCACTTCGGCACGCGGCACCAGGAGATCGTGGTGTCCCACACAGATCTGATCGAACGGCTGCCGCGGCTGGTCGCCTGCCGCGACGCGCCGGTGTCCGAGCCTTCGGACATCGCGATCAACATGCTCGCGTGCGAGGCCTCGCGCAGCGTCAAGATGGTGCTGACCGGGGAGGGCAGCGACGAGCTGCTGGGCGGGTATCCCAAGCATCTCGCCGAGCGCGCCGCGCGCGGATTCCAGCTTCTGCCGGGGGCGCTGCGCCGCCGCCTGATCGGGCCGCTCGCCAACGCCTTGCCGTACGGCTTTCGCCGCGTGAAGACGGCCGTCGCCAATCTCAACATCGAAGACCGGCGCGAGCGCTATGTGCGCTGGTTCGGCGCCTTGAATCGCGAGGAGCGGGACCGGCTCGCTGTCCTCCGCGTAAACGGGCGTCCGGCCCGTCACGGACCTCCATTCGACTCCGACCCGCGGTCCAGCTCCCTGCAGCGGATCCTCTATTTCGACCAGACGAGCTGGCTGCCCGACAACCTCCTCGAGCGCGCAGACCGCATGACGATGGCCGCATCGATCGAAGCGCGGGTGCCGTTCCTCGATCACGAATTCGCGGCGTTCGTCTCCTCGCTGCCCGACCGCTACCGGGTGCGGGGCCTCCGCGGAAAATGGATCCTGCGCGCAGCGGTCCGGCGCCTGCTTCCCGAACGCATCCTCGCGCGGCCGAAGGTCGGCTTCCGCGTACCGGTCAGCGACTGGCTGCGCGGCGACATGCGCGACTACCTGCTCGATCATCTGCAGAGCGCTTCGTCGCGGACCCGGAAGTACTACGACGGGCGCGTGCTCGACCGCATGCTCGCCGAGCACCTCGGCGGCAGGCAGAACCACGAGAAGCTTCTTTGGGCCCTGTTGAATCTCGAGCTGTGGCACCGGCAATATGTCTGAGACCGTTGCGGGCCTGCGCTGGCGCCTGAACCGGCTGCGCTGCATGTCCCTTCCGGAGGTGCGCCACAGGGCGCTGCGGTCTTTCGCGATGCGGGCCGAGCGCTGGGGGCTCGCGCGCCGCGAAGCGGTCCCGACGCCCGATCTCGCGCAGACGTCCAGTCGCTGGATCCACCCCAGAGCGGAAGTCGACGCCGGCCGGTATCTGTCCGCCGCCGATCGCATCGCTCAAGGGAGGTTCGACGTCTTCGCGCTGGGCGACGTCCGGCTCGGCGCCCCGCCGTGCTGGAATCGCGATCCCAAGACCGGGGTGGAAGGGCAGCTCGCCTTCGGCATGCTGCTCGACTACCGCGATCCGCGGCGGGTCGGCGACATCAAGTACCTGTGGGAGCCCAACCGCCACCACCACATCGTGACGCTCGCGCAGGCCTATGCGCTGGGCGGCGACTCCCGGCATTTCTACGTGATCCGGGAGCATCTGGAGAGCTGGTTCCGGGCCTGCCCTTACCCGATGGGGCCGAACTGGTCGAGCGCGCTCGAGGCGGCGATCAGGCTGGTGAACTGGTCCGTCGCGTGGCAGCTCATCGGCGGCGCCTTCTCGGCCCCGTTTCGGGACGCCGGGGGCGCGCGCTTCAGGGCGCGCTGGCTGGAGTCGGTCTTCCGGCACGCGCAGTTCGTCCGCCGGAATTTCTCGCTCTACTCCTCGGCCAACAACCATCTCCTCGGGGAGGCGGCGGGGCTGTACATCGCCGGAACCACGTGGCCTCACTGGCCCTGCGCCCGCGCGTGGGTGGAGGAGGCGAAGGCGGTCCTCGAGCGCGAGGCCCTGCTGCAGAACGCCTCCGACGGTGTCAACCGCGAGCAGGCGACCTCCTACCAGCAGTTCGTTCTCGACCTGCTCCTGCTCCCGCTTCTCGCGGGCAGAGCGAACGGGCGGCCGTTTTCCGCCGCGTTCGAATCGCGCATCGAGACGATGCTCGAATACCTCGCTTCGATCATGGACGCCGGGGGCCACGTCCCGAGGTTCGGCGATTCCGACGACGCGCTCGTCGTCAGGCTTTCGCAGGAACCGGGCCAATGCCCCTTCAGGTCGCTGCTCGCCACCGGCGCCATCCTCTTTCGCCGGGGCGATTTCAAGGCGAAGGCGGGCGCACTGGACGACAAGACGCGCTGGCTCCTGGGCAGCGGCGCGGACGCGGCGTTTCAATCGCTGGCCGTCGATGCAACGTGGCTCCCGGTGAGGCGGGTGTTTCCCGAGGGCGGCTACTACATTCTGGGCTGCGATTTCGAGACCGAAGACGAGATCCGGCTGATCGCGGATGCCGGCCCTCTGGGCTATCAGTCGATCGCAGCGCACGGCCACGCCGACGCCCTCGCCTTCACCCTGTCGGTCGGAGGACAGGAGTTCTTCGTCGATCCCGGCACCTACGCGTACCACACGCAGGGCGTTTGGCGCGACTACTTTCGCGGCACCGCGGCCCACAGCACCGTGCGGATCGACGGCCTGAGCCAGTCGCAACCGGGAGGAAAGTTCATGTGGCTCGGAAAAGCCGCGGCCGGCTGCAGCCTGTGGCGGCCTTCTGCCGAGCGCGACCTCTTCGAGGGCTGGCACACCGGCTATCTGCGGCTCGTCGACCCCGTGATGCACCGGCGCCGCATCGCGCTCGAAAAGCGTTCGAGGCGGATCGTGATCTGGGACATCTTGCATATGGCCGGGGCGCACGACGTCGAGCTCTTTTTCCACTGCAGCGATCGATGCCGGGTCGAGCCCCTAGCCGACGGGTATGCGCTCCGCGGGGACGCTAAAACGCTCCTCCTCCGCCTTCCGCGTGCCGAGGGGGCGACGGCCGGCGTCCGCCACGGGGACCTCGACCCGATCTCCGGCTGGGTATCCAAGCGGTTCGACACCAGGGAACCGGCTCCGACCATCGCGTGGAAAGCGCGCCTCGCGAAAGGGGGGGTGCTGCGCAGCGAAATCATGTGCTGATCGGACTACGTCCGTTTACTCGGGGCGCAGCACACGTCCCCGATGATCAGGGCTCCAACAAGGAGACGGCAAATCGATGCTCGGCGCGACCCTCGACTACCTCGTTCTGCGTTCGCTCGCCCACCGCGGGAACCTGGCGACCGAGGAGCAGCTGGATTCGCTGTTCGGCCGGGCGGGGAATGCGTCCATCGAGGAGGCGGGCGCGAAGTGCCGCAAGCTCGTCGACCGCT
>DATEHQ010000023.1:0-19246 GCA_035279525.1 Candidatus Dormiibacterota bacterium
CCCGGCTATCCCGTGCCGGCCGGAGAGACACCCTTCTCGTTTCTCTACAAGCTCTGCTTCGAAGGCTTGCGTGAGCGGTACCGGCCCATCACGTCCGCGGTCACACGGCGGCTCCAGCACGAGCTCGAGGTGATCGAGAAGACCGGGCTAGCCGAGTTTTTCCTGATCAACTGGGACCTCATGCGCTTCGCCAAAGACCATGGTGTCCCCGGTCAGGGCCGCGGCTCGGCCGCCGACTCGATCGTCGCCTACGTGCTTGGCATCACTCGCGTCGACCCGATCGAGCACAACCTCCTCTTCGAGCGCTTCCTGCACGAGGAGATGACGAGCACGCCGGACATCGACATCGATTTCTCGACCGAGCATCGCGAGCAGGTCATTCAGTACATCTACGAGAAGTACGGCTGGGAGCGGACAGGGATGGTCTGCAACGTGGTCACATTCCAGCCGCGGATGGCGATCCGGCAGGTCGGCAAGGCGCTCGGCTTTTCCGCCGAGCTGCTCGACAGGCTCGCCAAAGGAGTCGACCGCTGGTTCACCGAGGACGTGGCGGACTCGATGACGGGTGCGGTCCCGCCGCCTGACATGCGGCCGCAGAGCTGGCAGCAGTTCCTCGAGCTGTGCCGCGAGGTGATCGAGTTTCCACGGCACCTATCGATCCACAACGGCGGGATGCTGGTCACAGGTGAGCCGCTGGTCGACATCGCTCCTGTCGAGCCCGCCACCATGGAAGGCCGCCGCGTCGTCCAGTTCAACAAGGACGACGTCGAGGACCTGGGCCTGATCAAGATGGACATGCTCGGCCTGCGCACGCTGTCCGTGGTGGCCGAGGCGCTCGAGCTGATCAAGGAAAAGTCAGGGGAAAGACCTGATCTCGACCAGCTGCCTCTCGATGACCCCGGCGTCTTCGAGATGTGCAGCGCCGCGGACACGATCGGGCTGTTCCAGATCGAGTCGCGCGCCCAGATGCAGACGCTGCCCCGAACGCGCCCGCAGTCGTTCAACGACCTCGTGGTCGAGGTCGCGATCATCCGGCCTGGACCGATCCACGGCAACGCGGTACACCCCTACATCAGGCGCAAGCAGGGTCGCGAGGTGGTGACCTATCCGCATCCGCTGCTCGAGCCCGTGCTGAAGGACACGCTGGGCGTGATCCTCTACCAGGAGCAGATCATCGAGATCGCCATGCACGTCGCCGGCATGTCGCCGAGCCGAGCCGACGGTTTCCGCAGGGCGATGACGCGTCACCTCAACCGGGTGGAGATGTCATCGCTGGAAGAAGACTTCATCGGCGGCTGCCTCGCCAACGAGGTGCCGCGTGAGGTCGCCGACCAGCTGTTTGCCGCCGTGCAGGGTTTCGCCGTGTACGGCTTTTGCCGCTCCCACGCCGCGGCTTTCGCCCGGACCTCGTACGAGACGGCGTGGCTGAAGCTGAACCATCCTGTCGAGTTCGGATGCGGCCTGCTCAACAACCAGCCGATGGGCTTTTACCACCCGAGCGTCCTGGTCGAGGACTTCAAGCGACATGGGATGACCGTTCTGCCGGTCGACGTCAACCACTCCAGCGTGCGGTGCCTGCCGGAGCGCCACGTCAACGGGAACGACGCCTATGCGATGCGCATCGGCTTCAACTACGTCCGTGACCTCGGCGAGGATGGGCGCAGCGCGATCGTGGCCGAGCGCGACCGCGCCGGCGCGTACACCTCCTTCGACGATTTCATCAACCGCCTGCGCGGCGGCCCGGTCGGCCCGCGCGCCGTCCGCAACCTGGTCATGGTCGGCGCCTTCGACGCCCTCGGCCGGCCGAGACGCGAGCTGCTCTGGGGCTGGCAGGAACGCTGGCACGGCCAGGGCCTGCGCAAAGGCATCGACCAACAGTCCGAGCTGCACCTCGACGCCACCGCGCCCGCGCTGCCCGGCATCGACGCCTTCGACGCCAACCAGCTCGAGTACCGGATCTCCGACCTCTCCACCGGCCACCACCTGATCCACTTCTGCCGCGACCGCCTGCGCGAGCTGAGAGCGCTGGAGAGCAACCGGCTGCCTTCGATCAGAAGCGGCCAGCGGGTGCGCGTGGCGGGCCTGGTCATCACGCGCCAGGCGCCTTCCACCGCCAAGAAGATCCGCTTCTTCACCCTCGAGGACGAGTTCGGCCAGGTCAACGTGACGATCAAGCCCGACGTCTACGACCGCTACCGGCAGATCGCCAACCGCCAACCGATCCTCGTCATCGACGGCGTGATGCAGCGCCAGGACGGGGTCTATTCGGTCCTCGCGAGCCACATCGAAGCCCTCGAGGGCGTGCCCCGGCCGCGCCAGCGCTCGCACGACTACCGCTGACCCGCGACGCGCGCCACCTTACTTTCCGTAGCCACCCGGGGGTCTTTTGCGCGAAGCTATGCAGCGCAGCCTCGAAACGCAGCAATCCAAAGGAAGGACCCCATGTCGATCGGCAGAGAAATCGAAGACATCGCGCGCGACCTGATCAAGCACCAGCACGACCATCCGCCGGTCCGCGACCTCAACCGCGAGGTCGAGCGCAAGCTCACTTTCTCCGATCGCGTCGCCGACGATTTCGCCCGCCTGGTCGGCAGCTGGATCTTCGTGCTCGCCCAGGTGGGCCTCATGATCGTGTGGATCCTGCTCAACGTGGTCGGCCTGATCCGCCACTGGGACCCGTACCCCTTCCTGTTTCTCAACTTCACACTTAGCCTCGAGGCGGCGATCTGGGTCTCCATCGTCCTCATGGCCCTCAACCGCCTCGCCGACCGCGACCGGCTCCGCTCGCAGCAGGACTACGAGCTGAACGTCAAGGCGGAGGAAGAGCTCAAAGCGCTGATGAACCACCTGATGCACCAGGACGAGATCCTGCTGCAGATCGTCAACCGCCTGGACAGGGGCGACCGCGAGATGAAGCGACTCGCGCGCCGGTTGGAGCAGTCGATCGAGTCCAGCGCCGAATCGGCGCCGCGGGCCCCGACCGCTACAGCCGCGGCCGCCGGCAGCGAGCGACCACCGGTAAGCATCCCCGCGCCCTGACCGAGGGTCAGGCCGTCGTCGCCGTGGGCTCCATGGTCGACATCAGCTTTGCGCCGAGCTCGCGGGTGACTTCGACGATCAGGTCCACGTCCTTCTCTTTCGTGCGCCAGTTCACGATCGCCGGCCGGAAGGCAACCTTGCCCGCGTACTCGGTCGTGCCGAAGTAGACCCGGCCGTCCTCGAGCACCATCTCGCCCAACTTGCGATTCAGCTCATCGAGCTGCCGCTCGTCAGCACCGGCCGGATGGAATCGGAAGCAGACGATGTTCAGCGGGACGCCGGCGAGCCGCTCCAGGTCGGGTGCTTCGTCGACCTGGCGCGCGACACGCTGCGCCAGCGCCAGGTGGCGCTCGATCATCGCGCGATAGCCGTCGCGTCCGTAGGCGCGCAGCGTCGCCCACACTGGAATCGCGCGGGCGCGGCGCGACATCTCAGAACCGAGGTTGCCGAAAACAGGGCGCGCTAGCGCCTCGGAGCCGAGATAGGCGGCGCTCGCGGAGAACGCGCCGGCGTGGACGCCCTGATCGCGCACGAACGCGAATCCCGTGTCGTAGGGCGCGTTCATCCACTTATGGCCGTCGACGGCGATCGAGTCCGCGCCGTCGAGCCCGTCGACCAGGTGTTGCGTGCGCGGCGTGAGGGCGGCGTACAGGCCGAAGGCGCCGTCGACGTGGAGCCACGCTCCATACCTCTTCGTTAGCGCGGCCATTTCCTTCAGCGGGTCGAACTCGCCGGTGTTGACGTCGCCCGCGGTGGCCATCACGAGCGCCGGCCGGCCGCCGAGCGATTCCAGCGCTTGGCTCAGCGCAGCCAGGTCGATGCGGCCTGTCGCGGCGTCGGCGAGGATCGTCGGCCGCTCCCTCCCGATCCCGACCATGCCCAGCGCCTTGACCGCGCTGGCATGGAGGTAGCCGCCGGCGAACACCGGCACCGCGGGCAGCCCCGAGAATCCCTGGCCGTCCACGTCGACTCCGTGTCGAAGGCCCCACCAGCGTCGGGCTGAGGCCAGCCCCACGACGTTCGCCGTCGTCGCGGCCGAGGTCATCACAGCGCTCCAGCTCGCGGGGATGCCGAACAGCTCCTTGAGCCACGCCAGCGCCACCTGCTCGATTCGCGATGCGAGCGGCGAGCTGACCCAGTTGTAGGCGCTCTGGTTGAGCGTCGACGTCAGCCAGTCCGCCCCCAGCGCCGCGGGAGTCACTCCGCCCATCACGAAGTGGAAGAAGCGCGGCCCGGTGGATCGGGTCGCACCCTCCGTCGAAGCCGCGACCAGCTCGGTCAGCGCCCGCAGCGAGCCGATGCCCTCGGCCGGCAGGCCGCCGTCGATGGCAGGTCGGCCGAGCGGACGAACAAGCGCTTCATCGACGGTCGCGAGATAGGCCTCGGCCTCACGCTCGACAAGCCGCAGCGCATCCTGGATCTGATCGGGGTCGCGCAGCGGATCCGGCACGGCGACAAATCTACCCGGGATCGACCCTGTACACGGCGTACTCCCCATCGTCATAGACGAGGGTCCCGTGCAGGTCCCAGTACGCGCGGCTCGCCCCCCGAGGAATCTCCTGCGGCCCGATCATCACGTAGTCGATCGCGTACTTACGCACGAGCTCAGGCGCGGACGGATCACCGTCCAGGATCGCCTTGAGGTCGGCCTCCTTCTGCACGTAGTCGCTCAGGCCGTAGGTCCAGAGCCACCCCGGGTAGCCCGTGAGCTCGCGCCGGCCGGCGAGGGTGGGAATCGGGCTGTTGTGCTCATCCGCCACCGCGAAGGTCGCGGTCGGGCTCGTGTGCGAGCGCACCCAGGCGGCGACGGCGATGCCTCGCGTGTCGGTGAAGAGAACCGCGCTGAGGCTGAGGTCGGACGCGCGTGACAGGTCGAGCCCACCTGAAAGGCCCATGAGGACGAGTAGCGGGATCGTGATGATCGCCGCCGCGATCCGGTTGCGCGTGAAAAACGCCGCCACCAGCCCGCCGACGACCACGCTCCCGAGCAGCGCCCAGAAGATGAAGAACTTGGTGTTGTCCCAGTCCCACGGCTGCAGGATCACAAAGTTCGGGATGACGAACCAGAGCCACATCGGTGCGAACCAGCGCGTGAAGTTCGTCGGAAACCACCTCTCGAGGCCGTGGGCGAGGACGAGCAGCGGGAGCAGGAGCGAAGTGTTGGCGAGCCAGAAGCCGACGAACGCAAATGGGATGAGAAATCCACTGACGTGCTGCATCACCGGATACGACAGCCAGCCCGGCTCGATGCAGTAGCCGGCAACGCTCGGCAGCCCGCCGCAGATGGCGGTGTTCGCGGGCGGCCACATCCAGGCCAGGATGGGCACCCCGATCACGAAGGCGGGCACGAAATAACCAAGCCATTCGATCCGCCGGTTGAAGACCGCCCAGAAGATGGGCAGCGCGACGGCCGTGCCGTAGGCGTGGACGTGGAATATCGGCATCAGGCCGGCGATGACGCCCGCAAAGACGAACGCCGCCCAGCCCAGCTTCTCGTGCAGGGCGATCCACAGCAGCACGAGCACGATGAGGGCGAGGCTGAAGCCAAAAAGCGTGGAACGCTGCGGGATGAGGTAGGCCAGCACCGGGTTCAGCCACTGCAGGTTGACGTCGCGGTCCAGCGTGTACTCGCGCGGTAGGTGCGCGAGCACGGACAGGCCCTGCTGACGGATCGGGTCCAGCAGCATGACGAAGCCCAGCCCGCCGCTGAGCAGGAAGACGAAGACCGCGGTGACAGCGGCGACACGCGCCCCGGCGAAGCGCAGCGCCGCGAGGTACAGCACCGCTGGGAACGCGAGAGCGAGCATGGCGCTCGTCGCGGTCAGAGCCGTGGTGAGCGATGCACCGAGGGGGACCAGGTCCGCGGCGAGGAAATCGATCATGAACGGGTAGCCGAGGTGGTGCCCCGGATCGATCGGGAACTCCGGTGGAAAGTTGCGGCCGTAGGCGAACGAGCCGGCGAAGCTCAGGTGTGCCGCCCAGTCACCCCAGATGTTCACGTAGCCGGCCAGCAGGCCGTCCCGCGTGTAGACGTAGGCCTGCTGGAAGAAGTGCACGGTCCACGCACCGCACACGAGCACGACCGCCAGCAGGGGCCAGGGGTGTCCTGGCGTGTAAACGGACGCCCTCCACCTGTGCCCGGCGTCGGTGAGATCGCGCGCCAGCTGCTCGCGCCGGACCAGCACGCCGGCGCCGCCGATCGCCAGTGAGATGCCGAGGCCGCCCAGCACCGTCGGCAGGGTCACGTCGCGGACGGCCATCGACAGGACGAAGGTCCAAACCGCGGCGGCCATCGCGCCGAGCACGGCGCCGAAGGCGATGCGTTCCTCCAGCGTGAGCGGGATCCCGGACAGGTAGGTGATCCCAAAGCCCGCCGCGGCGCATGCCGCCAGGAACAGGCCGGTGGCTAGTTCCAACAGAAGAGCTGCTGTTGCTGCGGCGGAATGTCATCCCGGCAGTGAAGCAGCCAGAGCTTGGGACCCCACGGCGGTGTGCCGGAGCTCTCCGCGAAGGCGGACTGCGAGAGCGGCACCGCCGTCCACAGCGGATAGAAGTAGCCGAAGGCGAGCACGGCGATGCCGAGGTGGGCGGCGATGATCCACTTGCCGGCGGGCGGTTTCATCGTCTGCGCCAGATGGGCGAGCACGAACGCCAGGGCCAGGATCATGAAGATCAGGCCGCCGAACATGTGGTACATGAACAGCACCCTGCTGATCGGCGCCCAGGGCAGGTACTGCGTGATGAACCCAAGCAGGATCACCGTCGCGGGGAAGCTGCGATGCCTGACGATGAAGTACGGCAGGGAGAGCAAGCAGGGCAGGCTCGTCCACCAGATCCAGGGGTTGCCCAGGTTCTCCATGCGAGCCCACAGCTGCTGGCCCGTGAACCTGTCGACCCCAAGACCCGAATACTCGGCGTAGTAGAGGACGGGCCTCGACAGAAACGGCCACGACCACCACTTCGACCCGTAGGGGTGCGTCGCGGTGAGGGTCGCGTGGTAGCTGAATGACTGCTGCTGATATGTGATCAGGTCGGCGATCGTGTGGAACTGGCCTCGCGCGAAGAAGGGAAACCACGACACGACATAGATGCCGAGCGGAATGATGACGAGGGCAAGGAGCGCGACCGACACGTAGGAGGGCCAGAACACCCCACCGGGGATCGCGCTGCCCGGTCGAGGCCGCCACGACCACCACGGATGGCCGGCCGGGCCGACGTCAAACCCTCCGCTGTGCAGGACCGCGCGCCCGACGAGCAGCACGATGATGCTCGCGTAGGCGGCGAGGACTATCCACTTCGAGGCGATGCCGATCCCGAGCGCCGTGCCCAGCGCGACCAGCGAGATCAGGGAGCCACCCACGGTGCGACTCTGGATGTGGACGAGGAACAGGAAGTAGGAGCAGAGGATGAAGAAGATCGGAAAGATGTCGATCATGCCGATCCGCGACTGGATGAAGAACATCCCGTCGAAACAGACGAGCGTCGCCGCCGCGATGGCGAAGAGGCGGTAAGGCCACAGCCGCCGCGCGAGCAGGTACATCATCGGGATGCACAGCGTTCCGAAGAGGCAGGCGGCGATGCGCCAGCCGAATGTGTTGAAGCCGAGGTCCACATAGTCGCCCGCCGCACCCTGGAACGTCGCCCGGAACCAGCCGTCACCAAGCTCGCCCGCGGCGATGAAGAGCTTGGCCAGGGGCGGCTCGGGGTCGAAGTAGTTGTATCGGCAGTCGACAGTTGCCGGTTTGCACTGCTCGATGCCCTTGATGTCGTCGCGGGCGTCGACCGGAAAGTAGATCTCGTCGAACACCTGGCCGTTCGGCGGTGAGACCACTCCGTTGTTGTCCGCGTATCCGCGGTTGAACGGATAGGCGAGGCCGCAGAGGGTTCCCGGATCGCCCGCGGCATCGACGGGGGTGCTGGAGACGCAGTTGGTGACGATCGAGCCCTGGGTGCCGTTGACGAAGAACTGCGGCAGGATGGGGCTGAAGAACCGAAGCACGAACGCGACGGCGGTCAGCGCGACGATGATCAACACGTCCCACCGGTCGAAGTACTGGCTTCGGCGCCTGACCGGGCTGGGCTCTGCCTCCTCCAGCTCGTAGGCCCGAGGCCCGCTCAACGCCGGCGTTTGCGTCGCTTCGCTCCTCCCTGGTTCTGCCCGAGGCGCTCGGGCAGATGCGAGCTGATCTCCCACACCGCCGCGTCGGGGTCGGGGACGGGCACCGCGATGGTGTCTTCGTCCATCAGCCGTGAGCCGAGCGTCTTCTTCATCGCGGCCAGCTGGGTCTCGTCGCCGCGCACCTTGATGAAGAGCGCCGGCTTGTCGATGTGCGGCTTGACCATCGGCACGATCATTCGGCTGCGCCGGTCCTGGAAGTGCGTGCGCAGCGGGAGCGCCTTGACGAAGCGAATCGAGTCATAGTCGATGAGGACGCTCGAGAACATGGTCTGGATCTTGACCCCGCTGTCGAGGGCCCGGACGTTGCTTCGCCACCGGTAGAGGAGGACAGCCCCACCCAGCAGAAGGCCGCTGGGCAGGTACAGCAGCCACACGGCCGTCGTCGGTTTGGTCAGCTGCCCCTGGTAGAGGCCAAGGATGGTCATGGCGAGCCCGACCACGAGCAGGATGGCGGCGAAGAAACGCTGCTGCTGCCAGACCTGCTGGGCGTAGAGGTTCTGGTGCCGCTTGGGCTGGGACGCGACCTCGGTGCTCACAGAACTACTGATTATCCGGTAGCTCCCATCTCAGGCTGCGCTTCACTGCCTGCTTCCAGCGTTCCTGGAGGCTCGCCGCCTGGTCCCGCGACATGCGGGGCTCGAACTCGCGGTCGAGCATCCACAGACCCGCGAGATCCACATCCGACCACAGCCCCGCTCCGAGCCCGGCCAGGAACGCGGCGCCGAGCGCCGTCGTCTCGGTCTGCTTCGGCCGGCGCACCGGGATCCCCAGCAGGTCGGCCTGGAACTGGCAGAGGACGTCCATCACCGCGGCCCCTCCATCCACCCTGAGCTCGCTCAAGGCAGTCCCCGCGTCGTGCTGCATGGCCTCGACCACGTCACACGACTGGTAGGCCATCGCCTCCACGGCGGCCCGCACGAGGTGCGCGCGGCTGCTGCCTCGGGTCAGACCGACGATGGTGCCCCTGGCGTAGGGGTCCCAGTGCGGGGCGCCAAGGCCGGCGAACGCGGGGACCAGGAAGACGCCCCCGCTGTCAGGCACCGAGGCGGCGAGAGGTCCGGCCTCGTCCGCTCGTTCGAGGATGCCGAGGCCGTCGCGCAGCCACTGGAGCGCGGCGCCGGTGATGAAGATGGCGCCCTCCAACGCGTAGGCCAGCCGGCGGGCTCGCCGCCAGGCGACGGTGGTCAGCATCCCCGATTCCGACGTCACGCGCCGGGCGCCGGTCTGCATCAGGACGAACGAGCCGGTGCCGTAGGTGTTCTTCGCCATTCCATCCCGCGTGCAAGCCTGGCCGAAGAGCGCGGCCTGCTGATCCCCGGCGATGCCGGTGATGGGAGCATCGACCCCGCCGAAGGCATCTGGGCTGGAGCGCGAGATGGGGCCGGTCGAATCGACCACGCGGGGCAGGTTGTCGAGCGAAACGCCGAAGAGGTCCGCCATGTTGTGGCTCCACGCGCCGACGTCGATGTCGAACAGCAGAGTCCTGGAGGCGTTCGACGCGTCCGTGACGTGGTCGCGCCCTGCCGACAGCCGGGCCACGAGCCAGCTGTCGATCGTTCCGACCGCCGCGTCCGCGGCGCCGTCGACGTGCTTCAGCGCCCAGGCGAGCTTGGTCGCGGTGAAGTAGGGATCGATCACGAGCCCAGTGACCTCGCGCACGTGCCTCTCGTGCCCCTGCTCGCGCAGCCTCGCGCAGTCGTCCGCCGTGCGGCGGTCCTGCCACACGATCGCCGGGGCGATAGGTTCCAGGGTGCGGCGGTCCCACATGACCAGCGTCTCGCGCTGGTTGGTGATCCCGATCGCGCGCACATCTCGCGGCTCGGCGTCCGCGGCTTTCAGCGCCGCTCGAGCCGACGCCTGGACCGCGGCCCAGATCTCGTTGGGGTCGTGCTCGACCCATCCGGGTCGGGGATAGTGCTGGGTGATCTCGATGTAACCCTTGCCGCGCACCACGCCGTCGAGCCCGACGGCGACCGAGGTCGCGCCGGTGGTTCCCTCGTCGAGGCTCAGGACGACTGGGTTGGCTGCCAGGTGCGGTTGAGGCTCCCTGTTGAGTAGCCTTCGAGGTCCGCCGCGACGAATTTGTAGCCCGCGGCACGCACCGCTTCGGCCACCTGTGCGCGGCGTTCGATGAGCAGCGCGATCTCCGCCGCCTCGACCTCGATCCGCGCCACGTCGCCGTGGTGTCGCACTCGGACCTGCGCGAAGCCGAGTCCCTTCAATGCGTCCTCGGCGGCTCCGATCTGGCGCAGTGCCGCGACGGTCACGGGCGTTCCGTGCGGGATGCGAGAAGACAGGCAGGCGAAAGACGGCTTGTTCCAGTTCGGCAGACCGAGCTCGCGCGCGGCGGCGCGGACGTGGGATTTCGCCATGCCTGCCTCGAGCAGCGGAAACCTCACGCCCCGCCGAACCGCCGATCCGTGGCCGGGGCGGTGGTCGTCCGCGTCGTCGGCGGTCGCTCCGTAGGCGAGGTGAGCGAGCCCATGCTCCCGGCGCAGCGGCTCCAGCGTGTCGAAGAGCTCCTCTTTGCAGTGGAAGCAGCGATCAGGATTGTTGCGCACGTAGGCCTCGAGCTCGACCTCCGACGTGTCGACCTCGACAAGTGGCGCACCAAGGGTGGCGGCCAGCTCGCGTGCCGCCTGCTGCTCAGATTCCGGATAGGCCGGCGAGCTGGCGAGCACGGCGAGGGCGCGGTCGCCCAGCTCGTCGAGCGAGAGCTTGAGCAGGAGCGTCGAATCGACACCGCCCGAGTAGGCGACGAGCACAGACCCCATCTCGCGCACGATCCGGCGCGCCTTGACCAACCGCGTCGCGTCGTGACGGTCGAGCTGGATCACCGTGGACCACTACAGCTCAGAGGTTAGCCAACCTGGGCTTCGGAGGGCTCCATCGCGGGGGTACCGCACCAGGCCTCGTAGTCGATCAGCGAGGTGACCGTCGGGTGCTCGCCGCACAGCGGGCACTCCTTGTTCTGGCGCAGCTTCAGCTCGCGGAAGGTCATGTCCTCACCCTCGAAGAGCAGGTACCGACCGATCATCGGCTTGCCGATGTCGAGCAGGTACTTGATCGTCTCGAAGGCCATCATGCTGCCGATGATGCCCGGCAGCACGCCGAACACGCCGGCCTCGGCGCAGCTCTGGACCGAGCCGGGCGGCGGAGGTTCGGGGAAGAGGCACCGGTAGCAGCCGGTCCCTTTGGCCGAGTCGAAAACCGCCAGGCGGCCCTCGAAGCGAAAGATGCTGCCGTGCACGAGCGGCTTGGCCAGGAAGTGCGCGGCGTCATTCGCCAGGTAGCGGGTGGGGAAGTTGTCAGTGCCGTCGATGATCACGTCGTAAGGCTGGAAGATCCGGGTCGCGGTCTCGGAGTTGAGGTGCTCGTTGATGGCGACCACCTCGACGTCCGGGTTGAGGTTGCGCAGGGTCTCGGCCGCCGACTCGACTTTCGTCCGGCCGATGTCGTCGTGGCCGTGCAGCAGCTGGCGCTGGAGGTTGGATGCGTCGACGACGTCGAAGTCCAGGATGCCGACCTTGCCCACGCCGGCGGCGGCGAGGTACATCGCCGCGGGCGAGCCGAGGCCCCCAGCACCGAGCAGGAGAACGCTCGAGGAGAGCAGCTTGCGCTGGCCGGCGCCGCCCACCTCGGGCAGGATCAGATGCCTGGCGTAGCGGGCTACCTGGTCGGGGGTGAACTTGCCGTTGGCGGTCATGTATATGGACTATACCCAGGGCCGCTTTGGGGTTATTCCTATAGTTGGGGAGGCCCATGGAAACCGAATACCTCGACGAAGAGCAGGTGATCTCCCTCTACAACAAGGTCCGCACCGGCAAGAAGACCTGGCCGACGGGCATCTGGACCTCCCCCGCGGCTCTTCAGTACGCAGTCACGGTGTTCGATTACTGGATCCACAACGTGATGGGCTGGAAGGGCTGGCCCGACGCGCGGGGCAAGGTCACGCCGGCGCTCCTCGAAGAGCATCGGCTGGCGGACCTGGTCGAGAGCGTCTTCGTGCCGGAGTTCGGCGACGACTGGCTCGACTTCGAGGTGGTGCTCAACGAGAGCATGCGGCTGTCCGAAGACGAGGGCTGGTCGGCCGACCTGACCGACCGCCAGGAGCGGGTCGAGGCCGCCTTCGAGCACGCCTTCGAGCAGCTGATCGGTTCGCCCAAGCAGCAGCCCAAGCTCCTGCCGACCTATCACCGCTTTCGCAACCACCTTCTCCGCATGTGGAGCGCGTTCCAGGAGGCGCAGGCCGAGCACGACAAGGCGGAGCGCGAATCGGCCGAGCGGTTCTGGGCGCAGCTCCGGCTCGTGCGCAGCACGCGGGCGCAGGCCGCCGAAGCGTGGTCGATCGTCAACACCGACGACGAGCGGCGTGGCGAGGTGACGATGATCTGGGGCGAGCCTCATCCCTACTGCCTCGTGGTGCTCGACGACGACGTCGAGACCGGCGGATGGGAGCAGGTCATCTACCGGCTGGAGCAGGAGATCCTGGTCGAAGAGCCGGGCGTCGTCAGCTATGCGGTGTGGCACAAGGGTTTCGTCGGCGAGTACTACCGGTGCGCCGATTGCGGTGAGCTGCACAGCCAGTTCGATGAGGACGCGGGCAGCGAGCTGCGCCTGGACGACCTGGAACCGCCCGAAGAGAGATAAGTCCCCACCCGTCCTCCCCGCTCGTCGGGACTGCCGCCCCTCCCCGCCTGGCGGGGAGGTGTCGCGCGAAGCGCGACGGAGGGGCCGAGATGCCCAACGGTCCTCCCCGCTCGCCAGGGAGGTTTGCCCCCATCCGCCCTCCCCGCTTGGCGGGGAGATTTGCGTGCACCCGTCCTCCCCGCTCGGCGGGGAGGTGTCGCGCGAAGCGCGACGGAGGGGTCGCGACAGCTACGCCACGGTCAGCGGGAAGTTCTTCCCCTCCCACCCTGTCATGTAATGCGCCGTCCACGAGAAGTCCGCACCTGACGACAGCTTGTTGCACGGAACGTCGGCGATCCAGACGCCGAGCGTCGTGTCGGCCGCCTCGACCTCGCTGAACGTTTTCCACTCGTCGAACGTGTAGTGCACCGACCCCGGCCTCTGCAGCTGCACGCGCAGCCGCCGGCCGGGCGCGACGCGCGTGATCTGGTGCTTGTGCGACCAGACGAACGGCGGCTCGAGCCCCGAACCCTCCGTGTACCGTCGCCGGGCGGGCATGACGATGTCGGGAAAGCCTGCCAGCGCGATGGTGACGAGCAGCTCGAGGTACTCCGCGTGCGCCCAGCCGAGTGGGCAGGCCGACCCGTTGGGCTTGCCGAGGTAGAGGCCGCGGTCGGGAATGTCGGGCGCGTCCCACAGCTGTTCGGCCAGCATCAGGCTCTGCCCCGCAAAGCCCTCCATGGTGCGCACGAGCTCCGAGGCGGGCAGGCCCATCGACATGAAGTGGCGGGCGCGCTCCGCGGTCAGCACCGGCCACGCGCGACCTCGCCCCGCCGCATCCCAGGGCGATCCGTCGTCGTGCTCACCGTACTGATCGCCGGCGTAGCGGTGCCAGCTCGGTCCCGCCGGCAGGCTCACCTTCAGCGTCCGGTCCACGCCCTGAAGGCTGCGCAGGATGCGGTCGTCCTTCGGACGGCGAAGACCGTAACGGACCAGCTCCAGAAACTCCGGCGCAATGGCGCCCTCGGCCGTTCGCCGGTCAGGGTCGCTCGACAGCCGGACGTACTGACCGTCGGGGGTCGAGCACCACGATTCGACCCGGTCGTTCCAGTAATCAGCCACGGTGCGGAGGTGGCTGGCGGCGACGTGCTCGCCGGCCTCGTCCGCGAACTCTCCCGCCACGATCAACGCCGCGATGCAGGTGGCGAGCGTCGACGGCGAGAGCCCCCCCTGGTCTTCCCACCTGTCGAGCTGCGTGAGCGGTCCCTCACGGACGAGGAACTGCGCGGCGGGACGGACCATGAGCGGGTATGGGTCGTGGTCCAGACATCCCGCGACGCCGAGCCGCCATGCAAGGAGGATGGGCAGCGCGACCTGGTCGAGCTCCGTCGACGTCCAGTGCGGCGTGCCGTCGAGAAACCAGTTTTGATACCAGCCGCCGTCGGGCCTCTGGCGCGCCTGCAGGTGGCGGAAGGCGCGCAGCGCAGCCGCGCTGTCACCCGCGTCGAGCAGCGCCGTCGCGATGCGACACAGGTCGCGCGGCCAGACGAGGTGATACACGTGGTTTCCGTCGTGGTTCGTCTCGCCCCACGGCGCCGAAGGCGATGCGATGAAAGCTCCTGCATGCGATTTGTCCTCGAGGCAGCGCAGCACGGCGAGCGATGCGTGAGCCAGTGCACCGTCGTCGCCGCTGACCAGCCCCAGCGCTTTCGGCATGTCGGGCTGCGACCGCCACGCGCGGGAGAAGAGCTCGCGGGCGCTGCCGGCGCCTTTCTGCAGCGCGCTGCGCGCGATCTCCTCGGCGTCGGCCCGCGAGTGCGCGAAACCGACCGCGATCTGAAATGCGCCGGCGCGCAGGCCGATCTCCGCGCCGACCGCAACGTTGCCGGGACCCGCCTTGTCGTACGAGTTGGTGATGTAGCCGTCGCCGTCGTAGAGATCGACCTGCAGGTCCGAGCTCCGGTAGTAGCCGACGGTGGCGCGGCTGAAGGGACCGACCAGGCAGATCCAGATGTCCTGTTGCTGGATCAGCAAGGCCGGCGGATGGGTGTCGATGACCCAGGCGAAGTTGCCGTCCGTGCCGGGCTGCCAGTGCGCAGAGGCCTGCAGAAAGAGGCGCAAGTCGGGCAGCTCGGGTGTGAAATTCGCGGCGATGAAGAGGGCGTTCTCCTCGGGGTCCGTGAAGAACTCCTTGGTCAGCCGGTACTCGTGGTGCGTGCTGTCGACCGTGAAGGCCGGGACACCGGGTGCAAGCCACCCGATGCTGTGCTCGCCGTCGGCCTCGTCGTCGACGGGAGGGGAGCCGGCGGCCGAGACGAAGAAACGGAGCTCATGCAGCGCGACGCGGTCGAGGAAGGGAAAGAAGACCTCGCTCAGGGAGCCGTCGGCGAGTGTGTACCAGATCTTGCTTTTCGAGCCGGGAGCCGCTCCGAAGGCCATCTTGCGGCCCGGACCCCACATCGGCGGGGCGCCTGGTCCTCCTGGAGCATCCATCCGCGCATAAGTATGGAGAGCGGTACGTGCCGATAGAATCGAACCGCGCCCCTGAACATCGGGGAGGTGGCTGAGTGGCCGAAAGCACCCGCCTGCTAAGCGGGTAGGGGGTGTAAAGCTCCCTCGAGGGTTCGAATCCCTCCCTTCCCGCTCTTGCAAGTATTTTTTTGGGGCCGACCTTTTGCTCTCCAAGCGTGCTCGGTGGGTACGTCATGGACGACGCCCGCCGGGATGGCGCGCTCGACTAGACCGATTACCTCAGCCGCGCGGTCGGCGCGCGGAACAAAGTTTTTGATCTCGCCGTCCCTGCACGCATTGAGGCTAGGACGCATGAAACTCGGACGTTGACCCTCTTGGATCTAGAAGAATTTCTCGACCTGTGGATCAAGAACTACTCCAACGTCGACGAGGATAAGACGCGTTTGCTGCCGGTCAAGGCGGTCTACTACCTGGCACTGGCGACCGAGCCGGTCTAACGCAACAACCGATAGGCTCCGCTGGACATGGCTTGGAGTAGGTCAGGTCAACGTCTCAAGGTCGCAGAGGCGCGCCGCGTCGTTCCGCTAGCGCTCGGCGGCGCTGCACGGCGGGATGGCCAGTCCAATAATCTCTTTTGACGTGGAGGATGAAGGCCCGAACGATCAACCCGGCGATGTGCCGAATCCGCCGAGTCCCGTAACACCGAACAATGACTACCGGCGGGAACGGCTCAACGAGGTCGTTCAAAGTGGTGGTCGCGGTTGCTATCTCGGCGTGATGATGGTTGGGGCATTTGTTGTCGCCCTGGCTTCAATCGCCAGAGATGTCTGGTTAGCTTCAGCCGGTTAGGCCGCTAGTGCGGCAGCGATGAAAGATCGCGGGCGGGAAGATGAGGGCGCTGCGGACGGGGTACACGGTCACGGTGTCGGTGGGTGAAGTGGAGCGTTTGGGATCGGAGGGTGACCCTCGCGGTTGCCATCTACGCCGCCGTGAATGCGACGGCTGCGTTGGCGTGGCAAATTGTTAGCTGTGTTCAGGCGCGTCGCACAGTCCTAAAAGTCACTGGGTTTCACGCCATGGTTGTGGGCATCGACCGTCCAGGCCGAATGCTCCTTCTCAATATCCGCAGTTCGCCACATGCTCCGCCTGTCTACATCGACCAGTGGGGCTTCATGCTCAAGCGCAAGAGGCATCTGGTTGGTCCAGCCTGGACTCATGGGCCGGATACGCCGCACCGGTTAGAGCCTGGTCAGCGGGTTACTTGGATTCTGGACGAAAACGAAGGGCGCAGGTCGTTGGCCAACAACCATCCGACACCTCAACACTTCTGGGACGTTCGGCCATGGATTCGTTTGCAGAGGGGCGAGGAACGGTACGGGAGCCACGAGCACCACCGAACCAAGACGATTCGGACTTGGGAGCATGGATACGTCGGTTCTGATGAATCAGGTGATCGTCGCTCATGGAGCGAACCATCAGACACTGTTCACGCTCAACGGAGCCCTGTGGGACGAACACGCCGTGCGGTCGCTGACGCGCGCCTTGGGATACCGGCACCATGAGACTGCTAGTTTCAGGGGACCTTTGACGAGGGAGGAGTACCTGGTGCGCTATCCAGGGGCGGCTCCCTTCGGTTACAAACACCTCTGGGCGGTACTACTAGTAGGTGGAGTCTTGCTCCCGCTAATGCGATCTTCGGAGCGGTCGAGATTACGGATCTGATATCGAGGCATCCGTGAACTGTTTATCGATGCCGATAAGGGGGCGGCGGCGCATGCGCGTTTTCGAGCCCAACGCGCGGAGAGCGCCTAAAGCAGCACTGCTTCGAGTGTCAACGGGGCGCGGACAGGGAGCCCCTCCCTTCCCGCCAATAGAACCCATCACGTGCGCACTGAGTCGGTCGCAGCCTGCCGCCACGCCTTGAGGACCGGGTCGGGGTTGAACACGCGCGCGGTTCCACGAATCCTCCACCGCCCGTTTCCGCCGCTGATCAGGAGGTCCGGGTACAAGCCAAACACCAAGGAGCCTGGCACTATGTTCACGTCCGACGGGCGAGCTGCCATGGCAACCCATCGCGGTTGCCCATTCAGACAATCGATGCCGAAGACCAGGACGTGAGCCGCCGTGACTGCCACCGCCAGGTCTCGCCCCACGTACCTTCCAACGATGCGGGAATCCAACAAGCTGGTTTCGCCGGCCAACATCGCCTCGTTTGGACCAAGCAGCCAGGCCGTCGCGAGCGCCAGCTGCTCAAGCCTCCACGACCGATAGTCCCGCAGCGCATGCAGCCAGGGGAGAAGGAGGACGAAGGCCAGACTAACGCTGGTGTTCCCCCACACAAGCCAGGACCAGTGCCCGATGAAGCGGCGGGCGCCCGTTAGCTTTCCCGACTTCTCGAACTCAGTCATCGGCAGCTGCGGCAGCACGATGTGAGCCGTCGCAACCCAGTTTGTCCCGTCCCACCACCACTGGCCGTCGTCCGAGAATTGGCCGCTCACGGCCACGAGATTATGGGTCGACAGCACCTCAATGCGACTGGGCAATGCGAACCTCGTTCTGCCGCCATCTGCGAGTCGAGCCGATATCCCGAAGATTTCGGCGGCCCCGCGATGCCCTAGCGGCGCGCTGCGCCGAGGTCATCAAGAGCTTGTAGAGGTTCGGCCGCGATTCTGAGGGGCAGGCTTCGATCCAGAGATAAGCGTGATCAGCGCACCCGGCCATCAGGTTGCGGCGGAAGCGGCCGAACCCGGCCGATCAAACCAGGGACGACATCCGCGCACTCCCATCCGTTACATGCCGTAGCGCGGTGTTGATAAGCGGGTGGATCCGGCCAGCGGGCGATTAAGCTGCGCGCGGATGCAGTCCGCCAACACCGACATTCAGGCGATCGCCACGGCGCGCCGCCTCACACACTGGGCCGCCTACTACGTCATCGGGCTGTTGTCGGTTGTCGTGTTCCTCCTGGGTGATTTGGGATACGCCATCTTGCTTATCCTCGTCACTGAGGTCGTGGCCTTCTTCTGGAGACCAACACCAAGGCTGGGGCCGTCGAGCTACAGCGCCCCGACCCCGGCCGCCTGGCAGACGCCCATCCGGGCAGTGCGGTGGTTCGAGATCCTCAGCGGATGCTGGGCGACGGCGGGAGCCGCCCTGCTCGTAACCGTCGGTTTCGTCATCTTCTTGATTGTTTTCATTGTGCTCATTGCATCGCGACATCTTTCGCTTGGAATGCTGAACGTTGCTGTCGCCGTGTTGATCGCCGGATGGCTGCTGACGCGACCACTATGGCGTCCGGCTCTCATGCAGTCGCTCGGCCAGTCCAGCCAGGGCCTACGTCGGACTCTATCCCAGTGGGCCCCGGCGGTTTACGTCACCGCCGACGGATTCGACGTGGACTTCAAGACCCTGATAGTTGGCCTCGTCGGACGCCGGCACCGGCTGGCCCACATCACGTTCACCGAGCTCGACGATGTCCGCATGCTGGCGTGGATCGACGCCGAAGCCTATGCCCAGTCGCTTACGACGTCCGACGCAACCTTATGGCCGCGGATGGTGTGGGAGTTCGGTCGCTTCATGCATGGGACGCTGCCGCGCCCATCAGTCTTCATCGAGCCGAGCGTCGGTGCGCACCTGCTCTTGCACGGCCCAACCCTCCTTTATCTGATCGGTCAGGGCGACGCTTGGGCGCCGGGCGCGGCGGCGGCGTGGGAGGCCTGGCGGGCGACGCAGGCTCCGGCAGCCCACACGCCAACCGTATAGGACTCGAGCGAAGGCGACCTCCTCAGGCGAACGGCGCATGCCGAGCGCCCGGGTCGGAGCATCCACCGGCCAGGAGCCTGATCGCTAGCGCGGCGATGGCCGCACCCTGGCGCGTGGTTTTGAAAACGACGATAGGGACGATAACCCTCCGTGTCAACCTTGGGTGAG
>DATEHQ010000024.1:0-4931 GCA_035279525.1 Candidatus Dormiibacterota bacterium
CACCTCGGCCCCATCCCCGGCCTTCGGCCGGTACTTCCCCGCCAGGCGGGGAAGACCTGCTTTGGTCCGCCAGACGGGGAAACGTTTGCCACCTCGGCCCCATCCCCGGCCTTCGGCCGGTACTTCCCCGCCGAGCGGGGAAGACCTGCTTTGGTCCGCCAGGCGGGGAAATATTTGCCACCTCGGCCCCATCCCCGGCCTTCGGCCGGTACTTCCCCGCCGAGCGGGGAAGACCAGCCTTCATCCGCCGAGCGGGGAAGACCAGCCGTCACCGGCCAGGCGGGGAAGACAAACTAGATCTCTGCGGCTTTGATTGCACTGGGGAATCGGTCGAGGTAGCTGGTGTCCCCCACCTTCTTCAACATCGCCAGGCCGGCCTCGGTCTCGGCGGGATCGCCGGCTAGCACTCCAAGCTCCGCTCGTCCTCGGCCCAGCGCGGTGAGCGCGCCGCGCGGTTCCCAGATCGCGATCGCATTACGCATCTCGTCGGGGTCTCGATGGGCCAGGGCCCTCGCCCGGCGAATCTGGGCCTCGAGCAGCGGCACACGAATCCCGACCGCGACCGCCAACCCCTCCTCGAGCACCTCCGGGGGCACCGCCTCGCGCCGGTCACACGCCAGGGCGACGCGGAGCTCGGCCGCCTCGGGTGGATAGCCGGGCTGGAGGAGCGGATCATCCGCTCTCAGCCCGCTCTCGCCCCGCACGTATGCCACCAGCATGCGGTGGTGATGGCGCGGGTGCCGCTCGACCTGAAACCCTGCAAGGATCGCCTCCATCGCGTCTGTGGCGGCCCCCACCAATCGCGAATCTCCGCGTGCTCGGCCGATCGCCATGCCGGCCATGAAACCGCGCAATCCGTAACCGGCCGCGTGGCGGCCCGCTTCGGTCCAGGCCTCGGACGCACGCCAGAAGGTGGACGCAGCCTCGTCCCACCTGCCGAGCTGATAGAGCGTCAGAGCGCGCCACGCGAAGAGGTGGAGCGCCGGATACGGCGCCTGTCCCGGCAGAAGGCGCTTGACCGTCTCACTCGAATCGCGGTCAGCCGTCGCCAGGTCGCCCAGCAGGTAAGACATCCAGGCCACCGTCGAGTGCGCATCCAGCCGCTCGTACAGACCGAGCTTCTCTTCGAAACCGATCCGCTCCATCGCGGTTTCACGCGCCCTCTCCCAGAGGCGGAGCGCGGTCGAGAAACCCGCTTTGGCGTCGAGGGCCATGCTGGCGAGGTTCGGATCGTCGAGCTCACGCGCCAGCTCGAGCGCTCGGCTCGAGCTTCGTTCCGCCTCGTTGATCTCTTCGTCGCTGGCCGCGCGGGCACCCTGCAGCCAGAACGGGAAGAACGCGTCGGCGGCGAGGAAGCGGCCGATCGCGTACTTGTCGGTCGCGCGGTGGACGAGGTGCCTGCCCCTGGAGCGAAGATCGTTCATCCACAGCTCGGTCGGCCGGCCACCGACCGATCCAGCCCAGCGGGTTGCGACCATGAGCATTCCGGCGAGGGCTCGCAGCTGGTCGTCGACGGGCGCGCCGCGTGATTCGTAGAGCTCCAGGGCCAGCCTGTATTCCTCCAGCCCGCTGTCCCCGGCGGCAAGGTCGCCGATGCGCTCGTGCAGCGGCCCAAGCTGGTCCGTGTCGACGAAGTCGAACGAGGCTCGGATATGACGCACGGCCTCCGGCGTCGCACCCGCGGCGGCCGAGATGTCGGCGGCCTTGAGCAGCCACCTGGCGGCCAGCTGGCGGGTCCACCTGGTTTCCTCGGATTCGGGATCCAGCGCCGAGCGCAGCACGGCCGCCTCGCGATAGTGGAAGGCCAGGATCTCCGCCACCGCCCCCTCGCGGCCCTCGCTCACCGACTCGACCCATCTCGCGGCGGCCGCGTGCAGGCGCGCCCGTTCCGAGCGCGGAAGGGTGTTGTACGCCACCTCCTGGATCAGGATGTGGCGGAAGGTGTAGCGGTCGCCCTCGGAGGGACGGATCAGGTCGCGGTCGGCGAGGTTGTCGCAGTAGTGGCGCACGTTGAGCGCTTCACCAGCCTCGAGAGCGGCCACCCCCGCGGCGCGGAACGCCCGGCCGAACACCGCGCCCAGCTGGAGGACGCGCCGCTCGTCTGGCGGAAGCAGGTCGAGGCGCGCGAGCACGGTGGCCTGCACCGTGTCCGGCAGTCGCTCGAGCGAACCCTGCTCGAGGTACGAGCGCACCAGCTCGCCGGCGTAGAAAGGATTGCCCTCGGAGCGCTCGGCGACGAGCTTGATCACCTCGGGCGCGTCGGTGTCGAGGAGATGCCGGACCAGGTCGGCGATGGCGTTGCTCTGCAAGGGTTCGAGGGCGAGCGCGAGGTGATTCAGCCGGCCGCCGCCCCAGTTGGGCCTTCGGTCGAGCAGCTCCGGCCGGGCCAACACGATCATCAGCACCTGCGCCTCACCGCGCGGCTGCATCACGAACTCCGCGAGGTCGAGCAGGCTGTCGCTCGACCAGTGCAGGTCCTCGAACACGATCACGAGAGGCTCTCGGCGCGCCACCGCCTCGACGAGCGAGCGCCAGGCGGCGAACAGCAGGTCCTTGTCGACCCCTTCGGTGCCCATCTCGCCGACGGTCGCCGCGAGCAGCTTCGCGTCTCGTTCGGCGTTCTCGACTCCAAGGCTTCTCAGCCAGGCCGCGAGCTCGTCGCGGAGGTTGGCCGGCAGCGCATCCTCGCTGTGGCCGCTGAGCTGGAACAGGACCTGGCGCATCGGCCAGTACGTCAGCTGCTGGCCGTACGGCAGACACTGCGCGGTGGCAACCACCGCGCCCGGCGCCAGGTTGGGCAGCCAGTCGAGGAACTCCTCGACCAGGCGCGTCTTGCCGGTGCCCGCCGGCGCGATGACGCTGACCATCGACGGCCGCTTCTCATTGACGCACCTGCGGGCCACGAGCTGGAGCTGGGCGAGGTCGTTCTCGCGGCCGACCAGGGGAAGGCGTTCGCGCGGCTGTGCCCTCGTTTTGCGAGGCCCGATCACGAGCCGGGCCGGCACCGGCGCCGACTTGCCCCTGGCCTCGACGTGCATCTCCTCGCCGAACTCGAAGTTGACGGCTGAGCGGGCGGTGCGGTCGCTGGCCATGACGGCCCATGGGTCGGCCATCTGCTGAAGGCGCGCGGCGACGTTGGTCGCGTCGCCGGTGATCAGGAAGTCGCCGGCGGACTGGTCGCGGCTCGCCACGACCTCGCCCGTGCTCACGCCGAAGCGGATGGTGAGGCGGCCGCTCAGGTGCAGGTCGGTCTGGATGCGTTCGCGCATCGCCAGTGCGGCTGCGATGGCGCGATCGGGGTCATCCCCGTGAGCGGTGGGCAGGCCGAACACGGCCATCACCGCATCGCCGATGAACTTCTCGACCGTGCCGCCATGCTGAGCCACGGTCTCGCGCGCGATCGCGTAGTAGCGTGCGAGGAGCCTTCTCATCTCCTCCGGGTCGAGCGCCTCGCCGAGCGCGGTCGAGCCGGCCATGTCGGCGAAAAGAACCGTCACGATCCTGCGCTCCTCCGTGGAGGTGGCCATGCGGCAGATTAAAACAGGCGGCGCGCGACACTGGATTCCCCTCCGGATAGGTCTTCCCCACCTGGCGGGGAAGGCCTGCTTTGGTCCGCCAGGCGGGGAAGACATTTGCCACCTCGGCCCCATCCCCGGCCTTCGGCCGGTACTTCCCCACTGCGTGGGGAAGACCGGCTTGGGGTCAGGGCGGGCCGACCAGCCCGGCTTCGTACGCCAGGATCACTGCTTGAACGCGGTCGCGCAGCTCCAGCTTGTCGAGCAGGTGCGCCACGTGCGTCTTCACCGTCGTCTCGCTCACGTGCAGGCGCCTGGCGATCTCGGCATTGGTGAATCCGCCCGCCACCTCGCGCAGCACCTCCAGCTCGCGCTCCGTGAGCGTCTCCAGCTGCCCCTGCTTCCTGGCGGCCGGTCCAGGTCTCCTGGCGAACTCCTCGATCAGCCGCCGTGTCACGGAAGGCGCGAGCAGCGCATCGCCCGAGGCCACGACGCGAATGGCTTTGATCAGGTCCTCCGGCGGTGCGGCCTTGAGCAAGAACGCGGACGCTCCAGCTCCGAGGGCGTCGAAGACGTACTCGTCCAGCTCGTAGGTCGTGAGGATGACGACGCGCGTCAGTCCGGCCACCTCGCGCGTCGCCGCGATGCCGTCGAGGCTTGGCATGCGGATGTCCATCAGGGTGACCTCCGGGCGTTCTCGCTTCACGAGATCGATGGCCTGGCGGCCGTTCTCGGCCTCGCCGGCGATCTTCATGTCGGGTTGCGACTCGACGATCATCCGAAAGCCGGCCCGGACGAGCGCCTGGTCGTCGGCGATCAAGACTGAGATCACCTCTCGACTCCTGGTGGGCCGTTCCCTGCATGGACCGGGGCAGGGAATGAAGCTCGCACCGTGAAGCCTCCCAGCGGAGACGAGGCGGTCGACAGCTGACCGCCGAAGAGCTCCATCCGCTCGCGCATCCCGATCAGGCCATGTCCCGTCGATGCCGCTTCAGTGCCCGCTGCACCGGTGCCGTCGTCGCTGACCGTGATCACCAGCCGGTCGGGCTGGTAGTCGGTGGTCACCTCGACGCGGCCGGCATTCGCATGCTTCAGCACGTTGGTGATCGCCTCCTGCACGATGCGATAGGCGGACAGATCGAGAGCCGCGGGCAGCGCTCGCTTTTCGCCGGTGACCTTGAGCGTCGCCTCGAGACCCGCATCTCGCGCCGACTTCAAGAGCAGATCGACCTGGTCCAGTCCCGGTTGCGGCGCGAGCGGCGCATCAGGTTGCTTGCGCAGCACGCCGAGCAGGCGGTTGAGCTCGAACAACGTGTCGCGGGCGGTGGTTTCGATCGACGCCAGCGCCTCCTTGTTGGCGGCGCCGGACACACGGGCAGCCCCGGCCTGGATGGCCATCACGCTCACGTTGTGCGC
>DATEHQ010000025.1:0-4040 GCA_035279525.1 Candidatus Dormiibacterota bacterium
TCGTCGGAGAGATAGCCCTCGATCCGCTCGGCTCCGAGGTTCCAGCTGGTGACGTAGCCCTTGATGTCGAGCATGTAGATCGCGTAGTCGCGCACGTTCTCGACCATCATGCGGAAGCGCTCCTGCGAGCTCCGCGCCTGCTCTTCGGCGAGCTTCCTCTCGGTGATGTCCTGGCACACGCCGATGACGCGCACCGCCCTGCCGGACTCGTCGCGGTCGACGCGCGCCTGGTTGTGCACCGTGCGCACTGCGCCGTCGGGCCGCACGATGCGGAACTGGCTCTCGTAGCTCTTGCCGGTGCGCAGCGCCTCCTGCGCGAGCCTGGAGGTCCGTTCGCGATCGTCCGGGTGCACCAGCGGATAGAAGCCGTCGAAGGCCGACGGCAGCTGGTCCGCCCGCAGCCCGAAGATGCGCGACAGCTGATTCGACCAGATGCGCGAGTTGGTCCGCAGGTCCCACTCCCAGCTGCCCAGGTTGGCGAGGGCCTGCGCCTCCTGCAGCTGGACGTCGCGAGCCCGCAGGGCCTCCTCGGTCCTGCGCCGCTCGGTCACGTCGCGCGCGACCGCGACGACGAGCTCGACCCGCCCCTGGGAGTCGAGCACCGCGCTGGGGGAGCTTTCGATGTCGCGCACCTCGCCGTTGGGCAGGAGGAAGCGGAACTCGGTCGGGTGCGCCCTGCCGTCCTGGAGAGTCTCCAGGAACGACTTCCTGACGCGCGCCCTGTCCTCGGGATGGATGTTGACGGACGCGTCGATCCCGATCAGCGCGCGCACGTCGCCGAACAGCTTGCCGAAGGCGGGGTTGGCGTAGACTCGCCGGCCCTGCGGATCGATCACCGTGATCAGGTCAGACGCGTTCTCCGCGATCAGCCGGAAGCGCTCCTCGCTCTCGCGCAGGTCCTTCGTCATTTTCTCCGCCAGCGCGAGCGCGCGATTGCGGGAGGACGACAGGGAATTGAGGATACCGAAGACGAGCAGCGTCGACAGCAGGCCGCCAGCGAGCACGAGCGGCGGCCACAGCTTGTCCAGCTGCCCGATGGCCGCGTCCTTGGACACGCTGAAATCCACTTCCCATACCCTGCCGGCGATTTCCACCGGCAGGACGTGGGTGAATGTATCGCCCGAGTCGGGCAGGCCGCCTTTCGGGGACCCGCTGTCGAACAGAAGGCGTCTGGGCTGGCCTGCGGCCCGGTCGAGGGCCGCCGGGACCGGACCGGCGTCATATACGGCGAACCGCATGTACCGCATGAATTCCTCGTCCAGCACACCCTTCATCAGGTTGTCGACGTTGAAGCCCGCCCCGACCGAGCCTATGTACGCCGCGCGCCTTCGCTCCACGGTATCGAGCAGCACGCCGTTGCGATAGACGGCGAGCCGCATCGCCAGCCCCGTGTACTCCTTGTCCGGGGTCTTGACGTGGATCGGAAGACCCGAAGCGATGAGCTCGCCGGAATCCCTCCCCAGGCGCATCGTGGCCGCGAGCGCTTGCGGGTCGAGGATTTTCGGGTTCGCGCCCAAGTCGCGGCCGAATGCGAATTCGTAGCCGAGGAGAGGCTCCAGGTAGACGAGCACGTAGTACTCCGGCCGGTTTCCGGGCGGCTTGATGGAGAATTGGGGATACCCCAGAGGATCGAGGGTCCTGTCGACTCGCACGCTCTGCTCGAACCGCTCTTTGTCGGCGGCGGGGACATAGGCCGCGAAATTCACGGCGTCGAACCCCGGATAGCGGTGTTTCAGATCCAGGGAGTCGACGAAACGGTGGAACCGGAGGCGGGAAACCCCGTCCTGGCTCGAGAACAGCGCCCTGAGCGCGTACAGGACGTCGGCGTAGAAGTGCAGGCGAGCTTCGATAGCCGAGTGGGCGTCGCCCGCTTGCCGCTCGAAGCGCAGGCGAGCGACATTCTCGACGGCGTCGCGGATGATCGAGAACAGCAGCAGCGACGCCAGGACGCCCACGACCAGGACGACCCACGGAAGGCCCGTCCAGTGGCGGACGCGCAGGGTCGCGCTGTTCATAGGGCTGGTCATGGTCCGATTCGCCGCTCCGATTCGCCACTCCTAGCGTGCGTCCATTATGCAGTATCCGACTCTACGCGGCCTCGCAGGCTCCCCTCAAGGAAAAAGGCCGGGCCCCGCTCATTTCCGCGGGTTCCCGGCCTCCGCCGGCCGCTTACGCGGTCAGACTCTCTCTGGATGCTCCGTTCCGGCTTCGCCTTGCGCGCGAAGGGCGGCCCCGGAGAATGCGGCGTTATCGCCTCTTATCGCAGCGCCCGAGAACGCGGCCCCCTCGGCCCGGATCGCGGCGCCGGAAAACGCGGCTCTCGCCCCGGTTATCGCGGCGCCGGAGAATGCGGCCCTTTCCCCGCTGATGGCCGCTCCCGAAAATGCCGCGCTTTCGGCGCGAACGGCGGCGCCCGAAAATGCCGCCTGCCCGGCCTGGATCGCGGCGCCGGAGAACGCAGCCTTTGCGGATCGGACCGCCGCGCCGGAGAAAGCCGCCTTCCCCGCCTTGTCGACGCGGCCGGACCAAGCTGCGTCCCGGTCCCGCCCGTTTCCGAACTCCTTCTCGTAAAGACGGCGCGTCCTGTCCGCCATTGCGGCTCTCTTCTCGAGATCGGCCGCGGTTATCTCCCCGACGTGGGGAGCGTGATGCAGGTACTTCCCGAAGATCGCCTCGCAGTCCGCGGTGTACTTGATCGTCTGCAGGATGTGCGTGTGCCAGAACTCGTCGACGTCCTCGCTGAGGAGAATGTCCTCCGCGTCGTCCTGGTATTTCACCAGCATGGAGAGGTAGTTCTTGTACGCGACCTCGATGCTGTCCGCGTAGGTGCGCGTCCATCCTTCGCCGAGCTTCGGATCCGTGACCCTGAGCTTGACCGATTCGAGGTCGAGCGCCTGGATCGCGGCAATCACCTGTCCGACGGGTCTGTCTGTCACTCTGGCTTGCATGTGCTTCCTCCTAGTGAATTGGATCGGCCGGGACGGGCCGTTCCCGGGCCGCCCCGATGAGTTGCGCTGGTATTGACGACGACATTCGGCCCGCGGCCGGGAAATGGACGCGAGCGTTTCCATGCCCTCCTTTCCTGGCCGCGACTTGTTGGAACGGAATTCCGGCAACCGGAGGGCACCTTGCAAGATGCGGGATGGCCGGTTCCGCCGCGCCGGGTAGCGGAAGACGCCTTCCCGGCGGATATTGCACTGCACCCGGCGCTATCTAATCAGGCGAGAAGGGAATTTGCTGCCGGGGTAATCCTACAAGTCATGTCAGTAGAAACCCGACATGACGATCCACGACGAGGAAGAGCGGGCGTTCCGGGAAGCCGGAACGCCCGCGGCTTCCTAGGAACCGGCGACGATCACCAGCTCGTTCTTGACCGACTTGACTCCGGGCACGCCGGCGGCGACGCGCGCGGCCTTGTCGCGATTCCTTTTGTTGTCGGCGGTTCCGTAGAGCGTGACCACGCCGTCGGAGGCCCCCGCGTCGATCGCGAGGAGCTTGAGGGCGGGGTCGGCGCCCAGGGCGGACTTCACCTTGCCCGCGAGCACCTTGTTCTCGTCGACCGGAGGCGGCTCGACCGGTTTCGGGGCCTCGGCCGGCTTCGCTTTCGCGACCTCGATCGCTCCCTGCTGGGCGGGCGCCTGCTGCGCAGCCGGGGGCGGCGCGCTCGAGAACCACGACCGGATCTGGTCGCAGCCGCCGAGAGTCAGCACCGCGGCGGCGGCGACGGCGGCGGACAGCGCGCCGCGGCTTTTCTTGTTCGAGTTCATGGGTCGCTCCATTGGGTGATGGATACGCAACTCTGACAAGGATACCGCCGGGATAGTTTCAACGCAGGTGCCCGCTCCGACGGGCTCCGCCGCCCGCGCTACACTTGCGCACCGCCCGCTGCCCGGTGCGCCATGACGAACCCGCTCGATCTCGATCCTCAGCTCGCCGCCATTCAATCGGCGGAGTACCCGCGCTTTTCCGACGCCGAGATGGCGCGGCGCCGCACGGCGCTCCTGCAGGTCATGGAAAAGGCCGGGGCAGACCACCTGCTC
>DATEHQ010000026.1:0-9869 GCA_035279525.1 Candidatus Dormiibacterota bacterium
GCGCGATCTTCAGCGCGGTTTTCGAGTCAGAGGCGGATGTCCTCGGCATCTCGCCGAAGACCCTGCGCGAGGACCTGCGCAAAGGACAGAGGGTGTCGGACCTGGCCAAGGACAGGGGGATGACCCTGGAGCAGTTCGAGACGAAACTAACAGCAGGCGCACGACCGAGGCTCGAGACGATGGTCGACCAGAAGGTCATTACGCAGGCCCAGGCGGACAAGGCGATCGACAGGATCTCGAAGGGCCATATCCCACTCTGGGGCGGGATTCACCGAGGCAAGTAGCGCTCTCTGGCCTTGTTGGCCACCGCGATCTGCTTCCACTTGCGACGCTCGTCCTGACGGAGGCGAGCGTCGCTCCGCGCCGCGATCGAGCGCAGCTCTCGCTGCAGCTTGCGGTAGCTGTCGAGCCTGCCCTGGTCGAGTGAGCCTTCACGCAGCGCGTCCTTGATCGCGCAGCCGGGCTCCGTCCGGTGCTCGCAATCCGGAAAGCGGCACCGCAGCGCGAGCTGCGCGATGTCGTCGAAGAGGCCGTCCAGCGCCTCCTCGCCCTCCCAGAGCTGGGCCTCGCGCAAGCCGGGCGTGTCGATGATCATGCCGCCGGAGGGAAGCTGGACCAGTTGGCGGTGACTGGTCATGTGGCGTCCTTCGCCAGTTCCCTCGTGGATGGTGCGTGTGCGCATCAGGTCGGTGCCGACGATGCGGTTGATCAGCGTCGACTTGCCGGCGCCCGAAGGGCCGAGCAGCACCCCGGTCCTCGCCGGCTGCAGGAGACGCTCCACCTCCTCGACGCCCTCACCGGTGATTCCGCTCGTCACGATCACGGGCGCGCCCGCGGACACCGACTCGACGTCCATGCGCATCGATTCCGGCTGCCGGCTGATGTCCGCTTTCGTGAGCAGCACGATGGGCACCGCGCCGCTCTGCCACGCGATCGTCAGGTAACGCTCGATCCTCCGGACGTTGACGTCGGTGGCCGCAGCCACGACGAACGTTAGGTCGACGTTGGCCGCCAGCACCTGTTGCCGGTTGGCCACGCCCGCGGCGCGCCGCGAGAACACCGTGCGGCGCTCGGCGATCGCGGCCACCATGCCTTCTCTCAACGCCACCCAGTCGCCTACGGACGGGTCGACCCCGTGCGCCGGTGCGCGACGAGCCTCCTCGCCGTCATGGACGAGGTAGTCGGCACCGTAGTCCGCCACGACCCGCGCCGCGACGTCGCCGGGTTCGGCGATGTGCTTCCACCTGTCTTCGAAGTAGGAGTCCCAACCCAGCGCCGCGCGCAGGGTGTCGGAATCGATGATCAACGCGAAATCCTCCGGAAATGAAATGTGGTCGGGCGGTGACGGTCCGCCTGACGGAGGACTCGGTCTTAGACCTGGGCTCCGGAGGCGGCCGACGGCCGGGGTGCTGTGTTTGCAAGTTCAACCATCAAATGCCAACCTCCTTGTAGAAAAATCCGAGACGCGAAGACTATCACGGACCGGCTAATCGCGCGGGGCTTCCCAGACCAGCTCGCTGACATCGATGACGAGCTCGACGTCGATCTGCTTCACCTCTTCCTGCGGCTTGTCCGGCCAGCGCACCTCGCCCGCCAACACGCACACGACATCGTTCAGCCACCGATATCTCTCGTGGTCGGTGATGTGCCATCCCGCACCGACTATCTGGCGCCGACCGGGCGGATACGCACGCCCGTACCCCTGATAGTCGAACATCACGGTGGCGCCGTCGTCGGTCTCGATCACTCCCTGGAAGTCAGGCGTGAAAGTGCGATCCGTGCGCCGCCGTGGATGGTTGGCCCCCCGGAACACACCGGCAAGCACGCCCGAACATCGTCCTTCGGCCAGGAAGAAGTGATGCTCCTCCTTGCCGTCAGGACCGGCGAGCGCGACCGCCCAGTCGGAGGGATATCTGAAGCGCACCGTGTAGAGAGGATTGAGGCGCACGGCTAATTGCCGTGGAAGTCGGCCTTGCGCTTCTCACCAAACGCCTTGATGCCTTCGTCGGCATCGCGCGAAACGAAGACGCGGGCGATCGCCTCACGCTCGATAGCGAGGCCCACGTCGAGGGGAGCGCCATACCCCTGAGTGATGGCGAGCTTGGCGTGCCCGAGCGCGACGTTGGGGCCGGCGGCGAGCTTGGCGGCGTAGTCGATCGCGCCTTTTCGACAGGCTGCCGCATCGGGAAACAGCCGGTCGACCAGGCCGAGCTCATGGGCCTGCGTTGGGGTCACGGTCCTGGCTTCGAGGATCATCTCCATCCCCTTCGACAAGCCGACCAGTCGCGGGAGGCGTTGCGTCCCGCCGCTCCCCGGAAAGAGCCCGAGATTCACCTCGGGCAGCCCGATCTGATAGGTGCCTTCCGCGGCGAAGCGAAGGTCGCACGCGAGAGCAAGTTCCAGGCCTCCGCCCAGGCAGTGCCCTGCGATGGCGGCGATGAAGACGAGAGGGGTGTTCTCCATCTTGCGAAACGCCTCGTGCGCCATGGTCGCGGTCATGATGCGCGAGCGGGCCGTGCCGGCCGCGAAAGCGCCCACATCGGCCCCAGCTGAGAAAAACTTCTCTGACGCGCTGGTGACAACAACGGCGCCAACGCCTGCGTCATTGCGAGCGTCGTCGACAGCGCCCGCGAACGAGCGAAGGAACTCGTAGTCGTAGCTGTTGGCAGGTGGGCGGTCCAGGACGAGGACGCCCACGTCTCCGTCACGTTCGAGTCTTACTGACATTTCCAACTAACCTTAACCAAGTACCGAAACAACGAACCGCACGGGGGGTGTGTGCCACATGGCGACGATGATCATCGAAGGCGACAGGACGAAGGCCGCGTCTGGCAAGACGTACGAGGTCCGCAACCCGGCGACGGGCGAGGTCGTCGACGAGGTCCCAAATGGCGGCCCCGCCGATGTCGACAAGGCGGCGCAGGCCGCGGCCAAGGCGTTCACGAGCTGGTCCAGGCTTCCGGGCAACCAGCGCCGGGAGATCCTGCACAAGGCCGCCGCCCACATGCTCACCAAGGTCGAGGAGATCGCGCCCATCCTGACCAGGGAGCAGGGCAAGACCCTCCTCGAGTCGCGGCTGGAGGCGAGGCGATTCGGTGAGAACATCGGCTGGTTCGCCGACCTGGCCGACAAGGTGCACGGCCAGTACGTGCGGCTGCCCGACCTCACCACCTATGGGCTCGTCGTGCGCAAGCCGATCGGGGTTTGCGGCGCCATCGTGCCGTGGAACTTCCCGCTCACCCTCGCCGCGAACAAGGTCGCGCCCGCGATCGCCGCGGGCAACACGGTGGTCCTGAAACCGGCCAGCACCACGCCGCTTGCGACGCTCGCGTGCATCGAAGCCCTGATCGAAGGAGGCCTGCCCGAGGGCGTGGTCAACGTGGTCCTCGGCCAGGCCACCGGTGAGGCCATCGTGGAGCATCCGCTGATTCGCAAGATCGCCCTCACCGGCTCGACCCCAACCGGAAAGCGGGTGATGATGAAGGCGGCCGAGCACTTGAAGAAGGTGACGCTCGAGCTCGGCGGCAGCGACCCATGCATCGTGCTCGACGATGCCGACCTCGAAGGCGCGGCCCGCGCGATCTCGGTGGGCCGCTTCTTCAACTGCGGCCAGCAGTGCCTTTCGACCAAGCGCCTCTACGTCCAGGAAGGCGCCTACGACGCCTTGATGGAAAAGCTCGTCGCACGCGCGTCGAAGCTCAAGCCGGGCGACGGCCTGGACAAGGACAGCCGCATGGGCCCCATGCACACGCAGACGCAGCGTGCGGAGGTCGAGGCGCAGGTGAAGGACGCGGTCGACCGCGGCGCGAAGGTGATCCACGGTGGCGGCAGGCCGAAAGGCGCTGCCTACGAGAAGGGATGGTTCATCGAGCCGACGATCCTGGTCGATGTCCCTGACGACGCGCGCGTGTGGAAGGAGGAGGTCTTCGGGCCCGCCCTTCCGGTGCGCAAGATCAAGGACCTGGACGAAGGCATCCGGCTCGGCAACGACACGCAGTTCGGGCTTGGTTCGTCGATCTGGACCAGCAACATGGCCTCCGCTCACCGCGCGGTGCAGGAGCTCGAGGCCGGTTACACGTGGGTGAACGCGCTCGTCATCGCCCACGATGAGCTGCCGTTCGGCGGAACCAAGCAGTCAGGCTTTGGCAAGGAGCACGGAGTCGAGGCCTTCCTCCAGTACACCGAGGAGAAGTCCGTCGTCTACGGTGGAGTCCAGGGGTAACCCGGGCCGGTACTGACTGCTCGTGAGAGCGGGACTCAGCGTGGTCGGTTTGCTCGTGCTGCTGGCGGGCGGCGTCTTCGCCGGCCAGGGGCTTGGCTACATCCCCGGCAGCTTCATGACGGGCGACGTCCACTGGTTCTGGATCGGGTCGGTGATGGTCGTCGTGGGGCTCGCCCTGGGGGGCGTGGCGCTGCTTCGGCCGGCCTCAAAGCGGGCCTAGCCCGAAGGACCTCGTCGCCCCGTCGGTGACCGCCGCGCCGCGCGCGCGCGTTGCCGCACGTTCCTGTACCCGGCGCGGGCGACGACTACGACGCCAGCTTTACGCGGTTCTCCCGTTGAGCCTGTCCCAGTGGGCCTGGCACTCGACGCAACGCGTGGACGCCGGCTGGAAACGGAGCCGAGCCTCCGGGATGTGGCGCTGGCATCCTTCGCAGATCCCGTAGGCGCCCTCCCGCAGCCGCTCCAGGGCGCGCTCGACCTGCTCCCGGTTCTGGTCGAGCAGGTGAACGAGCAGGTCGGTGGTTTCGCGGTCGGACAGGGCCTGCGCCAGGTCCGTGTCCTCGGGGATCCCCGTGATCACGCCGCCGACCACCTCGTTCAGCGGCCGGTGGAGGCCCGCTTCCTCGCCGCACTGGGCGGCCAGGAGCTCGAGCTGGCGCCTGTCCGCCTCCAGCCTCTCCTCTGGAGCGTCGTCCTGCCTCTTGCGAATTGCCATCCTCAAAACCCCCTCCAAACTGACTACCGTTTCAGGCGACGTTTGGATTTCGACACGTCAACGCGCGCACCGAAGTCCGTACCCGGTCCCGCACAATTAGCCGCCTGATGACCCCGCCGCCATTCCCCCGGAAAGCGCTTGGCGCGATCGCCCTTCTGCTGATTTTGTCCGGCTGCCAGCCGGGCCAGAACGGGCGACCCGTGCCGAGCGTAGCGCAGATTGGAAGCGATCTCAAGTGTGTAAATGGAGATCATGGTTTTGAAGATTTGCAGGTGGGTTGGGGCTTCTGCTACCCGGCCGACTGGAGGTACATCGAGCGGTCGCAGGGCAGCCAGAGCCCGCCGGGCCTGGATCTGACCTTCGACATCACCAACGTGCCGCCGTCGCCGGTGGCGTGCTCGAGCCCCACCAACGGAGTCCAGAGCCCATGCTCCGGCCAGTTCGGCTTCATGATCATCTCGACCTACGAGAGGGGCGGAGCGCCAGACCTCGCCAGCTGGGCCCAGTCGAACCTCGTGCCGCCGCCTGTGCTGCAGCCGATCACCTGGGGCAACGCACAGGAGGCGGCGATCCTCTCAGACGGACGGCGCCTCGCCTTCACCCAGCACCACGTCGTGATCATGGTGCTGCACTCGGGCAGCGGCTACCTCGACCTGGAGGGGCAGATGTCCACCAGGCTCAACACCTGGCGGTTCAGCGTCTGACCTAGCTGGGCCGGCGGAAAAGCGACTGCATCTTGATCGCCAGGCCCATGTCGCCCTTGATCTTCAGCTTGCCCTGCATGAAGGCGGAGGTCGGATCCAGCTGACCGGTCATGATCCGCACCCACTCGCTGGCTTCAGCCAGGAGGGTTAGATTCGCGGGCTCGCCCGGGTCCCCCTTGCCGGACTCGGCCTGGCCGTCGTGGATCCTCACCCACCACTTGCCGCCCTGGTCGCCGCTCAAATCGAAGGCGATCGTCGCCTTGGTGCTGCCCGCCTTCTCCGGCACCAGGTACTGGGGCATCGCCTCGACGATCTGGTCGGGTGTCATCTGGACCTCGGACATCACATCCTCCTGCAGAGGTTCGGTACGGACTGGTACTCATCTTAGAGAATGCCTGAATGGCTACCCGCCTGGCCCTGACCGAGGTCGCGGCCGGCGTGTTCGAGCTGAGGCTGCCGATACCCTTCGAGGACGGCCTGGTCAACGTGTTTCTCTTCACCCACGGTGACGAGGCCGACCTGCTCGATTGCGGGATGAACGCCGAGGAGTCGCTCGACCTCATCCACCGCGCGCGCGAGCAGCTCGGCGCGAGAAGACTGCGACGCCTCATGGTCACGCACATCCACCCCGACCATTACGGCGCCGCCGGTGTCCTGGCGGGCGATGGGCTGGCCGACCTGTACATCCACCGGCTGGAGGTACCCCTCGTGCATCCGCGATACGTGGAGCTCGAGCACCTCGTACGACAGGTGAAGCGGTACCTGCTCGTCAACGGCGTGCCGCCCGACGAGGCCGAGGTCTTGAGCAATTCGCAGCGCGCGTTGAGCGAGGTGGTGAAGACCGCCGAGCCGGCGGTGCAGCTGGACGGCGCCGAGCTCGTCGACATGGGCGGCCACAGCCTTCGTGTGGAGTGGACGCCTGGTCATTCGCCGGGGCACATCTGTCTTTTCGGCACGGAGCACGGTGGAGTCCTCTTCGCCGGCGATCACGTCCTGCCCGAGCTTTCGCCCAACATCGGACTCCATCCGCAAAGCACGCCGGACCCGCTGCACGAATACCTGGACGGGCTGCGGCGGATGGCCGCGCTCAAGCCGGAGATCGTGCTTCCGGCGCACGGCCGGCCGTTCTCGGACATCGGCGGCCGCGTCGACGCGCTGATCGCACACCACCGGCGCCGTCTCGACCAGGTCACCAGGATCGTCGGCAGGGTGGAGAAGTCGGCCTGGCAGGTCGCGCTCGACCTATGGGGTCCGCGGGCGAACCTCTACGAGCGGCGACTCGCGCTGCAGGAGGGGCTGGCCCACCTGCAGGCTCTCGCCGTCGAGGGCCGCGTGATCAAGTCCGTCACACCTTCGTCCGTGCGGTGGAAGTCGTCTTGATCCCCAGCGGCAGGATGTCCGCCGGGTAGCAGCCGACACCGACCACTCCTGGCCCCGCATGCGCGCCAACCACCGGCCCGAGGGGTTGGATCATCAGCGTTTCGGCGATCGGATCGAGCTCGCGCGCTATGCGCTCGGCGTCCTCCGGCGCCTCCGCGTGACCGACGATCACACACACACCCTTTCCCCGGTCGACCTCACGCGTCAGCTCCACGATCCTGTTCAGTGCGCGGTCGAAGGTTCGCACGCGCTCGAGCGGGGTCACGAGGCCGTCGCGGATGCACAGCACCGGCTTGACCTGCAGCACCGAACCGAGCAGGGCGCTCGCCCGTCCGATGCGACCGCCGCGGCGCAGGAATTCCAGCGTCGCGACCGAGAAAAAGGTGCGAACCTGCTCGCTCAGCTCGACGATGCGCGCCTCAATCGCCTTGCCGTCGATCCCCTGCGCCGCAAGCGCCGACGCGGCGAGCGTGACGAGGCCGAGTGACATCGACACGACGTGTGAATCGATGACGCGCACGCGCGACGGATCCGTCATGTCCGCGGCCTGACGCGCCGACGCGTAGGTCCCGCTCAGCCTCTCGGAGATGTGGATCGAGATCACCTCCGAATGAGCGGCCAGCAGCTTCGCATAGGCCTCCGCGAACTGGCCCGGTGACGGCTGCGAGGTGGTCGGGTGGATCGTCGCCGACGGAAGGCGGCGGTAGAACTCGGTCGGTGTGATCTCGACGCCGTCGAGCAGCGAGCGTCCGTCGAAGTGAAGCGTGAGCGGGACGACGGTGATGCCCCGGGCGCGGGTCAGCTGCGGCGGGAGGTCCGCCGTCGAGTCCGTGACGATCGCCACATCGCCGTCACTCACTGACCCACTATCTCGTCAGGCTGCGGGTCGGTCGCGCGGCGGTGGCGCCCCCGAAAGAACCGGTTCTCCAGCGGCCTGATCGCGATCAGGGTGATGAGCACCATCGCCCCGGTGAAGACAGCCACCGCGTAGTAGCCGTAACCGATCGCCATGCCGATCGACGCGACGACCCAGATCGAGGCTGCCGTGGTGAGGCCTCGCACGTACTCGCCCTGCCTGAGGATGCTCCCAGCCCCGAGAAAGCCCACGCCCGTGACGATCTGGGCCGCTATGCGGGTCGGGTCGGTGTGCCCGATGAACTGCGGCAGAAGTCCGAGCGTCGTGAACATGCAGGAACCGGCGCAGACGAGGGCGAGGGTTCGCATCCCGGCAGGGTGGCCGTGGTATTCGCGCTCCGTGCCAAGCAGGAGCCCGACGACGATGGCGACGACCAGCCGTATGCCGAAGTCGACGTCGCCGGAGAGAGGCGTGTGCCTAGCCCCGCCCGGGGCGGCCGCCCGGCTTGTCCTGCGTGCCGGGCTCGTCCTTGGCGCCCGGTTCGTCAGGAAGCTCCGGTAGGTCGAGGCTGTTCACGAAATCGCGAAACACGGCGAGACGCTCCTCGTCGATCGGCCCCTCGACCTTGTCCTTGTCGTCGCCGCCTTCATCGGCCTCGGGGATGATGCCGGCCGTCTCCATCACCTCGGAGGCGACGAAGATGGGGCACTCCACGCGTACCGCGAGCGCGATCGCGTCGGAGGGGCGGGCGTCGAAGTCCAGGTCGCGACCGTTCTGCTTCACGTACAGCCGTGCGTAGAAGACCTGGTCCGCCAGGCGGGTCACCACGATCCGCTTCACGTTGATGCCGAGGTCCCCGAAGGCCGCCGCCATCAGGTCGTGGGTGAGCGGGCGGCCGAGCGGATTGCCGGAGATCTTGGTCGCGATGGCCTGAGCCTCGAAGGATCCGATCCAGATCGGCAGGTAGCGGTCGGCCTCCTTCTCCTTGAGGATCACCAGGTGCTGAGCGGTCGGCATGTGGATCCGAATGCTGTCCACCGACACCTCGATGAGGTTCTTCATCCTCGGGTCCATTCTAGTCTTCGGTCCTCGACCTTCCCGCTGTTAGAACGCCCAGCCGGGAGGGGGCGCCGCACCGGCCGAACGTAAACTTCCAACGTGGCGAAGGGGAAGCGCGGGCGGGTCATTCTGATCGATGCCCACAGCCTCATTTACAGGGCTTTTTTTGCGCTGCCGCCGATGAGCACATCGGACGGCCAGGTGACCAATGCGGTCTACGGCTTCACGTCGATGCTGGCCATCGTCCTTGCGTCGCGGCCTGAATTCGCGATCGCAGCTTTCGACGTCGGCGCGCCCACCTTTCGCTCCAAGGAGTATGTCGAGTACAAGGCTGGACGGCGCGCGATGCCGGACGACCTGCGCCCCCAGCTCGAGAAAGTCAGGGAGGTGCTGCAGTCGTTCTCCATCCCGATCTATGGGATCGAAGGCTTCGAGGCGGACGACGTGATCGGCACGCTGTCGCGCATCGCGGAGGAGCGAGGCCACGCGGTGACCATCGTGTCCGGCGACCTCGACTGCCTGCAGCTCGTGAGCGAATCCGTCGAGGCGCTGGTTCCGCGCCGCGGGATCACCGACACCTTCGTCTATGGGCCGGACCAGGTCCGTCAGCGCTACGGCTTCGAGCCCGCGCAGCTCGTCGACTTCAAGGCGCTGCGCGGCGACACGTCGGACAACATCCCGGGCGTGCCTGGAGTCGGTGACAAGACGGCCGCCAAGCTGGTGCAGGACTACGGCACCGTCGAAGCCCTGCTGGAGCGCGTCGACGAGCTGCCGGAAGGCCGGCTCAAGACCTCCCTCAAGGCGAACACCGACCAGGTACGCCTGGGCAAGCGAATGGTGACCATCGTGCGCGACGTTCCCGTCGAGCTCGAGCTCGAGAAGGCGCGCTGGACTCGATACGACTACGACAGGACGCGCGAGGTCTTCGACCGG
>DATEHQ010000027.1:0-17366 GCA_035279525.1 Candidatus Dormiibacterota bacterium
CGGGCGAGCTGGCTTCCCGCGCGACCTCGCCCGCCCCGAGCCAGGTGGAGCGCTTCACGCTGGCGGGTCATCAAGACCTGGCCGGCGCCCATGCCACGGTGATCGACCTCGAGAGCGACGGCGTCGCTCTGGTCGACTTCACGGGTCTTCCGGCGCTGCCGTCCGGTCGCGTCTATGAGGTCTGGCTCATCGCGCCCGGCGGCCGCGCGGATCCGGCCACGGTTTTCGTACCCGACCCCAACGGCAGCAAGGTGGTGCTGGTCAAGCAGCCGCTCGGCGGCTACGTGGAGATGGCGGTGACCAGCGAAGTGGGTCCCGCCGGGACGCAGTCGCCGACACAGCAGCCCCAGCTTTACGGGAACCTGGCATAGAGAAAGGCCGGCGGCAGATCCGCCGGCCTCAAAGTCCGCCCTCTATCGAACCGGGCTTTCGCGCCCGGCCTGCCTCTACCGAGCCGGCCTTACGATCGGCTCCGGCCGCTCTGGCTCGGTGTCCATCCTGTCCGGGCTCTCGAGCTCTTCGTCCGACTTGCGCTCGTCGAGCGGATGGACGCGTTCCTTGTGGAGCTTCACTTCCTCTGAGTTGGCGAAGTCCTCGTCGCAGATGTCACATTTCATGTGATCTACCTCCACCCAAAAGGGGAGTCAGGAATTGAAGCGCTCGAACCTTGCGGCCCCAGCGCCTCAACTCGATAACGCGCAGGCCATCGGCCTTACCGGGCTCCCGGTGGCTGCCGTCGCTTCGCGCGTTCTCGCATTGTGATGATGGAACCTGGTATCGAGGAGGAAAACATGAGCACGACGATGGGCGACATCAGTGAGCGCGTGAAGGCCGGACGGGAGACGATCAGCCGATCGCTCGACGACATGCAGGAGGCCGGCTTGGCGGGCGTCGATGCGGGGCGCCTGCGGATCCTCGCCGGTGTGGCGGCCGTCGCACTGACCGTTGGTGCGGGAGTCCTCATCTACCGCCGGCTGCGGCGCAGGACCCTCGCGCAGCGGCTGCAGGGCGCGATCCCCGACTCCGTCCGCGACCTGCCGGGAGGCATCCGCGTCAGGCTGAAGCGAGCTCTCTGACCGAGAGCCCGAGGCTCAGGCCGCTCGCGCCGGCGCCGGGTCGAGGCGCATGGGTTTCTCGGCCCGCTGCCTGTCATGCGCTCTGGCCGGGCGCTGTCCGAGGTAAGCCCTCGCGGACTTGAGGCCGTCCGCGATCAGCTCGGTCGTGCGGCTGAAGTCCGCCGGCGAGATCGCGGGCGGATCGGTGGCCGGCAGGACGTGGATGTTCGCGAGGTCCTTGTTGGCCTTGACCTCGGCGTCGAGCTTCTGTTCCACAAATCGCGCCAGGGCGTAAAGCGCCATGCCGAGCGCGTTGGTCGGCTCCTGGTAGAGCCACGGGTAGCCGACTGGGAGCACGTAGATCTCGGTGGCGCCGAGCTCGATCGCGGCCGCGATGGGCGTGTGGTTCGCGACACCGCCGTCGACGTACTCACGGCCTCCGATGGTCACGGGCGGAAAGACGCCCGGGATCGCGGTGCTGGCGAGCAGCACCGGCACGGCGGGGCCGGAAGAATGGATCACCGCGCGACCGGTCTTGAGCTCGGTCGTGATCACGTGCAGCGGGACCTTCGCCTCCTCCAGCTTCTGGAAGGGCAGGTGCTTCTCGAGGAGCGAGCGCAGGTTGGTGTTCGGGATCACGTGGTTGCAGCGTCCAAGCAGTCCAGCCGCGCCGACCCAGGGGCTCAGCGGGAAGATGTTCTGCCGGCGGAGGCCGAGCCAGATCTCGCCCAGCTCGAGGGCCCGGTCGTGGTCGGGCCTCCCGGCGACCCAGGCGGCGTTGACGGCTCCGACCGAGGTGCCGATCAGCAGGTCGGGGCGGACGCCGGTTTCGGTCAGGGCCTGGAGCATCCCGACCTGGATCGCGCCCAGGCTTCCTCCACCGGAGAGGACGAACGCGACACGCCCCGCGCCCTTGCGCAGGCTGTGGCGGCTCATCGCGCTGGGGTGGAAGCCGCCGACAACGTCAGGCCGCCTTCTGCTGCTCGCCTTGCTCGCGGGCGAGCTTCTTGAGACGCAGGTCCTCGAGCATCACGGCGGCATCGAGCCGGTCCCACAGCCGCCAGTCGCTTTCTGATCTCCATACCTGGTCGAGCATCGATTCGAGCTGGCTGTGCAGGTCGGGTGCGTCGGACCGTGTTCTGAATTTCATCCCTCTTCTCCTGCCTAGAAAACGCGCATGCAGCCGTTTAGCGACTACCACCATTGGATGGTTCTCGAATTCCACGAATGAACGGCTACTCGCCGAGCCAGACCGGCGTGGACTGGGCGTCGAGACCCAGGTTGGTGGTGATCTGCCTGGGCGACGGAGCGCCGGAGGGCTGCACCGTCCAGAGCTGGAACTGGCTTTGCGACTGTGCCGGCGCGAGGTAGGCGATCGACCTGCCGTCCGGTGCAAAAACGGGCGAAGCGACAAGCCGGCCGCTGACCAGCGCGGTCGGGGTGGCGAGGGTCGGCGCGGACTCGTCGAACGCCGCCACGTCGAGCTCGGCGGTCTGTGTCTGCCCCTTGCGGCATACCATCGCGATCAGCTTCTCGTCGGGTGAGACGGCGGGCTGCAGGCAGTCCAGCGACGGGTCGGTCAGCGCGACGCCGGGGCTGCCGGCGGCCGCCTGAAGCCAGATCTGCGAGTGCAGCACCGACTGCGGATCGATCGAAAACTTTGTGTAGACGAGTCCGCCATGACGCAGCGGAACCGGCGCCACGTCGCCGCCCGTGTACTGGTTGGGGTTGGTCCACTGCGTCCAGCGATTGAAGCTGTCCACCGGGCTCGACAGGATGGTCAGGTCGACCCGGTAGCTGTTGTATGGGTCCTCCGGGTCGAAGTCATAGAAGATCTGCGCGCCGTCCGCGCTGAATCGCGGGTAGAAGATCCAGTGGTTGCCCTCGACCACTTTCGAGGAATCGTCGGTGAGGCGGATCGGGGACTTGCCGTCTTCCGGCACCTGGTACAGATCTGAGAAGTTGGTGGAGCGCTTGACCGCGACCAGCTTCTTGCCATCCCTGCTCGCGGCCGGCTGCATCCAGCCCTTGTCGTGCGTGACCGCGGCGAACGAGCCGCGCTCGAACCTGTAGATCACGCCACCCTGGACGACGTACATCGTTCCCGGCAGCGCGGGCGCGCTGGTTTCGTCGGGTCGCATGACGTAACCGCGTCCGACCTTCAGGTATCCGGCGGCGAAGTAGACGCCGAATCCGAACGCGAACATCGCCAGCGCGAGGCCGACCGCGACCAGCAGATGGAACACATCTCGATGGCGCGCGGCTCGACGGGCGTGAACCTCCATCAGGGGAAGCTCTGATGGACGAGGGGCAGGATCCTGCTCCAGTCCGGGAATACGACGTCCTGGCCGTCGGCGTAGCCCTCCGACGTGTAGGGCGGCAGCAGGACGATGCGGTGGATGTTGGGGCCGTCGAAGCTCCCGGCGATGGCGAGGAGCTGACGCACCTGCTCCAGGTTCATGCTCGTCCTGACCTCGCCGTTCAGCGCGCTGGCCAGCCCGGGAAGGTCCGCGACGTTCAGATGCGAGGCAGCCTGCTTGATCGCGAGCAGAACCTGCTGCTGACGCTCCGAGCGGGCGAAGTCGCCGCGCAGATCGCCATGTCGTGAGCGGACGTACTGCAGCGCGTGGACGCCATCGAGGTGGGTTGCACCCGGAAGGACCGCCACGCGGTAGTAGTCATAGGGATAGCCACCGGTGCTGAGATCGGAGGGATAGAAGTCATCCATCACGGGATTGGTCACCAGGACGTTCACGCCCCCGAGCTGATCGATCAGCTTGACCAGGCCGTTGAGGCCGATCCACACGTAATCGTCGACGTGAACCCGGAAGTTGCGCTGGACGGCGTCGATCGCCGCCTGCGCGCCGCCCTGCGAATACGCGGTGCTGATCTTGCCCGTTCCCATGTGGGGGATCGGAACCCAAAGGTCACGCGGTATCGAGAGCAGCGTAGCCTGTCTGGTCGTGGGGTCCACGCGGACGAGGATCATCGACTGGGTGTTGATGCGGTCGGCAGGAAATTTGGAGTCATCATCGGAGCCGAGCAGCAGCACGGTGAACGGCTGCGTCGGTCCGGCGGCCGGGCTCGAGATGGGATTGAGCGGCAGCGATCCGGTGAGCGAGCTCGTGCTCGCGGCCGTCTCGAGGATGGGCAGGAAGTAAGCCCCCAGGCCAACCAGGCCGGCGACCAGAAAACCCGCGGTGATGATCGTGACGCGCTGCATTCGAGGTCTTCGGCTCTCCACCGGAGCAACGCTTGAGCCAGGCCAACACCCCGCGGCCGGCCGCGCTGCCTCCAATACGAGAGCACCCGAGAGCGTTATCCCAGCGTTGAAGCGACTCCTGTGTTTTGCCGCGTTTGCGTTCCTCCTGGGCAGCGAGGCATGGCCGCACGCCGCTCCGCCCGCGCCGCTGGCCGGATTCAGCTTCAGCCCGCTCACGTCGATCTGGGCGCATCGCGACCCGGTCCGGGATCTGACGGTGCTCGTCGACACCACGAGCCCGGACCTGGTTCGCCTGCCCGTCTACTGGGAGAGCGTGCAGCCGGCCCCGGATCAGCTCGATTTCTCTTCCGTCGACCCCCTGATCGCGGTCATCTCCAGGCACAACCAGAGCTCGACCATCCAGACCCGAGTCGTCCTGACGGTGGGAGCTCGCAACTTCCTCTATCCCGAGCTGCACGAACCCGCGTGGGCCGGACCGCGAAAGCAGCCGTACCTCAACGACGTGCAGTCAGGCGCCGCCTACCGTGCTTACATCGACGGCACCATCACGCGCTATCGAAGCTCGCCCCTTCTTTACGCGTGGCAGGTGGAGAACGAGCCCCTCGACTACGTCGGCAACAGCTTCACCGGTGACGACCAGATCAAGGTCGCGCAGCTGCAGTGGGAGATCGCGGAGGTGCACCGGCTGGACCCGGCTCACAAGGCCGTGACCACGACCTTCGACGGCTGGAACGTGGCCGTCGACATGATGCAGCTCTACACGCCGTCGCTCCTCTACCACCTCGGCGGCTGGCCGCAGGGGCACCCTGAGGACGCGCTGGATGCGGGTGACGCGCTGGGTCTCGACCTGTACCTCGACGGACCGAGCACGCCGCTCCGCTTCACGAGCTCCGACCTCCGGGCCGAGTGGAAGGAGCAGGCGATCGGCTTTTGGGCCGCGCGCGCCCAGGCGAAGGGCAAGGAGCTGTGGCTCGCGGAGATGCAGGCACAGCCCTGGTCGGTTTCACCCGGGCACTTCGGTCCCTCGGACCTCATCGCGAGCGCTCAAGACTACCGGGACGAACAGCTTCAGGTGGTGCTGATGTGGGGCGTCGACACGTGGCTCACCGACCCGGCCTGGATGGCCGCGGCGACCAGGGCGCTGGCGATCCTCCGAACCTAGGGCGGGCCGGGCTCAGGCGGCCGTGATCGTGTGCAGGTTCTTGCTGGTCACGCTGAACGATCCCGACGAGGTCGCGAGGTGCAGCGTCACCTGGTAGTCGCCGTGACTCTTTCCGCCGGTGCCCGTCTTGCTGTTGGTGCACGCGCTGGGGACGGTGAGCTGCACGGTCGTGGTGGCTCCTGAGCCGACGCTCTCGGGGGTGAACCTGGCCGCGGCGACGCTGTACCGGTCTCCGATCTTCTCTTCCCACGTGCCGCCCGATGCCTCGAGCGTCATGTCCGCGGTGATCGTCTTGATGGTCACGCTGTTCGAAGTTGAGTTGTGCACGTCGACCTGCGCGTGAAGGTCGTACGCGGCGTTGCTCGCGCCGGCCGGGCACGAGTGGGCGGCGTCGACCGAGGCGTTGCTCACCGTCACGCTGCCCGAGCTCGATGAGCAGGCGCAGACGGTCGCGGCCGTCAGCAGCGCAAGGACGGCGGTGCGCCGCAGCTCAGCCTCGCTTCCCGCGCTCGGTCGCGGTTGCGACGGCAAGCAGCCCGCTCAGGACGCCGCCTTCGAAGAGGCCGTAGAGGATGGAGCGGAACAGCGGCTGGTCGAACGGACCGATGTTGATCACGAAGGTCAGCACCGCAAAGGCTGGAAAGGAGAATGCAAGCTGCTTCCAGGTCTCGAGCCTCTCCCACCAGGCCACGATCGCCGGCGGCGGGGTCCTTGGGTGCTTCGAAGTAGGATCGGAGTGGTTGGCCGGCATCCATTGGGGATCATATGCGGTGAGCACTGGGCGCCTGCGCCGGGCCGGCCGCGCCGCCGCCATCCTGGCGTGCTTCCTGTGGATGGCCGCGTGTGACCCTGTGATGGGGACGGGCTCGGGGAGCCCGCCAGACCTTTCGCGGCTCATCCACGTGCAGCCGGATCTCCACGAGGTCGTGTTCACGCTGGAGGCCGGGTACCCGGCCGGCGACTACCAGTTCAACTACGACGGCTACGGCAACGGCGTTCTTGTCGTGACGGTGCCCCTCGGCTGGCAGGCGACGATCCAGTGCGAGAACCGGGGCACGGTCCCGAACTCGTGCGCGGTGGTCGCCGGGAAGAACGACGCCGCACCGCTCGATCCGGCCTGGTCGACGCCCAACCCGACGGTGGGCCTCGACCCCGGCCAGTCGGCGAGCTTCGACTTCACGCCGCGGAACGTGGGCAGCTACCGCATCGCATCGCTGGTCGACGGCCACGAGGCGAGCGGCGCCTGGGCGGACCTCGAGCTGCGGGCCGGCGGCAGTCCATCCCTGACCGCGCCGGGCGGCTGAGGAAAAACGCGGCCCAGGCATTACATTGGCGCCAGAGATGGGTCACCTCGATTCATTCCGTTCGCTGCCCACGTTCGGCCCGGACAAGTCCGGGCTCAGCGCCATGGCGAAGAAGCTCCGGCTCCTCGGCGATCACCATGTCGCCGTGCTCAACGCACCGGCCGGTTATCTCGATTCGCTCAAGCCTGGGCCCGCGCGGATCGACGCGGACCTCCAGCCAAAGGAGGCCTATGACGCGGTCCAGCTCTTCGTCAACGGCACCGACGAGCTGCGTCGCCTGGGACCGCCCGCGATCCGGGCGGTGAAGCCGAACGGCCTCCTGTGGATCACCTACCCGAAGGGCGGCCAGACCCGCGGCGTGACCGACCTGCCCGCGACGCCGTGGTGGATGAAGCGTGACGTGCTCGGCGACATCACGTCCGAGCGCGGCTACAAGCCGATCGCATTCGTCGCGGTCGATGAGAACTGGACCGCGTTGAGGTTCAAGCGCGTCTGACGCGAATCCTCGCGGTCGCTGACGAAGTCGACGAGTCGCTGTACACAGACAAGCTCAGGAGCCTGCGACCGGACCTCGTGCTCGCCTGCGGCGACCTCCCGTTCGACTACCTCGAGAACCTGGTCAGCCGGTTGGACGTGCCGCTGCTGTACGTCCCGGGCAACCACGACCCCAGCCTCAAGACTCCGGACCAGACGTTCATCCCTCTGCGGCCCGATGTGCCCGTCACCGGGCCGGAGGGATGCCAGAACATCGACGGGCGCGTCGTCGAGGTCTGCGGACTGCGCATCGCGGGTCTTGGTGGCAGCCTGCGCTACAAGCGCGGGGCCAACCAGTACACGCAGGCCCAGATGCGCTGGCGCGTGCTCAGCCTCGAGCTGCGCATCCGTCTGCGGCCCGTCAAGCACGGACGAAAGCTCGACCTGGTGGTCACCCACGCGCCACCTTTCGGCCTCGCCGAGCCGGCGGACGCCGCGCATGTCGGCTTCTCCGCATTCCTCCGTTTGATCCAGGCATTCCATCCGCTGCTGGTCGTGCATGGGCACATCCACCCCTACGGCCGGACGGTGCCGGAGCGGCGCGTCGGCACGACGCGTGTCGTGAACGCCATCCCGTCCCGCCTGATCGAGGTCTAGAGGGAGAGCTTCACCCCGACGCCCTGCCTCATCGCCCGGTCGTACACCAGCCGCGCCGCCGCCGCGTCCTCGACGGCAAACCCGGTCGACTTGTAAAGGGTGATCTCGTCGCGGGTCCGTCGCCCCTGGTGCTTGCCCGCCAGCACCTCGCCCACCTCAGTGAGCGAGCCGGCGTCGATTCCCTGCAGCTCGCTCGCGCCCGCGGGCGGCGCGTTGGTTGCCGCGCCGCGCCACTCGACGAAAACGCGGCTTGCCGCGACCGTCTCCGCATCGACCTCTGGACCCCAGGTGCCGCCGACGGAGCTGACGTGCGCGCCGGGGGCGAGCCAGGCGCGATGGAGCACCGGCTCGCGTGCGTCGGTGCAGCACGCGACGACGTCGGCGCCCTGGACCGCAGACTGGAAAGAGTCCGCGACATGTGCCGCGGGGTGACGCTGCGCCAGGGCGGCCGCATGCTCGCGATTGCGCGAAGCGACACGTATCTCCTTGAAGTCGCGCACCAGCGCAAACGTGTCCAGGTGCGACGAGCCCTGAACGCCCGCGCCCAGGATGGCGAGCACCGAGGCGTCATCGCGCGCGAGAGCTCGCGCCGCCACAGCCGCCGCTCCGCCTGTGCGCATGGCCGTGATGTACGTGCCGTCCATCAGCGCGAGGGGTGATCCATCGTGCTCGTCGAAGATGGCGATGAGACCCTGGTGCGACGGCAGCCCGCGCTCGTGGTTGCCTGGGAACACCGACACGAGCTTGACCTCGAGCGCAACTCCCGAGACGTATCCGGGCATCGCGCCGAGGATCCCGCGCTCGCCGGCCCGCGCCGCGACGCGCGGCGGCACCGAAGCTTTTCCCGTGGAGTAGGCGACGAGAGCGCGCTCCAGCGCATCGAGCATTTCTCTCAGATCGAGCAGCCGCTCCACGTCGGCGCGGCTCAGGTACAGCAGCTCACCCACCGCCGCGATGATAGAACGCGGTGCGCGAATTCCTCCGCAACGGACGGCTGATCACCCTCATGCTCGGCCACCTGACCGTCGACAGCTACGCCGGGGTGATCCCCGTGCTGTACCCGCTTTTGATCGGCCGCTTCTCGCTGAGCCTCGCCACGGTCGGCCTGGTGAGCCTCGCGTACAGCGGTACGGCAGCGCTGTCACAGCCCCTCTTCGGACTGCTCGCGGATCGTTTTGGCACCAGGTTCACGGGGCTCGCGCTGGTCTGGACCGCGCTCACGTTTTCGCTGGTGGGATTCGTGAACAACTTTCCGCTGCTGCTCGCGCTGGGCTGCGCGTCGGGACTTGGCTCAGGGTGCTTTCACCCGTTCGGAGCGCTGGATGTGCGAGCCCTGCTGCCTCTGTGGCGACGCAGCGCGGGCATGTCCGTCTACGTCACCGCCGGCACCGTCGGCATCGCCGTCGGGCCGCTGATCGGCATCGTCGCCTTCCACTTCTTCGGCACCCCCGGCACTGGGCTCCTCTTCGTCCCCGGCCTCGTCACCGGTGGATACCTGCTCTGGCGCATGCGCGGCCAGGTGACGTCCGCGGCCGGCCGGGTCAGGGCGGCGGCGACATCGCGGGTGCCTGTGTTCGCGCTGGCTGTGGTGATCGGCGTCATGATGTCGCGCAGCTGGACGGTGAACGTCTACCAGGCCTTCACGCCGACCTGGTACAAGCTGCTCGGTTACGGGCCGGCGTTCTACGGTCCGCTGGCCACGACCCTGGTCCTGGCCAGCGCCGCGGGGACGGTCGGCTGCGGCACTCTCGCCGACCGCTACGGACGGCGCACCGTCATCCTGGCCACGCTCGTCCTGAGCATCCCGGCGATCCTGCTCTTCACGATGTTTCCAGGCCCGTGGGCGTTCGCCAGCGCGATCCTCATCGGTTTTCTCGCCGCCTCGACGGCTCCCTTGATGCTGCTCATGGCGCAGCAGCTCATGTCGGCGAGGGCCGGCCTCGCGTCCGGGCTCGTGATGGGCCTGGGCTTTGTCACGGGCGCGATCGGCGTGCCGATCAACGGGGCGATCGCGGACAGGATCGGCCTGCAAAGATCGCTGATGACCCACGTCATCCTTGTCATCGTCACGATCGCCATCGCCTGGTTTCTGCCCAGAGAGGACGAGATGGAGCGCCACTCCGCCGCGCAGGCGCGCGTGCTCGCGAGCGTGCCCGAGCCATGAGCGTCCCATGTCGCTGACGACCGACGACCAGATCGAGCTGGACGTCCACGACGACGCGGCCGGGCTCGCCAGGCTCTTCACGCTGCCGGCCGCCTCGCGGCTCGAGGCACTGGCCGAGCTGCGGGGCATCTCCACGTTCGACGAGGTGCCGATGCGGATGCTGAAGCAGATCCACGAGCAGGGCGACGGCTTTCGCGTCCACGTCGACGACCCGCGCTACGCGCCCGCGCTGAAGCGCCTCGTCGAGGCCGACGCATGGGGACAGCTGCGCCGCGAGCTGGCGCGAGCCTGGGAGTACCAGCGCTCGGTTCTTCCTGGCATCCGGCACCCGGACAGGGTGGAGGTGGTGCTCACCCTCGGCAATCCAGACGATCCGATCTTCATGGAGCGCACGCTCGGCTACTACGGGATGGGTGCCACGCCCGGCACCATCTGGCTCGTCGCGTGGCCGACCGAGTACAACCTGCCGAGGATCGGCGCGTGCGGCGTGCACGAGCTGGCGCACAACCTGCGGACGCCGAACGTCGACGGCGCATTCGACCTGGCCGAGTGGATCGTCCACGAAGGCCTGGCTGAGGCTTTCACGGTCGAGGTGTGTGGACCGGACTCCACCGGGGCCTGGTACGCGGCGGTCACCGGCGACGCCCTCGACGACGCCTACGAGACGGTCACCGGCGCATTCGGCACGGGTCGCTCCTTCGCGGACTGGAGCCCATTCGTGCTCGGTGACGAGGTGGCACGGCGCGTGGGCGCGACTCCGGCGGGCGTGCCGCACATGGGCGGCTACGCCGTCGGCCGCTTGATCGTCGAGCGCTACCTCAAAGCGACCGGCCTGCGGGCGGCGCAGGCGATCGTGCATCCGTCGTCCGAGATCCTGGCGGGGGCGGGAGTACCCACAGCCCGACCGCGTACGCGGTGACGGCGATGGCGAAGAAGGTCGCCATGAGCATCGAGCTGAAGTCTTCGTGGTAGTTCAGGTAGCTCCCGCCGTTGAAGCCGGCGCTGAGAATGGCGAGCGCGCCGATCACAGTCGCGACGATCGTCGGCCGGTGGTGCGAGCGGATCGCCGGGACGAGCAGCCGGAATCCCAGGATGACGGCGAGCAGACCCACGATCGCATGCAGGACGAGGAGGATCGGTCCGTGAAGGATCGCCCATGTGACGCTCTGCGCGACTCCCGTGAAGTACTCGGGCGGATGGGCGCCGGGGTGCTCGCGCGGTACCGTGACGAAGAGGTTGGTGGCGATTCCGAGCATGAACTGGATCATCAGCGCGATCACGGTGCCCAGGTATCCCCGCCTTAGCTCACGCCACATCGGTCGGTAGGATCGCATGAATCTCAACCGCAGTCTCTACGAGCTGGCGGGCGGTGAACGCACCTTCCGAGTGCTCGTCGAGCGGTTCTACGCGGCGGTCGCGACCGACCCGGTCCTGCGAGCCGTCTACCCGGAGGAGGACCTTGCCGGCGCGACCGATCGCCTGACGCTCTTCCCGATCCAGTACTGGGGCGGCCCCGCGACCTACAGCGAAAGGCGAGGCCATCCGCGGCTGCGGCTGCGACATCAGCCTTTCGCGATCGGCCAGAAAGAGCGCGACGCCTGGCTGCGCCACATGACAGCGGCGGTTGACTCCCTCGAGCTGGCGCCGGCCGTCCGCGGGGCGCTGCTCGACTACTTCGAGAAGGCCTCGACGGCGATGATCACCCGGTCTTAGAGACCTCCGGCGTCGCAGGCGGGGGCGCGGCGTTGATCGGAATCTCGAGCGTCTCGAGCGTTTGGGTCCTGGCCACCGCGGGCGTGGGGACGGTGGGCGGGGGCTGGATCAGGTCCTTGTCGGCGACCGGCTGCTGCTCCGGCTCCAGCGACAAGCCGTGACCGGTGGCCTTGGCGCGGCGCAGCGCGGCGCGCAGCCGCGGGATCTGCTCACGCAGCGGCTGCTCCACCCAGTCGAACGCGATCACGCGCTCGTTGACCTCCCAGAACAAACCCGTGTGCATGGCCTCCATGCGGTCGAGCGCCGCGTCCACGAAATCCGGTGGGGCGGCCGCGATACCCTCGATCAGGACGCGAGCCACGTCGCGCTCGTCGGCGGCCATGGCCCAGAACGTGAGCTTGGCGACGCCCTTGAACAGGCCGTTGAGCCCGATCGGCCGGGCGTTGGGCATCAGCTCGAGCAGGTGGCGCACAAGCAAGCGGGCCAGGCGGCGCGAGACCTCGGGGTCGCGGGCGCGGGCTTCGATGGCGAGATCGGCCACGTCCTCCGCCGCGGCTCCGTAGATCGCGGGCATGCCCGCCTCGTCGAAGTGCCTTCCGTAGCGCAGCACATGTGACGCCGCATCGACAGCCAGGTCTGGGCGCCACTCGAGCGCGCCGATGGCGAAGCGCCGGTACTCGTTCATGATCCCCGAGGCGAAGGTTGGAGCGGAACGGTTGATCGCGACGCGCAGGTATGTGTTGAAGAAGCGAAGGCACAGCTCGGCGACCTCTGAGTCGCCGATGTCGATCGCTGCGAGCCCGACGTTTCGCGTCGCGACGGCGATCGAGTGCACAGCCTCTTTACGGTGCAGCGGAGTGAGGCCCACCATGTCGACGAAGAACGACATGACCGAGTAGGTGAACCAGGTGCGGGCGCGGTTCACCTCGGCGATGATCTGGTCTGACGCGCCGGGAAGCTCCGCGTGCCCGACCTTGAACCACTCGGGGCTGAACTTCTTTTTCAGGCTGAGGTAGTCGTCGGCCAGGAACTGACCCAGCACCTCGATGCTCATCACGCAGACCGGCATGTCGCCCAGCTGGATGGAGCCGAACGCGATGTCGGTGACCTGCGCGATGGACGTCATCAGCGCGTCACGGTCCCGGCGGTCGTGGGTGTGCCGGCTTGCCGCTCGCAACTGGCGGACGGCGCGTCGCATGATGCCTTCGACCAGCGTCTCCGCGCGCATCACCTCGAAGATGTAGCCGACGTAGGGGAACAGGATGGCGAAGTTGAGGAGCGCCAGGACCACGGCCAGCGCCACGCTCCATTTGGGCACGTAGGCGATGGTGACCTCGGAGCGGACGAGGAACGTATAGAGGATGGAGGCGAGCGCAAACCCGAGCACGAGCGCGTTGAGCACGTTGCGCGTGAAGATGCCGATGATGCGCGGTGAGTAGCGCGACGACGTTCCCTGGATGCCGAACATCACGGCGACGATGACGATGCTCAGCGTCACGCCTTCGGCGCCGCCGGCCAGGCCGAGGGTGCCCGCGGCGGCGGACGGGTCGGGGTTGAAGATGTCGCCGATGGTCTTGTAGTGGGCGTCCAGGACCCCGAACAGGATGAACATCATCGACGTGACCGCGACCAGCGCCAGGCCCGAGAGCGCCGCCCCCGCCCAGCCGATCGAAGTCATGCGGTCTGAGCGCACCTGGACGCGATTGCGCGACTGGTCCGACATCAGCGCTGGGCTCGGCACACGGCAGGGCCGATCCTAAGCAATTGACCGCGGGTTGGATACAGTTCCACGGGTGTTTCGCGCGGTCGTGTTCGACTTCGACGGCCTGATCCTCGACACGGAGGAGCCCATATACCGCTCCTGGCTCGAGGTCTACGAGGCCCATGGAGTGGAGCTGCCCTTCGAGCGGTGGATCCTGACCGTCGGCTCGACCGACACGGCCTTCCATCCCCAGCGTCACCTGGAGGAACGCCTCGGGCGGCCGCTGCCCAAGGAGGTGCTGGACCGAAGGGCCGGCCGCCGCACCGAGCTCATCCTCGCCAACCGGGTGCTGCCCGGAGTGGTCGCCCACCTCGACCGGGCCCGTGAGCTGGGGATCAAGGTCGGTCTCGCGTCCAGCTCCACGCAGGAGTGGGTGAGGGGCCACCTCGCGCGGCTCGGCATCCTCGATCGGTTCGAGTGCCTGCGCTGCCGCGACGACGTCGCGCGCGCGAAACCCGAGCCCGACCTCTACATCGCGGTCCTCGAGTGCCTGGGAGTTGCGGCCGCCGAAGCCTTCGCGGTCGAAGACTCGCCAAACGGCGTCGCGGCCGCCAGGCGCGCCGGGCTCAGGTGCGTCGCCATCCCCAACTCGATCACGGAGCGCCTCGACCTGACGGAGGCGGACGTGCTGGTGCGCTCGCTGGCGGACGTCACCTTCGACGAGCTGGTCACCAAGCTCTCGGCCTGATCCGTTCTACCCTATGCCGGTGCGCATCGGGGTCCTCACCGGCGGTGGCGACGCGCCCGGGCTCAACGCCGCGATCCGCGCAGTGGCGAAGCGTGCCTTCCAGCTGGGCCACCAGGTCAGCGGGGTGCAGAACGGATGGGCCGGCTGCCTCGATGAGGGCCTGATCCAGGAGCTGACGCCGGCTGACGTGCGTGGCATCCTGCCGCTCGGCGGGACGATCCTCGGCACGTCGCGCACCAATCCGCTGAAAGAGAAGGACGGCATCCCGCGGGTGATCCGCTCGCTCCAGCACAACGGCGTCGACGCCCTGGTACCGATCGGCGGTGACGACACGCTGAGCGTCGCCGCGGCGCTCCACGACGCGGGATTCCCGACTGTCGGAGTGCCGAAGACGATCGACAACGACCTGTCGGTGACCGAGTTCTGCATCGGCTTCGACACGGCGGTCGGCGTGGTCAGCGAGGCTCTCGACCGCCTGCACACCACGGCGTCCGCGCACCACCGCGTCATGGTCGTCGAGGTGATGGGCCGCGACAGCGGCTGGGTCGGCCTCATGGGCGGGGTGGCCGGCGGCGCGGACATGATCATCATCCCCGAGTTCGAGATCAGCCTTTCCGAGGTGGTGGCGCACCTCTACCGCCGCCGGGGCGACGGCAAGCTCTTCAGCATCATCGTGGTCGCGGAAGGCGCCAGGATCCCGGAGCTCGAGCGCGAGGCGGGCGGCCAGGCCGAGAAGGACGCGTTCGGCCACATCAGGCTCGCCAAGCGCGGCATCGGTGACCTGCTCGCGAGCAACGTGGAGCGCGATACGGGGTTCGAGACGCGCGTGACGGTGCTCGGCCACCTCCAGCGAGGCGGGTCGCCGTCTCCGACCGACCGGATCTGGGCGACGCGCCTCGGAGTGGCCGCGGTGGAGCTCGTGATCGGGGGGAAGAGCGGCATCATTCCCATCCGGCGAAACGGCCAGGTCGAGGTCGTGCCCCTGGCCGAGGTGGTCAAGGAGTCGAGCCGCGTGCCCAGGGAGCTCTACGACCTCAGCCGGGTCTTCGAGTAGCCGGCCCAGGGATTCCCCGATGGCGCGCAAGAAGAAGATGCTCGAGCTCGCGGGCACCGGCGACGACGGCACGACCGGCCTCCTCGGTGGGGGGCGCGTGCCCAAGGACGACCCGCGGGTCGAGGCCTACGGAACCGTCGACGAAGCCTCGAGCGCGCTCGGCCTCGCCCGCGCACTCACCGCTGACTCACGTGTGCGCGCGATCTGCGAGGAGCTGCAGCGTGGCCTCTACGCGGTCGGCGCCGAGCTGGGAACCAATCCGGAGAGCGTCACGAGATTCGTCACCACCGGCGAGGCCGAGGTCAGCCGGCTCGAGGAGCTGATGGCGGAGCTGGAGGGCGAGGTCACCATGCCCGCCGGCTTCATCCTGCCCGGCGCGACGCCCGCCTCGGGCGCGCTCGACCTCGCCCGCGCGATCACCCGGCGTGCCGAGCGGCGAACCATCTCCCTGCAGCGCGCGGGAGGCCTTCGCAGCGGCCAGGTCACGCGCTGGCTGAACCGGCTCAGCCTCCTGCTCTTCGTGCTCGGTCGTTATGAGGAGGAGCGTGCCGGCCGGCGCGCGAAGCCCGCCAAGCGGGGACGCGAGGGCTGATTCAGGGGTAACTTTAAGTTCGAGATGGGTCAGGCGGGCTATGTGGTCCTGGTCGTCGCGGCGCTGGTCATCGTCTACGTGGCGCTCTCCTACCTGCTCTACCGCAGCGCGTTCGTCCCCGCCCGCCCGCAGTTCCTCGACGATTTCACCTTCACGCCCTTCGAGTTCCAGGCCGACTACGAGGAGGTCGAGCTCACCACCGCCGACGGCATCAACTTCGGGGCCTGGCACTTCCGCCAGCCCGGGTCGCCGCAGACGGTGATCGTGTCCGGCGGGCACAAGGGCCAGCGGCAGGGCGCGCTCGGCATCTCGGTCGCGCTGTGGCGGAAGGGCTTCAACGTCATCCTCTATTCCTATCGCGGCATGCCCGGCAGCGACCGCGCGACGATCACGTTCGGCATCAAGGAGGTGCTCGAGCTGCAGGCGGCGATTGCGTTCGCGCGCAAGCGGATCGCCAACGCGAGGATCGGACTGCTCGGCTACTCGATGGGGGCTGTGGTCTCACTCCTCGGCGCGGCGGGCGAGCCAGGCGTCCAGGCGCTCGTCCTCGACAGCCCGTTCAGCGAACTGCGCCGGCTGCTGGTGGACAACGTGCGGGCCACCACCAAGCTGCCCGGCACGGCCTTCGTGTGGCTTGCCGGAGGAATGTTCTGGGTGCGGACGCGAAAGCGGCTGTCCGAATGCAATCCGATGGACGTGCTGACATCCCTGGAGCCGCGGCCGCTGTTCTTCATCCACGGCGGAGCGGACGAGATCACCTCGGTCAACCACAGCCGCCGCCTTTACGACGCCTATCGGGGCCCGCGTGAGATCTGGATCGTGCAGGGCGCGCCGCACACCGGCGCGTACTTCGCAGACCGTCCTTTATATGTGGAGCGCGTGGCCGGGTTCTTCGCGCGCCACCTGGGCCTGGACGTGAGCGGCCAGCTGCGCCTGGTCGAGGAAGAAGAAGTCTCCTAGGCTTTCGGCGGCCGGCGTTTTCCGCCCGTTTTGGCGGAAACGCGCCAAATTCACGCCCCCGATTGGCACGTTTTGGCGAAAACGTGCGGAATCGGCTGGGCGGACTTAGGCTCGCGCTGCAACAAACCCGTCTCTTGCTGACAGGAATAGGCGAGACATGCAGCGAGTGGCCGATTTCGAACGTTCGCGGATGGCGAGCGACGCCGACTTCGCGGAGCTGTTGCGGCCGCTCATCGAGCCTGGATTCCGGCTCGCGTTCGCCATGCTCCACGACGCGTCCGCGGCCGAGGACGTCGTGCAGGAAGCCTCCTTCACGGCGTGGCACAAGGTCGCGAAGATCAAAGATCAATCCCGAATCCGGCCCTGGTTTCTGGGCGTTGTCGCCAACAAGTGCCGCAACGCGCGCCGGAACCGGTGGATCGCCGGCGTGACGCTGGGCATGCCCGAGCAGTTGCGTTCCGCCTCCAACGAAGAATCGATACTCCGCGGCGCCGACCTGCGTCGTGCGATCGGGCGGCTTCACCACGACGATCGCGTGGTGGTCGCCCTCTACTTCTA
>DATEHQ010000028.1:0-6292 GCA_035279525.1 Candidatus Dormiibacterota bacterium
CAACGACGTCTACAACCACTACGTCACCGATACGCACATCACGTTCGACCTCGAGCCGATGACGATGGACACCCGTCGCGAGTGGTTCGCGCACTACGCGGACCACGGCCGCCACCGACTGTTCGTCGCGCTCTCCGGCGAGCAGGTGATCGGCTACGCCTCGAGCAGCCGCTTCCGTCCCAAGCCCGGTTACGACACATCGGTCGAGGCCAGCGTGTACCTCGCTCCGGATGCTGTCGGCCGGGGCGCCGGGAAGCGCCTGTACGAGCGGCTCTTCAAATCCATCGAGGGCGAAGACATCCACCGGGCATACGCGGGGATCGCGCTCCCCAACCCGGCATCGATCGCGCTGCACGAGCGGTTCGGCTTCAAGCGCGTGGCGCTGTTCACCGAGCAGGGGCGCAAGTTCGGCCGCTACTGGGACGTCGCGTGGTTTGAAAAGCCACTGGGCGCGGCCCTGGACGAGGGCAGGGACTAGAGCCTCTCGCGCGGCCCCGCGAGCGCGTCGTGCGCCAGGCTGCCGGCGACGGCGCAGGCGATGCCCACGCCGACGCCGATGACCAGGAACCCAGCCATCCCCAGCACGTCGTTGAGCAGGAGCAGCCAGCCGGCGAGGCAGAAGACCAGGGCCAGCAGGGCCCAGACCAGCCGGGCCGGCACGCCGCGCCCTTTAGCCGCCGGTGCCGGCGCCGGCTCCGATGCGAAGACCGCTGCCATTTCCGATGAGGATCGTGGTGGCGAGGATCGAACCGTCCGCCTGTCTCGTGCCGGTGATCGTGACGGTCTGGTTGTCCTGCAGGTCGGCGGTCGAGCCGGCGGCCTGCTTCTGGACAGTCACGGTGGGGCCGAACTTGACTTTCACCTCACACGCCGTGCTGGTCACGGTCATCGCCCCCGAGGCCAGGTCGGCGACCGAGCCGCGAGCCACCGCCTGCGTCCCGGGCGACGGCGACGGGGCGCCAGGGCTGGGGCAGGCTGCGCCGAAGCCGCGGCCTCCGCCGATCGAGCCGTTACTGCCGGTGCGCGCGAACTGGCCGCCCGTGTTGGTGCTCGCGCTGACGTTGTTCTGGCCGACCTTGTAACCGCCGTAGAAGCCGGCGAGCACACCGACCACGACGATCAATGCGATGACATACGACTTCACGATTCCACTCCTTTACTCGTGCCTCAGGGCTTCGATTGGATGCAGCCGGGCCGCGCGGTTCGCGGGGTAGATGCCGAAGAAGAGTCCGATTCCGACCGACACGCCGAACGCGAGCAGCACCGAGGGCCCGGAGACGACGGGCGTCGGAAATCCCGAGCTCGCAATGGCCGGGATGCGCGGGGCCTCGGTCGCGAGCAGCGCGCCGATGGCGATACCGAGCGCGCCGCCCAGACCACTCAGCACCATCGCCTCGATCAGGAACTGGGTGAGGATGTCGCGCCACTTCGCGCCGATCGCCTTACGGATGCCGATCTCGCGCGTCCGCTCTGTGACCGTGACCAGCATGATGTTCATGATTCCGATACCGCCGACGACGAGCGATATGCCGGCGATCGCGCCCAGCACCAACGTGAGCGCGGTTGCGATCGAGTTGGCCTGGTTCAGGATGTCCTGCTGGCTCTGCAGCTGAAAGTCAGCCAGGGTCGGATCGGAGATCTGGTGGCGCTGCAAAAGGATGGTGGTGATCTCCGTCTCGGCCGCTGTGACGGTGCTCGGTGACGAAGCGGACGCGACGATCTGGCTGATCGTCTTGCCACGCGATCCGCTCAGGTAGGCCCAGACGGTAGTGATTGGGACCACGACCACGTTGTCCTGCGAGCCGAGGCCGGAGCCGCCCTTGGAAGCGAACACGCCGATCACGCGGAAGCTCTGGCGGCTGATCTTGATCGTCTGGCCGACCGGGTCGGCGGTGCCAAACAGGTTCGTCGCCACGGTCTGTCCGATGACCGCCACGCGGTGCCGCGCCGCGATGTCGTCTTCGGTGAAGAACGCGCCGGAGGCGACCTGGTAGTTGCGCACCTGTGGGAAGGCGGTCGTGGTGCCGGTCGTGGCGGCGAAGTAGTTCTGGTTCTGGTAAGTCAGCTGGCCACCGGCCTGCGTGATGGGAATCGCCGCCACCACGTCGGGATCCTGCTGCCCGCTGTTGATGGCGTCGACGTCGGCCTGGGACAGCGTCTGTGCTGACCCGAAGCCCTGGGAGACGCCGCCCGCCGACTTCGCGTTGCTGGGATACACGTATATGACGTTCGCCCCCAGTGACGAGACCTGGTTGTTGATCTGGACCGACGCGCCGTTGCCGACCGCGACCAGGAGGATGACCGCAGAGACGCCGATCAGGATGCCGAGCATGGTCAACGCGCTGCGCAGGCGGTTCGACAGCAGCCCGCTGAAGGCGATGCGGAGAGCCTCGAAGAGGTTCACGACGCGCGGCGCTCGTCGCTGACGATCAATCCGTCACGCAGCTCGACGACCCGCCGGGCGAAGCGTGCGATGTCCTGCTCGTGCGTGATCAGGACGATGGTGCGGCCGTGGTCGGCGTTGAGGCTCGCGAGGAGCTTCATGATCTCGACGCTTGACGCGGTGTCGAGGTTTCCAGTCGGCTCGTCCGCGAGCAGGATGGCCGGGTTCGTGACCAGCGCCCGCGCGATCGCCGCCCGCTGCTGCTGGCCGCCCGAGAGCTCAGTCGGCTGGTGGCCCACGCGATCGGCGAGCCCGACGGCGCCCAAAGCGGCGCGAGCCCTGCTCGTGCGGTCGCCCTCGCCCGCATAGATCAGCGGCATCTCGACGTTGTGCAGCGCGCTCGTTCGCGGGATCAGGTTGAAGCTCTGAAAAACGAAGCCGATCTTCTTGTTGCGTATGTTCGCCAGCTGGTCGTCGCCGAGCCTGGCGACGTCCGTGCCGTCGAGCGTGTAGCGGCCGCCGCTGGGAACGTCGAGGCAGCCGATGATGTTCATCAGGGTCGACTTGCCGGACCCGCTGGCGCCCATGATGGCCACGAAGTCGCCCTCCGCGACCTGGAGATCGATCCCGCGCAGCGCCTGCACCTCGACCTTTCCCATGTGGTAGGTCTTGGTGACGCCTTCGAGCGTGATCATCCGCCGCCGCCGACTCTCACGCCTCCGCCTCCACCTCCACCGAAAGCTCCACGGTTCGTTCCGCTGCCGGTGGCGACTCGAACCGTCGGGAGGACGATCTGGGCACCGTCATTCAGGCCGCCCGTCACCTCGGTGAACTGGTCTCCGACCACGCCGGTCTCGACCGCGGTCTGAACGGTCTGGCCGCTGACGTAGAGGTTCACGTAGGCCTGACCGCCGATGCGCGTGATGGCGTTGTTCGGCACGGTGAGCGCGTTTGCCGCCTTGCTCACGATGACCGTCGCGTTGGCCGTCATGCCCTGCTTCAAGGTCGGATTGGTCTGGTTGAGGCTGACCGTCGCGTAGTAATCGACCACGCCACTGCTGACGGTCGCGTTGCTCGCTACGGCGACCACGTGACCGCTGATGGTGAGGTTTGGCACGGCGTCGAACGTCACCTGCGCGTCCTGGTTGAAGGCCAGCCGTGACGCGTCCGACTCGGCAAACGGCACGATTGCCTCCATCGAGCTGACGTTGCCGATGACCATGAAGGCCGATGAGGCGGTCGTGGTCGGCAGCGGAGCCTGGCTGCCTGGCGCTTCCGCAGTCGAGCCGGCGCCTGGCGAGACGCCCTCACCGACGACGCCGTTGATGCTGTTGACCATTCCGTCCATGGGCGCGGCGAGCGTCGTGCCGGCCAGGTTCTGCTGAGCGGACTTGAGCGCCGCCTGCGCCTGGGCGACCTGCGCCTGGGCCGAGAGAACCTGGTTCGGGCGGCTTTCGGTCTGCGTCTTCAGCTGGTCCTGCGCATTCGTCACGGAGGCCACGGACTGGTTCAGGTTGTGCTGGCCCGCGACCTTGTCCGCGGTCTGCTTGGCCAGGTCGCTGCTGAGCTTCGCCTGGTCGGCGCTCACGGCCGCCGCGCCCGGGAACGTGTTGACCGTGGTCTGGTCGGTGGTCACGGCCGCCTGGTCCGTCCCCACGGCGTTGAAGTCGGCAAGGCACGGCGCCGGCGCCGGGGGCGAGGTGAACGGATAGGTGTACGTCTTGCAGCCATCGGCGTCGAACGTCGCGATCGCCGTTTGCAGCGTGCTCTTTGCGGCCGAGAGGTTCTGGAGGTCGGTCTGGTACGAGGCGTTGAAGGTCAGAGCCTGCTGGTCCGATGCCAGCTGGCCCTGGTCCGAGGTGACCTGGGTGGCGTCCTGCGAGTTCGTCAGGTTGACCTGGGCCACCGTGTCGGTGTAGGCCTGCTGCGCCGTGGTCACGGCGTTCTGGAGCTGGCTGATCTGGTTCTGTGTCAGCGGGGTCTCGGCCGCCTGGAGGTTCGCCTCCGCGGTCGTGAGGTTCGCCTGCGCGGCCGCCACCGCGTCGTCCTCGGACGTCGAGTCGATGGCCGCCAGGCTCTGGCCGGTGGTGACGTGCTCGCCGACCGTGACGTAGATCGCGGTGAGGGTGCCCGCGACCTTGAAGCTCACGTTGGCCTGCGTCTGGGGGACCAGGTTGCCCGTCCCGGTGACGCTCGACGTCACGCTGCGGCGGGCGACCGTGTAAAGGTTCAGCGAACTGTTCGTGTTCTTGGCGGGAACGAAGATGTCGCGGTAGATGAGACCCCCCAGCAACAGGGCGGCGATGGCCAGGACCGCGACCACCACCCGCGAGCTTCGAAACAACTGCAGCACTACCTCACTCCTTTGATCACCAGTTGAGATCGCCGAAAGACCAGCCGGCCGCGGACCCGAAGCGGGTGACCACGGCCAGGCCGAGGCCCGCGATCGCCACGATCGCGAGCGCGAACGTGCCGACGTAGGGAACGACCGCGAGGTCGAAGATGACGAGCGCGCCCGCCAGCGCGGCGAGGAGGGCATGGACGCGCGAGAGTCGCAGCGCGCGCTCGAGCAGGCGGCCGATCGCGAGCGAGATGCACGCGATCCCGAACAACGCCGTAATCAGGACGACCACGAGCACGACCGGGATGATCGCGAGGAAGAGCAAAGTGAAGCGAAGCAGCGTGATCGCCGCCAGCGCCAGGAGCAACGCCGCCACTCCGGCGGCCAGCGAGATCTCGACGCCGTGCAGCCCTTCGAGCCGGTCGACGGCGGTGCGTGCCCGGAGCGGGAACAGGACGAGCGCGGCCAGGGCGAGGAGGACCAGGGCGGCGCCGTTGCTGAGGAACGCGCGCACCGCCTGGAACGGGCTGAGCCGCGAGCCGGCGCCAAATGGCGCCTTCACGAAATAGCGCTCGCCGAGGCCGGTGCGGTCGAAGCGGACCGGCGGCGTGGGGTTCCTCAATCCAGGTCCCGGTGTGATCGTGACGGCCTCGGATCCGCCCACGATCAGCTTTGCCAGCGGGTTGGGGAACTCGTTCCCGAGGGCGATGTCGGCCGCCGCGAGCACGACGCCTGCGACCGCGAGCCCTGCGATCAGAATGGGCCAGGCCCAGCGGCCCCTCGAGGGCACCGGGGCCGCGGCCCCCAGCCGGGGCTCTCCGGATGGCGGGGCAGGCGGCGGCGGCGGCGCCGGTTTGTCTTCGGGTCCTTCCATCACGCGCGGCGGCGCCCACCCAGGGCGGGTCGGGAGTTCGCCGAGATCTCGGACTCGATCCGGGCCAGGATCGAGATGTGATAGGCCGCGATCGCCGCCAGCGCGATGAGGGCGACCAGGAGCAAGACGTCGACCGCCGGCACGATCGGCAGGCTCGTCCCCGCGGCGCCCCAGCCCGCCAGCCGCTGCAGGTCCAAGAACATTCCCGACACCAGCGAGGTCAGGCCATCGATGCCCGAGACGTACCAGAGGATGAAGGCGGCGAGCAGCGCCTCGGGGGCGAGAAGGGTCCACGACCTGCGGTACGTCCGTCGCGACGGGGCGACGGAGCGAAGCACGTCGGCGACCAGCGACTGCGACGGAGCGGGTGAGGTGAGCGCTTTGAGTCGGAAGGGCAGCGAGACGGCGTGGGCGTGCTGCGTACGGCAGTCGGCGCAGGTGGCCAGGTGCATGCGGATGGCGGTGGCCGAGGCGGGATCGGATCGCTCGAGGTCCCCGTCGACGTAGGCCTCGAGCAGGACGCGAACGCGCCCGCACGCCAGCGGCGCCGGCGCGCTGATGGCTCTACCCTCCTTTCCGGGGTGCAACCCCGGGGAACGCTTTTCGCGCTCGTCCTTTGAGGACTGTCATGAGACGGCGTCCCTGGAGTTTGCCCCTGAAGGCCTGAGGCCCACAAGGGTGTCGTCCCTCGAGG
>DATEHQ010000029.1:0-32190 GCA_035279525.1 Candidatus Dormiibacterota bacterium
TGATCGCCTCACCGTACATCTGGCTCGTCGGCGGGACCAGCTGCGGATCGCCCCAGTGGGCGGCGATCGTCGCTCTCGCGAACCAGGCCCGCAACGCGGCGGGTCACGGCAACCTCGGGTTCGCCAACCGCACCCTGTACAGGCTCGGCGAGCAGCAGATGAAGTCGAACGGCAAGGGAGCGGTCGTGTATCACGACATCACGGCCGGCAACAACGCGCTCGACTCGACGCTCGGCTTCGCGGCCGCGCCAGGCTACGACCTCGCGACCGGCTGGGGCACGCCGAACGTCGCCAACCTGGTCGGCGCGCTGGCCGGATCGAGCAGTGACAGGAGCGCCGACTCGGCGGCGCCGGCAAACAGCGGCGGATCGAGCTCGGGCGACAAAGGCCGAGCCGCGGGCACGATGGCGCCCAACGTCTGACCTGGAACTCAGCTTAGAGGGAGGGGGTCCGCAAGGCCCCTCCCTCTTTTGTTTTGGCGGCCGCAGGTCGTTGGAGCGGGCGATGGGAATCGAACCCACGTAACCAGCTTGGAAGGCTGGCGCACTGCCATTGTGCTACGCCCGCTTTGGTGGTCCGCTGGTGGCCCGTAGGGGCTTCGAACCCCTGATCTCCGGCTTGAAAGGCCGGCGTCCTAGTCCACTAGACGAACGGGCCCAGGCCGGTCGATTGTGCCGGAAAACGATTGGTGGGCGGCGAGGGTTTCGAACCCCCGACCTCCAGCATGTCAAGCTGGCGCTCTTCCAACTGAGCTAGCCGCCCCAGCGGAATGGACAACCTATTCTAGTTTCGTGCCTCGCTACATCGGCCGGCGCGTCCGTCGCGTGGAAGACGAGCGACTGGTCACCGGCAGGGGGCGGTACGCGGGGGACATCAAGGTCGACGGCCTCGTCCACATCGCGTTTTGCCGCTCCACGATGCCGCACGCGCGCATCATCGCGATCGACCGCGCCGCGGCCCGCGAGATGCCCGGCGTCGTCGCGGTCTGGACCGCGGACGATCTGCCGGAGATCGCGGCGGGTCTCAGCGACTTCGTGCCGCAGGGCATCGAGGAGCGTGGGCGGCCGATCCTGAACCGGGACGAGGTCAACTACATCGGCGAAGCATTCGCGCTCGTGGTGGCGGAAACCGAATACCAGGCGCACGATGCGGCGGAGCAGGTGCTGGCGGACCTCGACCCGCTGCCGGGAGTCGGCGGCGTCGTCGCCGCGTCCGCGGCCGATTCGCCAACCGTTCACGCCGACATGAAGACAAACGTCGCGCAGACGAGCCACACGAACTACGGCGACATCAAGCAGGCCTTCAGCGGTGACGCGATCACCGCCAAGATCAGGCTGACCACCGCGCGCGTCGCGGGGGCGGCGATGGAACCTCGCGTCGTCACCGCCGCGCCGGACGCGGACACGCACGGCCTGAGGGTCTGGACCTCGACCCAAAACGTGTTCGGAGTGCGTGGGGCGATCGCCTCCGCGCTTGGCGTCGAAGAGGACGAGGTTCGCGTGCTCGCGGAGGACGTCGGCGGAGGCTTCGGCGCCAAGGGCAGCCCCTTTCCCGAAGAGGTGCTCACGGCGCTCGTCGCCTGGCGGCTCAAGCGTCCGGCACGCTGGACCGCGACGCGCAGCGAGGACGGCGCGACCACCGCACAGGGCCACGGCTCCGTGATCGAGATCGAAGTCGCCGCCGGCCGCGATGGGAAGCTGCGCGGCCTTCGCGGGCGCCTGCTTCACGATATCGGCGCCTACGCGGGGTCGGGCTCCGGGCAGCCTGCAATCATCATCTCGCACATGCTCTCCGCCTACGTCCAGCCCGCGATGGATTTCGAATCTCAGATCGTCTACACGAACACGCTTCCGACGGGATTCATCCGCGGCGGGGGCCGCCCACTGGGCAACTACGCGATGGAGCGCGTGATGGATCGCCTCGCCCGCAAGCTCGGCGTGGAGCCGGTCGAGCTGCGGCGTCGCAACCTGATCCAGCCGGAGCAGATGCCGTACAAGACCGGGTTCCCCGGCGGTCGCAGCGGCCTCGTCTACGACAGCGGCGACTATCCGAAGCTGCTCCAGCTCGCCGAACAGAGCCTCCGCGGGGGACAGTCCGACGGCAGCGCAGACGGCAGGTTGATCGGAGTGGGTTTCGCGTGCTGCGTCGAGTCGACCGGTTTCGGGCGCGGAGAGCCTGCGCGACTGCGACTCCTGAAGGATGGGACCGCCCAGCTCTTCGTCGGCTCGACCCCGCAGGGACAGGGCCACGAGACCATGGCGGCAGTCGTGGTGGCGGACCGGCTGGGCTGGCCGCTCGAGCGGATCAAGGTCACCGCCGGGGATACGACGCACGTCCCGTTTGCGCTCCTGACGGCGGGCAGCCGCAGCGCGGTGATGGTCGGCAACGCCGCGTCGATGGCGGCTGTTGCGATGCGCAAGCGCCTGCTCGAGCGCGCGGTCGAGGTGCTGGAGGCGGACGCGGGTGACCTGGTGCTCGAGGACGGTGTGATCGGCGTCCGCGGCGCGCCCGCGAAGAGCATTCCCGCCACCGATTTGCTGCCCGAAGAGGGATTCGAGGTGCTCGAAAGCTTCGACCCCAAGATGCCGATCGCGTACTCGAGCGGCTGCCATGCGGCCACGGTGGCGATCGACCCGGAGACGGGGCAGGTCGAGGTGCTCCGCTACGTGATCGCTCACGACGTCGGCCAGACCATCAACGCCCTGACCGTCGAGGGCCAGATGCACGGCGGATTCGCGCACGGCCTCGGCTACGCGCTGTACGAGGCCGCCGTCTACGACGCCGACGGCGCGTATCGAACTCCGAGCTTTCTCGACTACACCATCGTCAGCGCCGGCGAGGTCGGCCCCGGTCCTGAGCTCGTGCACTTCGAGACGAAGACGCAGGCGAACACGGAGGGGTTCAAGGGCGCCGGAGAGAGCGGCACCATCCCCGTCCCTGCGGCGATCTCCAACGCGGTCGAGGACGCGCTGCGCAAGCGCAAGCCCGACGCGGTGGTCGACCGGATACCGATCACGCCCGACCGGATCGTCGAGCTGCTGGCCTGAACCGCTGAGCGGCATCGACCCGCACGCGACGACGCCGCCGATCAACCCGGGCGGGGTCAACTGGCGCAGGAACCTCGCCGCGCTCTGGTTCGCCGAGTTCACGGCCATCTTCGGCTTCAGCTTCGCGTTCCCGTTCCTTTCGATCTTCATCAACCACGACCTGGGCGTTCCGTCGGGTCGCGAGCTGGACCTGTGGACGGCAGCCACCGCGAGCGCATCCGGACTCGCCATGGGCATCGCGAGCCCGATCTGGGGCATCCTCGGCGACCGCTACGGACGCAAGCCGATGCTGATTCGCTCCATGATCGGCGGCGGCCTCGCCGTCGGGCTCACCTACTTCGCGCAGAACCCCACCGAGCTGCTCATCCTGCGCTTCCTGCAGGGCGCGACCAGCGGCACGGTGGCCGCGGCGACGTCCCTGGTGGCGGCCGAGACTCCAAGGAGCAGGGTCGGATGGGCGCTTGGTGTGGTCACCTCGGCGGTGGCGCTCGGCGGGGCGATCGGACCCGTCGTGGGCGGCCTGGCGGGCGCGTTCTTCGGCCTTCGGCTGGTGTTTCTCGGTGGCGGAGTGCTGCTGATGCTGTCGCTGATCCCCGTGTTCGTGATCGTGCGCGAGAGCCCTCGCGTGCGCCGGTCTGGTCCGCAGCTCAACACACTGGCGCTGATCGGCCAGCGTTCTGGTTTGAAGCAGCAGCTCGCGGTCCTCGTCGGGGCGCAGGGCCTGATCAGCATCTGTAACTCGGCGACGCAGCAGCTCGTGGTGTTGAGGCTGCTCGAGATGGTGGGCAGCAAGCTGGTGGCGGCGATCACCGGGGTTGGCTTCGGCGCGGCCGGGATCTGCAGCAGCGGAGCGGCGGTGTTCTACACCGCGGTCACGCGGCGGCTCGGCTATGTCCGAACGACGGCTGCCGCCGCCGGCATGGTCGGGCTCGCGGTGGCGTTGATCGGCGTGGCGCCCGTCGCGTCCGTGGTCGTGCTGGGGATCGCGTTGAACGGCCTCTTCAGCGGCGTTGTCATCCCTGCGACCGCGAGCATGATCGGCCTCGACACGCCCCCTGAGGCCCAGAGCACCGTCTTCGGCATCAACGCGAGCTCGGTCGCGTTCGGGTTCTTCCTCGGTCCCTTGATCGGCGGCTCGGTGGCGGCCACGGCCGGAGTGCCCGTCGCGCTGCTCGTGATCGCGGTCCTGGCGCTGGTACTGGCGGGAGTGATCGCCGCCGGAGCACGCGAGCCGGCGCGCTGATCAGCGGCCGAGAGCTTCGCGAATGCTCTTCAGGTGGCCGCGCGGGTGACGGACCGCCGCACTGGCGACCCAACCCACGTCCTGCCGCCCGGCCCATCCGAACTGTTGCGACTTGCGCAGCTGATCCTCATCAAGGGCGCGGATCGCGGCAGACGTGCGCGGTGTGCTCGAGTCGAGGTCGCCGATGGTCTGGTGGCGCGGCCGCTTCGCGGTCTTGTGCGCGTGTTCGGCGTTCTGGGCCGCGAGGCTCTCGGGTGTGATCTCGACCGGCTTGCCGGCGAGGAAGGTATCGACCCACGTGATGACCTGCGGATTGCCGGTTGCGATGTGATCGAAGAGAACGCCGACCGTGCGCTCCTCTTTGGGGCACAGCGTCCGCCAGTCCTCGTCCGAGCAGGACTTCGCAAGCGCGATCACCTCGGCCATGGTGGCGTCGTAGTCGTCGGCCAGCAGTGATGCTTCGCTCATGCCCACTGAACATATTGGCCCTTTACAGGCAGGGTTGGCGGCAGGGCCGCAGGCCGAATACGCTCCCGATCACGAAGAGCACCCCAGAGGGAGGGTGGGGGGATGGTGAGGTGGGAATGCCCGCGCGCGATCCTCTAATGCGTGCCGCTGAGGCGTGGTGAGCCGGGCGGGTCCGGAGGGCGCTGTGCTGCGGCGGCACAAGCACCTGGGCCGGGTTGGAGAGTGGCCCCGGCGATTCCCGTAGAGTCTCGCGGGTGAACCGCCCGTTCGTGCTGGCTGCGCTTGCGGCCTCGCTGCTGACCCTCGCCGCCTGCGACGTAGGCAACCTCGACAGCGGTACCAACCCGTCCCAGTCGCTCGCCCCGGGCTGCGACAATGACATCGTCACCTGCATGGAACAGCGCAGCACGCCCCCACCCACCGTGATCGACGCGGCCAAGAAGTACACAGCGACCGTTCACACGACAAAGGGCGATTTCACGATCACCCTGGTCGACGCCAAGGTCGCGCCCCAGACCGTGAACAACTTCGTCTATCTCTCTCAGAACCACTTCTACGACGGGCTCACCTTCCACCGGGTCGTGGCCGGCTTCGTGGTCCAGGGCGGCGATCCCAAGGGGGACGGGACCGGCGGCCCGGCCTACAAGCTCCCGAACGAGACCAACGCGTCGCAGTGGCCGCGCGGCACGCTCGGCATGGCGTCGAGCTCTGCAGGGGTCAGCGGCTCCCAGTTCTTCATCACGCTTGGCGACGCGCCTTTCCTGGCCTCGAACGGCGTTTACAACCACTTCGGCCAGGTCGGATCCGGAATGGACGTCGTCGACAAACTGCAGGTCGGGGACTCGATGCGCTCGATCGACATCTCGGCCTCGTGAGGAGATCGCTTCTAGCCGTCCTCTCGCTCACCGCCTTCGCGGCGGCGGCGTGCGGCTACTCCGACCCCTACGCGACCAATGCCCCCGTGGCGAACGAGAGCCCGGTCACGTCCGCGACGCCAAGCGCATCCCCCGGCGCGGACGATTTCAACGCCGGCGCGGGTCTCCCGGTGATCACCTACCCAGACGGGCTCAAGGTCATCGACCTCAAGGTCGGGACCGGCGCCACGGTCAAGGCCGGCGACAACATCACCGTGCAGTACACCGGTTGGTTCTCCACCGGCGGCAAGCCTTTCGACACCAGCCGCCAGCCGGGCCGCAAAGCGTTCAGCCTTCAGCTCACCTCTACCAACGTCATCCCGGGATGGGTCGAAGGCATCCCCGGTATGAAGGCCGGCGGGAAGCGCAAGCTGATCATCCCGTCGCCGCTCGCCTACGGCACGCAGGGACAGACCAATCCCAACACCGGGGCGGTGATCATCCCGCCCAACGCGACGCTCGTCTTCGAGGTCGAGATGATCAGCGATTCGCCGGGCCCGACGCCATCGCCAACACCTCCGCCTTCACCGAGCCCGAGCGCGAGCCCGAAGGCAAGCCCGAGCTAGGTAACGGTCAGGGTGCCGACCATGCCCGCGTCCTTGTGGCCGGGCTGGTCGCAGTAGAACGAGTACGAGCCGGCGGCCAGGTTGTCGACCGTGAACACGAAGCTGTCACCCGCGGACACGAGCTCGCTGCCCGCGACCTTGGCGTTCGAGCTGTCCACGATGATCATGTCGTGCGACGTCGTGCCCGAGTTGACCAGGAAGAACACGACCTTTCCGTGCGACACGCTGACGCTCGACGGGTCGAACTTGAACTCGGTCATCGTGAGCTTGGTCGAGCCTGACGGCTGACCGCCGCCGCTCCCGCCACCGCCGCAGCCGCTGAGCAGCGCGACAGATACGGCCACCGCCAGCAGCCCGGTCAGCCGTCTCATCGCAGGACCGCCACCCCGACGTAGAGGATCGCGAACAGGAAGAGCCAGACCACGTCGACGAAGTGCCAGTACAGCGTCACGGCGGCCGCTCCGACGTGGTGGCGCGACGAAAACTGGCCGCGCGATGCGCGGTAGAGGATCAGGATCAGCAGGATCAGGCCGCCCAGCACGTGAGCGCCGTGGAATCCGGTCATCGTGAAGAACGCGCTGGCGAAAGTGTTGACCTTGAGGTTCAGTCCTCGGTTGAACGCGCTGATGAACTCGTACAGCTGCCCGACCTCAAATCCAAACCCGAGGATGATCGTCACGATCTGCAGCGTGAAGAACCGGCGCCTGTCGTCGTGGCGAATGGCCTCGAGCGCGAAGTGGCACGTCACACCACTGGAGAGCAGCACGATGGTGTTGATCACCGGGACCGGCCATACCGCCACGTAGAACTCGTTCACGGTGCTGGGCGGCGGCGGCGGCCATACGAGGTGCGAACCGTACAGATAGAAGTAGGACGCGAACAGGCTCCCGAAGAACATCACCTCGGACGCGAGGAAGATGTACATCCCCATCATCCCGGGCTTGATCGCGGGGTACTGAGGCGATTGCCCCGGCTGCATCATTGCGACGGCCATCAGTGGTGCACCTCACCAGACGCGCCTGACGCCCGCGGATCGTCGGCCGGGAACATGCGCACATCCTCGACCAGGACCCAACCGACCACACCGGTCAGGAAGATCAGGCCGCCGATCACGGCCAGGACGATGCGCGCGGTGGAAGCAAACGGAATGGCCGCCAGGCCGAGGAACAGCGCCCCGAAGCAGATCACGAACGGCCAGTTGCTGTTTGGGAAGAGGTGGATGCCCAATTCGTGCGCCCGGGCCGCGAAGTCCACTGTGTTGTCTACAAACACGGGTAACGCGAGGTCGAACCTCGAGGCCGAGCGCCGGGCCGGTTCTGCGTCGCGCCAGGCCCGGAACGCCGCCGAGGCCATGGTGCTCGAGGGCCAGAGCTTGTAGCCGCAGTTCCGGCAGTGGTCGATGAAGCGAGCGGTCAGGAGCCCGCAGTGGGGACACTCGACCGCCAGGTCGGGGTTCGCGATGTCGACATATCGGGCCTTTCTGACAATCGCCACGTTCGATTTCGGATTCTATCCGGTCGCCGAGCGCCCTCGCCGGGTGCGGTTCGGGCCGCCGATATACTTCACTCTCGTGATCCGACGCGCGAGCGCGCCTCTCACAATCGTCGCTCTGATCGCAGGCCTATTCCTCCTCAACTCATGCGGAGGCGTGGGCGGGATCTCTCCCATCTTCCCCAACCCCGTCTCGCCCAACGGGCAGGACATCTACAACACGTACATCGGAATCTCGCTGCTGGCGATCCCGATCTTCCTCGGCGTCGAGCTGGCGCTGCTGTGGGTGGTGATCAGGTATCGCCGCTCACGCCAACCGGTCGACTACGTGCCGCCCCAGGTGCACGGCAATACCCTCCTCGAGGTCGCCTGGACGCTTGCGCCGCTGGTCGTCGTGCTCGCCATCGCCGTCTACAGCTTCGCCGAGCTGCAGAAGGACTTTCAGCCGATCAGCAACCAGCAGATGCTGGTGGTGGTCAGCGGTCACCAGTTCGGCTGGACCTACCGCTACGAAAACGGAGTCGAGGTGCACCAGGAGGGCACGCTGGCGGGCGACGTGACGCCGTTCGTCGTCCCCACGCAGACGCTGGTCAAGCTCCAGTTCGAAGGCACGGACGTCATCCACTCCTGGTGGGTCCCGGCGATCTCGGGCAAGACCGACGCGGTGCCCGGCTACGACAACTTCTCCTGGCTCAAGATCGACCAGCCAGGCCAGTGGCGAGGTGAGTGCGCGGAGCTGTGCGGCGCGGGCCACAGCACCATGCAGATCATCGTCAAAGCTGTGCCCAGGTACCAGTTCGACGATTGGATGGCGACACAGCTGGCGAAGTCGAAAGCCTCGCCCAGCGCCGCCGCCTCGCCAAGCGGGTCACCCTCGCCTTAGGATGGAAATCTGATGGCAGCCACGACCGTCCTTCCACGCCCCAAGCAGTACGACGACACATTCTTCAAGCCGATCAGCCTGTGGCTGACCACGACCGACCACAAGCTGATCGGGATCATGTACATGGTCACGGGGATCTTGAGCTTCGTGGTCGGCGGCATGTTCGCGCTGGTCATCAGGCTCCAGCTCTCCCAGCCCAACCTCAAAGTCGTCGACGCCGAGACCTACAACCAGCTCATCTCTGCCCACGGCGTGACGATGATCTTCTTCTTCGTCACGATCTTCCTGACCGGAATCGCCAACTACATGGTTCCGCTGATGGTCGGCGCCCGCGACATGGCCTTCCCACGCGTGAACCTGCTCGGGTTCTGGCTGGTGCCGGTCTCGATCATCCTGTACTACAGCGGCTTCTTCACCGGTGGCGCGCTGGATGCCGGCTGGACGGGCTACGCGCCACTGACCGAGAAGGCCTACAACTCACATAGCTTCGGCGTTGACCTGTGGGCGATGAGCATCATCGTCTGGGCGATCAGCGGCATCATGGCCTCGACCAACTTCCTGACCACGATCGTCGCCCTGCGCGCGCCAGGCATGAAGCTGACCCGCCTGCCGCTGTTCGTGTGGGCGCAGATCTCGACCTCGATCCTGCTGCTCGTCGTCGGTGCGCCGCTGGCCGCCGCGATGATCCTGCTCGAGTTCGACCGCCAGCTCGGAACCCAGTTCTTCACGACTCAGGGCCGGCCCGTGCTCTACCAGCACCTGTTCTGGTTCTTCGGGCACCCCGAGGTCTACATCATGATTCTGCCCGGCTTCGGAATGATCTCGGAGATCATCCCGGTCTTCGCGCGCAAGCCGATCTTCGGCTACATGTCGATGGTGGCGGCGCTGTTCGGGATCGTCTTCCTGTCCATGACCGTGTGGGCGCACCACATGTTCACCGTCGGCATGAACACCTACGTCGAGGGCTTCTTCATGCTCATGACGATGCTCATCGCGGTGCCGACGGGCATCAAGTTCTTCAACTGGATCGCGACCGCCTGGTGGGGTTCGATCGAGTTCACTGTGCCGATGAAATTTGTCTTCGGATTCCTGGCCACGTTCCTGATCGGCGGCATCACAGGGGTTTACCTTGCCTCAGTGCCGGTCGACACGCAGCTCCACCAGTCCTACTTCGTGGTCGCCCACCTGCATTACGTGCTCTTCGGCGGCAGCGTGTTCACGATCTTCGCCGGCATCTACTACTGGTTCCCCAAGATCACCGGGCGGATGCTCGGTCGAGCGCTCGGCGAGTGGAATTTCTGGACCCTGTTCATCGGCTTCAACGGAACCTTTCTGATCATGCACACGCTTGGTCTCGAGGGGATGCCGCGCCGGATCGCGACCTACGCCAACGAGGCGTGGGCCACGACCAACACGATCATCACCGTCTCGTCCTTCCTGATCGCTTTCTCCGTCCTTCTCTTCCTGATCAACGTGGTGCGGAGCTGGAACCACGGCGAGATCGCCGGCAGCGACCCATGGAAGGCGAACACGCTGGAGTGGGCGACGACCTCTCCCCCGCCTCCCTACAACTTCGAGCGCGTGCCTCCCGTGCGCAGCTTCATGCCGCTGCGCGACCTCCGGGAATCAGGAGAGGTGGTCGAGGAACCGGCGCCGGCCTAGCCAGGGTTCGTCACCCCCGAGGGCGGGATCCGGGTGGCCGCGGCGAGAGTTGACGGATGTCATTTCGCGTCAGGATGTCGCAGCACCTCGATCCCTGTCTCGGGCGACCATCGAAGCAGGCGCGGCGCCTTGCCGAAGCTGATGAAACCCGCCCTCTCCACGTCCGCGGCGAACAGGTGGTAGGGCTCGGGCGGCCGCCAGCTGATCGCGGCCTGCAGCGTGTCGGAGTAGGCCTGCCGGCGCGCCGCCTCGGGCACGTCGACGGTCGTACCGTAAAGCTTGAGGTCGCCATGCACCGGTTCGCGGTCGGTCTGCGCCGTCGCGATGGTGATCCTCCCGTCACGCAGGAGATCGAGCGCCTTTCTGGACTGCCACATCATGCCCAACATCAGGTCTCCGTCGACGACGTACGCCTCGCACGGGCTGATCCGCGGCCATCCATCGGCGCGGACCGTCCCCAGCATCACGATTCCGGTCTCCCGGATCCGGTCCTCCGCGAAGCCCGCCAGCTCGGGCGCGGCAAGGGAGAATTCAGCCCAGCGGATGTAAGGTCCCCGGGTTAGTGGTGCGCTTCGGAGCCGTCGCCCGGGGCGGATTCGACGGACTCTTCGGCCTCGCGGTTGATCCGATCTCCGCGCAAGACCCACCAGCCGAGCCCGACCACGCCCAGGGCCGCGACCAGGAACGTGGCGCTCATCGCGAGCCAGGCCGGCACCCATTCACCGGCGAGAAACATCACGGCTCAATTATCGATGAGGCCGCGCCCGGCGTGCTTCGCGCATTCCGAACAACTTCGGGCACACTCACCGGGTAGCGTGTTACTAGGTTAGGGGCTGTTGGTCAACCTGATCGACCTGGTGATCGTGCTCGCAACGCTGATCGGCGTGGCCAACGGCTATCGCCGCGGCTTCTGGCTGTCGCTCGCGCAGTACCTCGGGCTCTTGATCGGGGTCGTGCTCGGCGCGATCGCGGCGCAGCCTCTGCTCGACTACCTGCAGATCCACAACGACAGCGCCCGACCGCTGGGCGCAGTCCTCGTCCTGGTGATCGGGGGCAGCCTCGGTTCGAGCATCGGATTTGCCGCCGGCGAGCCCATCCGCCGCAAGATCCTCCGCACCGGCGTCCACACGGCGACCGATTCGATCGCGGGTGGCGCGCTTTCCGCGCTCGCCGTCCTGATCATGTGCTGGTTTCTCGGTCTGAGCTTCTCCCGGGGACCGAGTCCTGAGATCGCGCAGCAGATCCAGCGCTCGGTCGTCCTGCACAGCCTCGACACCGTGGCGCCGCGCCCGCCGGCGTTCCTCGCAAGCGTCGAAGGCATCCTGTCCGGCGTTTCGTTCCCACCTGTGTTCGCCGGGCTCGAGCCCACCCTGCCCGGCGCGCTTCCCGTTCCCACCGCCATCGACACGCCCGGCGTGCAGCACACCCAGGCGGAGGTGGTCAAGGTCTCGAGCCTCGGATGCGGCGGGCTCGTCACCGGGAGCGGGTTCCCCGTCGGAGTTGGCTACGTGATCACCAACGCTCACGTCGTTTCGGGCACGAGCGCACACGAGATCATCACGCCGAGCGGACGGGAGATGAAGGCGACGGTGGTGTTCTTCGACCCGGAACGAGACATCGCCGTGCTTTCCGTGCCGGGATATACGGCGCCTGCCTTGAAGATGGTGTCAGGCGGCCGCGGGACCCGGGGCGCGGTGATCGGCTATCCCGGCGGGGGCAACGAGAGGGCGGTGCCGGCCGTGGTCGACGGAAGGATCTCGGCCGAAGGTCGCGACATCTACAACCAGAACCTGGTCACGCGCCAGATCTACGTCCTGCAGGCGAGCGTGCACCCCGGAAACTCTGGCGGCCCGCTCGTCGACCTGCAGGGCAACGTGCTCGGCGTGGTCTTCGCCACCTCGGCCAGTGATCCGAGCCAGGCCTATGCGCTCACCGACGACGAGATCTCACCGGACATCCAGGCCGCGCTGAGCAACCCCTCCCCCAAGGACACGAGCGGCTACACCTGCGCGGCGTAACAACACGCCAGCTCTCTTCGGATAGGCCGGACTGACCGCCCAATCCGCCCCGCCCTGATCCGGATAGGCGGGACTAACCGGTGCGGGACCCTCTCATTACTTCTCCGGCTTCGCCTCTTCGATCAGCAACACCGGGATGCCGTCGACGATCGGGTACAGCACCTTGCAGTGAGGGCAGCGCAGCTGGTCCGGCTCCTTGAGCTCCACCTTGGTATGGCACTTGGGGCACGCCAGGATTTCGAGCAGTTCGTGAGAGATCACGCCCGCATGGTAGTACGGTTTCGCCTGTGATTTTGCGGCGGCTCTACCTCTACATCGTGAGCGCCGCTTCGCTCGCGGTGCTTGCGTTCGGGCTCGGCATGCTCGGCACGACGGCGCTGCTTTTCGCCTTCAACGATCCCTTCGCGCAGCAGAGCCGATCGTCACTCGCCACCGCCACGGCCATGGTCCTCGTCGCCGGCCTGGTCTGGGCGATCCACTTCTGGTTCGCGCGGCACTACGCGATGCGCGACGCGTCGGAACGCGCTTCCGCGCTGCGCCACCTCTACCTGTACGCGGCGTGCTTCGGTGGCGCGGTCGGCGCGGCGATCGCGCTCAACATCGCCGCCGGCGATGCCCTTCGCCCGCTCATCGACAACTGCTCTGTCAGCGGCGGTCCACCCACTCCGGCGGCGTACTGCCGCGCCAACGCCAACTGGGAGTCGACCAGCCAGGCCGCCTGGGTTGGACTCGTGCTCCTTGCCGTGTGGGCCTTCCATTTCTGGGTCGCCGCGCGCGATCGTGCAGCTGTCGGAGAGATGGGGACCTCTGCGACGCTGCGCCGCTGGTACATGTACGGGGCCGTTCTGATCGGTCTCTTGATGTTGCTGTCCGGCTTGCAGCAGACGATCGAGGTCGGGTGGCAGAAGTACGTGGGCAGCTCGCGTGGTGACTTCCGGTTTGCGGGCGAGACGATCGGCCTCGCGCTCGGCGGCTTCTTGCTCTGGGGCGTGCACGCGCGGACGATCGCGCGCCATCACCTCGCGGAGGACCGGCACTCGACGCTGCGCGCCCTGCAGGGATTCATCGCGGTGGCGGTCAGCATGGTGGCTTCGCTCGTCGCGCTGAGCACGATCCTCTACTACGCACTGGCGCGCGCGCTCGGCGTCGAAAGCCCGGGCGGCGTGAACCCCAACGACCTCTCGGGCGCGCTCGCGACGCCAACCTCACAGCTCATCGTCTACGGCATCGCCTGGGTGCTCGTCATGCGGCGTCTCACGCGGGACGCTGGGACGCAGGAAGCAGACCGCCAGGCGGCGATTCGACGCCTCTACACCAACCTGGCTTCGCTGGTCGCCCTCGCGGCGTGGGCGGCCGGCGCCGCCGTGCTGCTGGGGACGCTGGCCGAGCAGCTCGAGGCCCAGGTGATCGGTGCGCGCGCCTCCGACTGGAAGGACCCTTCGAGCCTGGCCGCCACTCTCATGGTCGTCGGCCTTGCGGTCTGGCTCGCCTACTGGCGGCAGGCGCCCTGGGCGGCCGACCGGCAGTCACTTAGTCGCCGGCTGTACGTGTGGGCCGCGCTGCTCGGCAGCGTCCTCGCCGCGCTGGGGGGCGGCGTGGCGCTTTTGACGGTCGTGCTGCTCGAGGCGTTCAGCGTCCAGCCGAGGCTGAACGATCCCGCGAACCTGCAGTTCGCTTCAGCGCTCGCCGTCATCGTGGTCGCCGCCGGCGTCGGCATCTACCACTGGCGCGTGCTCCGAGGCGACGCGGCGGCACGACCGCCGAGGACCGCGCCCACTGTCGAGGCGCCTGCCCCGACGTCTCGTGCGGCTGTAGCGGAACCAGTCCCGACAGCGGCACCCGTCGTGGCCGGCGCGCCTTCGCCCGACGCGCACGCGCACCAGTACATGCTGGTCGTCAGCGACGCCACCGAGGACGACATCCATCAGGCGCTCGCCACCCTGCCTCCACACGCGAGCTACAAACTGACTTCGAACGGCCACGATGGGCAGTGAGACGCAGGCCTACCTCGACCTCGTCGACTGGCGGCGCAGGGTCGGGGACCTCTACCGGATCAGCGGCCCGGACGCGCTGACGCGGTTTCGGCGAGGCCGCGACGAGCTCTTCCGCACCCATCCGCAGTCGCCCATAGAGCCCGAGGACCGCGCTGGATTCAGCGGCCTGCACTACTTCCCCTACGACGCGTCGTACCGGGTGCGCGCGCGGTTCGAGCCTGGCGACCAGACCGAGCTGATGATCGAGACGGGCGGCGAGGACGGCGCCATACGCTTCCGTCGGGCCGGCGTGCTCGCGTTTGAGCTGCAGAGCGAAGAGTGCCGGCTCGTTGTGCTGCGCCTGGTGCAGTATGCAGGCGGCCTGTTCGTGCCTTTTCGCGACACCACCTCGGGCCGCGAGACGTACGGCGGCGGGCGCTACCTGTTCGATACGGCCAAGAACACGGACGGACTTGTGCTCGAGGTCGAGGCCGCCTCATCAGAGGTGACTGTCGATTTCAACTACGCCTACAACGCCTCGTGCGCGTACAGCCCACGCTGGGCTTGCCCACTCGCTCCGCCGGAGAATCACCTCCGCGTCGCGATCCGAGCGGGCGAGCAGAACTACAAGACCTAGGCAGCCACGCGAGAGCCGTTCACCAGCTTGATCAGCTCGCCGGCGCGCGCGATCGCCTCCGGCGTGCCGTAGATGTTGTTGTTGAAGGTGAATCCCCCGAATCCGGCGTCGATGTGCTTGCCGATGATCTCCGCTGCCTGTGGCACCGTGGCGACCGTCACCATCGCACGCCGCTCCGGCGGGATCCTCTCGAGGATCGGCTTGGCCTCTTGCTCGGATTCGACCAGGACCATGAAATTGCCAACTGTGAGCAGAACCTCCGATGGGTCGCGTTTGACGGCTTCGCAGTGCTCCTCAAAGATCTGCTTCTTGCGCAGCAGGTCGTCCATCGAACCGCCAAACCAGTGACCGATGTCACCATGCTCGGCGAGCAGCCGAAGGGTGCGCCGCTCACCGCTGCCCCCGACGAGGATCTTCGGCCCACCGGGCTGGACCGGCCGCGGCACGTTGAGGGCACGTTCGATCCGGTAGTACTTGCCTTCGAACGACGGGCGGTCCTGGGTGAACATCAGCTTCGCGATGGTCAGCGCTTCGCCGAGCCGGTCCATGCGCCGGCCGATAGGTGGAAATTCGATGCCGAAACCCCGGTGCTCGTCCTCGTTCCAGGCGGCGCCGATGCCGAGGATGGCGCGACCCCTGGAGATCACGTCGAGCGCGGTCACCTGCTTGACCAGCACGGCGGGGTTGCGATACGTGACGCCGGTGACCAGCGTCCCGAGCTTCACGCGCTTTGTCTGTGTGGCCAGCGCGGAGAGCGTTGCGTAAGCCTCCAGCATCGGCTCGGTCTCCGGACCGATGCCGCGGATCTGATAGAAGTGGTCCATCACCGTGATGAGGTCGAAGCCGGCCTTCTCAGCCGCTTGCGCCTGCTCGACCACCCTGTCGAAGAGCTGCTCGGGCGCAGCGCCGGGAAACGTGTAGTTGGGCATGTGGAATCCAAACAAGGCAGCCATGCCCAAGACAATACGCGGGGCCGGATTACCATTCCGTCGGGATGAACTGGAAGACGTTCGCCTGGGTCGCGGTCGCTTTCGTGGTGCTGCTGTTCGGCACCGTCCTTGTCTTCGAGGCCTTCGATCGCGACTCGAACTCCGCGAGCGACACCATCCGGCCGTTCGTGATCACGATGGCACCGGTGTGGGCGATCGCGATCGCTGCCGCGAGGGTGCTCCTTCGCCGGCAGTAACACTCTCCGGAAGCTGGACGAACCCGGCTCTCCCATAGATAGAATTTGCCTCGCCGGCCGTGGCCATAGACGAATCACGTAACGGGAAGCCGAGCGGCATCCAGCTCGTCCAGGTCGAGGGATTCCTCGAGGTCGCCCGCAGGGGCAGCGTCAGCCGGGCCGCGGAGTCCCTCTTCATCACCCAGCCCACCCTGACGGCGCGCCTCCACGCCCTGGAGCGCGAGCTCGGCACGCCTCTTTTTCTGCGCACACCACACGGCATGAGGCTGACCGACGCCGGCCGGGCCTGGGTCCCCTTCGCCGAGAGGGCGCTGCGCGCCCTGGTCGACGGCCGCGAGGCGCTCGACCAGGTCCTCTCCGCATCGGCGGGACACCTGATGATCGCCGCGGCGCCGGCCGTCAGCACCTACCTGTTGCCGGAGCTGCTCGAACGTTTCGTGGCCGAGCATCCGCGCGTGGAGGTCTCGGTCCGCACCGGCCATTCAGAGGATGTGGTCGAGCTGGTGCTGCGTGATGAGGCGCAGATCGGGCTCGGCCGCGCCATCCGACATCCGGACCTGGAGCTCCGGCCGTTCTACACCGAGGAGCTCGTGCTCGTCTGCGCGCCGGACCACGCCTTCGCCACACGAGCGGACGAAGTGGCGATGTCCGACGTCGCCGCCGCCAAGCTCGTCATGTTCGACCGCTCCTCCAGCTATTACGAGATCACGCAGGGAGCCTTCGTCTCCGCGGGCATGAAGCTGCGCGGCGTGATGGAGCTCGACTCCATCGAGGCGGCCAAGAAGATGGTCGAGCGCGGGCTTGGCGTTGCCCTCCTGCCCGCCAGCGCCATCGCCCGCGAGGTGGCCGGCGGAACCCTGTGCACCGTGAAGATGAAGGACGCGCCGCGCATGCACAACTCGATAGTGGCCTACCGAAGGCGGGACGCGGGCAAGCCGGAGGGGATCGTGGCGGCTTTTCTGACCCTGATTGGAACGCACGACTGACCGCTTCTCCACATTGGTTTTTTCGATAGGTCTCATCACATCAATCAATTGGACTTATATCAAGCCCATTGATAGATTCGGTCCTATGGATAGGCAAGACCGATCACAGGACCCTGAGCGCGAACCCTCCACCCAGGAGTGCGAGTGCCCCGAGCCCTGCAACTGCGACCACGAGAACGAGTAGTCCTCGACCCTGGCGCGGTTGATCAACCAAAAGTGAAGGAGTCAACAGCGATGGAGCTTGTCTCGACGCCCCTGCTTCCTGAGGGGTTCAAGGTTCCGGCGTCTCGTAACGAGGATCCGAGCAAGAGGCTGCGACGGCTCCTTGCCGCGAAGCCGTACGTGTTCGGCCCCGGGGTCTACGACCCCATGGGCGCGGAGCTCGTCATGTATCACGGCTTCGACGCGGTGTACTTCTCCGGCTACTCCTTTGCGGTCGGCCACCTCGGCACCACGGACATGGACCTTTACTCGTCCGTCGAGATCGCGGACGGCGCGCGGCGGACGGTGAGCGCGCTTCGCAAGTTCCAGCTCACGATGGCGATGGGCGACCCGGAAAAGGGCGAGTCGCCCACCCACCTCGAGATCCCGCCCATCGTGGTCGACATGGACGCCGGGTACGGCAACCTCTTCAACGTGCAGCGCACAGTCGACCTGTACGTGCGCGCCGGCGTCGCCGCCGCGCACCTCGAGGACCAGGTGATGCCCAAACGCTGCGGGCACATCGCGGGCAAGGCGCTGATCTCGGCTGACGAGTTCGTCGGCAAGCTGAAGATGATGCGCAACACCGCGGACGACCTGGGCCACGAGGACTTCGTGATCATCGCCCGCACCGACGGAGTGTCTGCCACCGAAGCACCCGAATCCAAGCGCGGCATGGAGCTCGCCATCGAGCGCGGGCTTCGCTATCTCGACAGCGGAGTGCCCGACCTGCTGTGGTGCGAATTTCCGACCGCCGCACGTGGGCCGGTGGAGACGTTCACCACCGAGATTCGCAAACGCTTTCCGCAGGCGCGTTTCGCCTTCAACTACTCGTCCTCCTTCAAGTGGTTCAACGAGAAGAACCCGATCACGTGGGACGAGCTTGGACTGATGGGTGTGGGCTTCATCTTCATCACCCTCGCCCTGCAGCACGCTGCCGGATATGGGATGTCGGCCCTGCTCGAGGGTCTGAAGCAGCACAAGGAAGAGGGCTACATGGAGCTGCAGCGCAAGGAGTGGGCCGAGCACGCGGACGTTCCCACTCGCTCGCACCATCTCTTCACCGGAGTGCCCTATCACCAGCACGTCGGCAACGACTACGGCGCATCACGCCTGAGCGAAGAGCTGGGCCAGGACCTGGAGGTCAGCAAGGTCGTCTAAGCGGCGCTGAGCGGGGACCCTTCGGGTTCCCACTCATAATCGGATCGTGATTCTCTTTCCGTTTCGCTACCTGTGGTGGCTGCTGCAGGGCGCGCGCCGCGCCGTCGGCCGCCCCCCCGCATACGTCGAGTTCATCCTCGAAGACGACCTCCCCGCCCTGCCCGACCCGCCGCGGCCGCTGTGGCAGCGCCTGACCTCCCGTCCGCGCCTTAGCCTCAGGGAGCTCGGCGAGCGGTTCGAGGCGATCGGCAAGGACTCGCGCATCAAAGGCGTCGTGCTGCACCTGCGCGCCGTGGGCATGCCGATGGCCACGTGGCAGGACCTCCGCGAGCTCGTGGCGAGCTTGCGCAGGTCCGGCAAGCGCGTCGTCGCCTGGGCGCCTTTTTACAGCACCGGCACCTACTACCTGGCCTGCGCATGCGACGAGGTGCTGCTCATGCCGACCGGCCAGGTCCAGCCGCTCGGCTTCGCCAACACCGGCTTCTTCCTGGCCGAGGGACTGGCGCGTGCCGGGATAGCGGCGGACTTCATTCAGATCTCGCCCTACAAGTCCGCGGCCGACCCTCTGACCAGGTCACGGATGTCGAGCGAATACCGCCAGCAGCTCACCTGGCTCCTCCAGTCGAACCACGAGGAGCTGCTGGCCGCCATCGCGGCGGGACGGCTGCTCGACGAGCCCGGGGCAAGGCGCGTGGTCGACTGCTCCCCATACGGTGATGACGAGGTGGTCGAAAAGCACGTGGTCGACGCGTTGGTGGCCGAGGACGAGCTGCCCAAACGTCTTGGGGCGACCGTCGGGACGTGGGAACGCGCACGGAGCAAGATGCGCCCTCCCCGACCCACGCTGCGACGGGGCAGCTACGTCGCGATCATGCGAATCGAGGGCGCGATCATCGACGGCCGCTCCGGGTCACTGCCCGTCAAGCCACCCGTCGACATTCCCCTGATCGGCGACGGTCGCGCCGGTGACCTGACGGTCGTGCAGGCGGCCCGCCAGGTCGCGTCGGACAAGCGAGCCGCGGCGATGGTCCTCTACGTCAACTCGCGCGGCGGCTCGGCCACCGCGTCCGAGGCCATGCGCCAGGCGATCCAGTCCGTCGCGATGCGCAAGCCCGTGGTGGTCGTGATGGGCCCGGTCGCCGGCTCGGGCGGGTACTGGGTTTCAACCCCCGGGACGTGGATCGTCGCGCGCCCCGGCACGCTCACCGGTTCGATCGGCGTGCTCACAGGCAAGCTGGTGACGAGCGGCCTGTGGTCGAGGCTGCTCTTGAATCGCGAGTCGGTGGCGTTCGGCGAGCACATCGAGCTCCAGAGCGACGAGCGGAAGTACACGGACGAGGAACGAAAGATCGTCGAACGCGAGGTCCAGCGCACCTACAGGTCATTTCTCGAGCTCGTCGCCGCCGCGCGGAAGATGGAGCTCGAAGACGTGCACGGGATCGCCGAGGGCAAGGTGTGGACCGGCAAACAGGCGCTCGAGCACCGGCTGGTCGACGAGCTCGGCGGCCTCGAGGCCGGGCTGCGCAAGGCGCGCTCCCTGGCCGGATTGAAAGCGGACGCGCCCGCGCGCGAGCCGCGGACGCCGAAACGCACAGTCCCGCCGCTGGCGCCCGCCGCTCCGGCCGCCGGCTGGCTGGGTTACCTGGTCGAAGGCCTGACGTTGCTCACGCGGGCACCTGTGCTCGCGGTGATGGAGTACTTCCCTGGGGAACCGAGCTAGCCGGCTCGGGAGCCCAACTGAGATCGGCTCCTTTTTGCGCAAAACGCGCGGAAAATCACCTGTCGATTGGCGCGTTTCGCGCAAAACGCGGGCCCCAAGGTCGTTGGTGAGGCAAGGCGGCGAGCCGCTCACGCGTCGAGCGCGGGGAACCTCCACGGCTGGCGCTCTCGCACGATCCCGTACACCGCCGCCACGACGCTCTCCCGGTTGGGCTTGGTGAAGTAGTCGCCGTCCGGCCCGTATGCCGGCCGGTTGGGCGAAGCGGCGAGCGTCCGGGGCGCGGCGTCCAGGTGCCACCACGCCGACTGCGCCTCGAGCACCTGCTGCAGCATGAAAGCCGACGCGCCCCCAGGCACGTCCTCGTCCAGGCACACCAAAGCGTGCGTCTTCTCCAGCGACCGGGCGATCATGTGATCGACGTCGAAGGGGTTCAGCGTCTGCACATCGATCACCTCGCACGACACGCCGAGGCCCTCCAGCGTCTGAGCCGCATCCAGCGCCATGCCGCAGCACGCGCCGTAGGTCACGACGGTGGCGTCCGTTCCCTCGCGGAGCACCTCCGGCACCCCGAGAGGCACGGTGAAGGAACCCAGGTTGTCCGGCACACGCTCCTTCAGCCGGTAACCGTTGAGCACCTCGATCACCACGCCGGGGTTGTCACCGCGGAACAGCGTGTTGTAGAACCCCGCCGCCTGCGTCATGTTGCGCGGCACCGCCACGTACACGCCGCGCAGAGCATTCAAGAGCACCGACATGGGCGAGCCCGAGTGCCAGATCCCGACCAGCCGGTGCCCCTTGGTGCGGATCACGACAGGCGCCTTCTGGCCGCCCACGGTGCGCCAGTGCAGCGTGGCCAGGTCGTCGGAAGCCGTCTCGAGGGCGTAAAGGAAATAGTCGAGGTACTGGATGTCGCAGATCGGCCGCAAGCCGCGCATCGCAGCGCCGATCGCCTGGCCGAGGATGGTCGCCTCGCGGATTCCCGTGTCGGTCAACCGGAGGTCTCCGAACTTGGACTGCAACCCCTCGAAGACCAGGTTGACGTCACCCAGGCGCCCGACGTCCTCGCCGATGACGAATATCCGCGGGTCGCGCGCGAAGTTGGCGTCGAAGTTGCGCAGCAGTACCTGCCTGCCGTCGACGACCGGCGACCTGTCTGAATAGTCCGGCGCGACCACCGGAACCTTCAGCGGCGATTCGGAAGACTGGCTGTAGAGAAACGAGTTGTAACGTTCCACGTTCTCGCGGCCGTACTCCGCGACAAACCGCGCAAGCTCAGATCGCTCCGCTGATTCGATGCCGCGGAGCTGGTGCAGCGCTCGGGTCGCCGTCGACATCACCATCGCCCGCGTCACCTTGTGCGCCTCGTCGAGCGCGTTCGTCAGGTCCGCGACCTCGGGCATGTCGACGCGCCGCATGATGGCAACCGCCTTGTCGCGCTCTGCGCGCACCGGTCTCTGGAACCCTTCCCAGGCCAGGTCGCGCGCCGCCTCGACCGCCTCCTTGTCGGCTGCCTCCCACCCCTCGAGCTGCGACTCGCTGGCATACCCGGTCTCGATGATCCAGTCGCGCATGCGCGCGAGACAGTCGTACTCGTTCTCGAAGCGCAGCCTCTCCTTCGACTTGTATCTCTCGTGGCTGCCGCTCGTCGAATGGCCCTGCGGCTGCGTCATCTCGATGACGTGGAACAAGGCCGGCTTGTGCTCGCGCCTCACCTTCTCTATGCCGGCGGCGTAGGTCTCGATCAGGGTGGCATAGTCCCACCCGCGCACGACATGAATGTCGATCCCTGGCCTGTCGTCCGGAATGAATCCCCTCATCACGTCCGAGATCGACGCCTTGGTCGTCTCCGCGGTGATCGGGACCGAGATTCCATAACCGTCGTCCCAGACCGACATCGCGACGGGGATCTGCAGAACCCCGATGGCGTTCATGGCCTCCCAGAACAGGCCCTCGCTCGTGGCCGCGTCGCCAATCGTGCCGAACACGACCTCGTTTCCACCGGTCGAAAACCCGTCCTGAGCCTCCTTCAGCTGCGGGTTGTCGCGGTAGAGCTTCGAGGCGTAGGCGAGCCCGACCAGGCGCGGCATCCATCCCGCGACGTTCGACACGTCGGCGCTCGAGTTCGGCATCTCTGTCGAGCGCGCGAACCCGCCGCGATCGTCGAGGAACCGGGTCGCGAAGTGGTTGCCCATCTGGCGGCCGCCCGACGCCGGCTCCGCATCGAGGTCCGGATTGCCGTACAGCTGCGCGAAGAACTCGCGCACGTTCGACATCCGGGTCGCCCACATGAACGTCTGGTCGCGGTAGTAGCCGGAACGCCAGTCTCCCGGGCGAAACGCCTTGGCCATGGCAAGCTGGGCCAGCTCCTTGCCGTCGCCGAAGATGCCGAACGTGGCGTTGCCGCGGAGCACCTCGGCGCGTCCGACGATGCTGGCCCGCCGGCTGCTGTAAGCCAGCCGGTAGTCGGCGATGACGGCGTCGGCGGTCAGGGAAAACCTGGAATTCCGCAGCGCTTTCGCCAGCCGGCAAACCCCCTATCGCGTGGTCAGCAGTCGCCCTCGGGCGGGGCCGCCTTAAATCTACCCCACGAACGCGCGGAGGTCAGGCGGTACTGGCCTCCTGCTCCTCTGGCTCGCGGCTCAGCAGCCCTGGACGGCTTTCCTGCAGCGCCTTTTTCATGTGCCCGTAGGCCTTGGCCAGCTCGCCCCGGCGCTCCAGGATCTCGGCGTACATGCCGTGGATGTCGGGGAGCCTGTCGACGACGCCGAGCGTCTCCAGGCCGCTGATGGCGACCTCGAACTCCCGATCGACCGTCTCGTTGTCGCCACGGCGGTCGGCGACGCGTCCCCTCCACATGTGGGCCCTGGCCACGTGGATGGCCTCGTCCTGGCTTTCCGCGACCTCCAACGCCTGGTCGGCGAAGGTCTGCGCCTGCTCCACGTTGCCCTCCTGAAGGCACAGCTCGCACAGGCTGGCGAGGATCGGGCTGAGGTCGACCTTCAGGTCCGTCTGGTCGGCGAGACGGACCGCCGTGTCGAGGTGCTCGCGGGCCGCGCCCAGCTCACCCCTCGCCATCAGGACCATGCCGAGGTTGTTTTCCGACCGGGCCAGCGAGACGCGGTCGCGCAGGATTTCGAGCAGCGCGACCGAGCGCGTCGCGTACCGCGCGGCGGTGTCGAGCTGCCCGAGCTCCTGGTACGCCCACGACAGGCCGTGGAACACCTTGGCTTCGCGGCGCAGGTCGAGGACCGGCCCGGCGGCCTCGATGGCTTCCTCGTAGCGCTTGATCGCGTCCTGCCATTTGCCCGACACCAGCTGGGTATTCGCGACCGTGAACAGCAGGCGCGATTCGAGGGTCTTGGGCATCGGTCGCAACCTGCGGCACGCCTCGAGCGCTTCCAGCGCGACCTGTGGCGCGTCCGGCCGCTGCTTCAGCTGGGCGACCGCGGCCTCGGCACCCATGCACTCGACCAGCATCACCGGGTCGTTGACCTGCTCGAAGTGCGAGCGCGCCTCGGCCAGAAGCTCCGCGCCTCGATCGGGCCTTCCCATCTGGAGGTAGGTCATGGCGAGGTAGAAGCGAATTCGCCCGAGTCGATACGCCGAGCTGCCGAGCTCCAGCATCGACTCGCCCAGCTTGATCGCTGCGTCGTAGTCGCCGAGCGAGTACAGCGACTCCAGCTCGAGCAGCTTCGACTGCGATTCGTCGGTCGTGCCGCCCGGCTCGGCCAGGAAGAACTCGACCGGCTTGCCTGTGCGGTGCGCGATGTGCTCGAGCGTCGGCAGCGACGGGCGCGTGCGGCCGGTTTCGATCAGGTAGATGGCCGGCGCGGTGACGTGGCCCTTGCCGACCTGGGCCAGGCTGAGGCCCGCTTCCTGCCGGGCTTGCTTGACCGCTCCCGGTCGCAGCGTCACTCCGGGGAGACGTCTTCGCGGCTTCTGGCGCCCATTTTCAGCGATCGGTGCGTCCTTCACCCCCGTCGGCACCCGGACACTGTAGACCAAAGAAACGTCACGAATGTAAGGAGCAGCCGTGAAACGCTTATTTCATTCTTGTGGCCGGCAATCCACCGTGTCACTTCTGGACTTAACGTCGCCGTTAAGTTACCGTTGCTCTTCGCAGGACGCGGTCTGAGTGCTTCCCGCCGCGCCCTGCATCCATTGTTCACGCGGCTGGATCGCGGGTCGGCTTTGGTCACCCCGCCGCGGGATAGGTCCCGAACACCCTGACCTCGGCGCTCGCCGCCTCGAGCTCTGTCAGCGCCGTCTCGGCTGCCGCCGCGTCTCCGTTCACGGAGAAGTCGAGGTAGAACCTGTAGCTGAACGCCTGGCCCGGCATCGGCCGGCTGTCAAGGCGCGTGAGATTGACCTCGCGGCGGGCGAAGCAATCCAGCGCGTGAGCGAGGCTGCCCGGCCGGTGCGCCGCGACAAAGGCCAGCGAGCACTTCGACGCGCCCCCCGCCTCGGCCGGGCGGGCGACCTTGCCCTTCTCGACGACCACGAATCGGGTGCGGTTTTCCGAGTCGTCCTGGATCCCCTCGGCGAGCACGTACAGCCCATACCGCGTGGCGGCGGAGCGGCTCGCGATCGCGGCCGTACCTGGCTCCCTACGCTCCGACACCGCCCTCGCCGCACCGGCGGTGTCGTGAAAGGTCACCGGGCGGATCTGTCGTGAGTGGAGATACTTCTCGCACTGGGCCAGGGCCTGCGGATGCGACAGCGCGCGCTGCACCGGACCAGGCCACCCGAGCAGGCAGTGCCGGACCGGCTGCACGTGCTCCCGCACGACCCGAAGTCCCGGCAGCTCCCAGAGCAGGTCGGACACCTCCTGCACGACGCCCGCACTCGAATTCTCGACCGGCAGCACCGCCGCGCCGATGGCGCCGATCTCCAGCGCATCGAACGTCAGGCGAAACGTCGCGAACCCTACCGCCTCCGCGTCCGGGAACAGCGCGGAGACGGCCTCGTCCGAGTACGCGCCAGGCTCGCCCTGGTAGCCCACCTTTTGCCCCGCCACGTTCACCGCGGAGGCCTCAGCCGAAGATCAGGTGCCGCAGCGTATCCGCCACGTGGTTGTGGTCGTGGAGCTGGTCGGTCACAGGCGGATGCCCGTTGCCTTCGTGGCCGTTGCCCGACTCGGCCGACGCCGCGATCTTGCGCAGGTCTTCGTCGGTGACCTCCTTTTTCGTGTCCGCGACCTGGAGGAACCGCTGCCAGGCGGCATCGACCTTGCCGTCGGCCAGCTTGATGCCCAACCGATCGAGCCGGTGGTGGAAAGCGTGCCGTCCCGATCGCGCGGTGAGCACGATTCGCGAGTCGGAGAGACCGACGTCCTCGGGCTTCATGATCTCGTAGTTGAGGCGGTCCTTCAGGACCCCGTCCTGGTGAATGCCCGACGCGTGCGCGAAAGCGTTGGCGCCGACCACGGCCTTGTTCGGCTGCACCGGCGTGCCGGTCAGCTCGGCGACCAGGCGCGACGCGCGCGTGATCTCGGTCGTGTCCACGCCGCACTCCAGGCCGAGCTTGCTCTGCCGCACGCGCAGCAGCATCACCACCTCTTCGAGCGAGGTGTTTCCGGCGCGCTCACCGATGCCGTTGATGGTGCACTCGACACGGCGAGCGCCCGCCGACAGGGCGGCCAGCGTGTTGGCCACGGCGAGGCCCAGGTCGTTGTGACAGTGGACCGAGAAAAGCGCCTTCTCGCTGCCCCGCGCCTCGGTGATCACCCGCCGCACGATCTCGCCGAACTCCCAGGGCAGGCAGTAACCCGTCGTGTCGGGAATGTTGATCACGTTGGCACCCGCCGCGATCATGGTCTCGACCGTCTGGACCAGGTAGTCGATGTCCGCGCGTCCGGCGTCCTCGGGCGAGTACTGCACGTTGTCGCACAGCGAGCGGGCGTAGGCGACCATCTCGGCTCCGCGCTTCAGCACCTGCTCACGCGTCATGCCGAGCTTGCGATCGATGTGCACGTCCGAGACGGACAGCACGATGTGGACCTGGGGCGACTCGGCCTCCTTGATCGCACCCCAGACCGCGTCGATGTCCTCCTTCACGGCTCGGGCGAGCGCGGTGACGGTCGCGCCCCTGATCTCGCGCGCGATGCGGCGGCAAGCCTCGAAGTCGCCGGGTGAGGAGATCGGAAAGCCGGCCTCGATCACGTCCACCCCGAGCTTCTCGAGCTGGCGGGCGATGCGCAGCTTGGAGTTCGCGTCAAGGTGGAACCCGGGCGACTGCTCCCCGTCGCGCAGCGTGGTGTCGAAGATGAATACGCGATCCGTGGTGTGGTCTTTCATTTCTCTACCGGCTCCAACCAGGTCATCATCGAGCGCAGCTCGCGACCAACCTGCTCGATCTGATGGTCCGCGTCCTTCTTTCTCATCGCGATGAAGCTCTCGCGCCCGTTTGAGTTCTCGTCGAGCCAGCGCTCGGCGAAGCTGCCGTCCTGGATCTCGCTGAGCACCTGGCGCATCTGCCGGCGCACGTGGTCGTCGATCACGCGCGGACCGGAAACGTAATCGCCGTACTCTGCGGTGTCGGAAACCGAGTACCGCATGAAGCCGAGGCCGCCGCGGTACATCAGGTCGACGATGAGCTTCAGCTCGTGCATGACCTCGAAGTACGCGAGCTCCGGCTGGTAGCCCGCCTCGACCAGCGTCTCGAAACCAGTCTTGACCAGCGACGCGACGCCGCCGCACAGCACGGCCTGCTCGCCGAAGAGGTCGGTCTCGGTCTCCTCCTTGAAGGTCGTCTCGAGAATCGCCGCGCGGCCGGCGCCGAGCGAGCGCGCGTAGGCCAGCGCGCGGTGCCACGCGTGGCCGGTGGCGTCCTGGTGCACGGCGATCAGGGCAGGCACGCCCTGCCCCGCGACGTACGTGCTCCGCACCAGGTGACCGGGACCCTTGGGCGCGATCATCGCGACGTCGATGTCACGTTCGGGCTTGATCTGCGCGAAGTGGATCGCGAAACCGTGCGCGAACATCAGCATCGAGCGCGGCTGCAGATTCCTCTCGATCGATTCGCGAAAGAGCCTGCCCTGGCCGGCGTCCGGCGTCAGGACCATGACCACGGCGGCCTCCGAGACAGCCTCCGGGACCGGCACCGCCCGCAGTCCGTCCGCCTCGACGCGCTCGATGGACTTGCTGCCGGGATAGAGTCCGACGCGGACGTCCTCGCCGCTGTCGCGCAGGTTGAGCGCGTGGGCCCGGCCCTGGCTGCCGTAGCCGATGATCGCGACCGGCTCGCCGAGGCTCGGCGGGCAGTCGACCTCGTAGTGAATCTTCATGCGCTTCTCCTCATCACGACAGGACCGGACCGCACCACGTCGACGATTCCGTGCCGGGTCAGCTCGTCGATGAAATCCCCGATGTCCTTACCCTCGCCGGCGAACTCGACGGTCGTACCGTCAGGCCCCGTCGAGAGAACCTTTGCGCCGCGCTCGACCAGCGGAGCGACCTCGGGAGCCTTGACCTTCGCCACCACGAGCTCGCGCGAATGGAAGTCGTCCTCGGTCAGGTCTTCGATCTCGACCACCTCGACCAGCCGCTCGAGCTGCTTGCGCACCTGGTCGGCCTCGGCGTGGCCGTGGTCGATGTGGAGCGTGATCCGCGAGCGGCCTGTCTGCTGGCTCGGTCCCACCGTGATTCCCCTGACGTGAAAACCGCGCCGGCGAATCACGCCCGAAACCTTGCTCAGCGTGTTCGGCCCGTCGACGACCTCGACCGACAGGACACGAACCTTCTTGACCTCCACGCTTGTCGGGGAGGGCGCCGGCGAAGCCGGCGGGTGGAGGGAAGGAAGCTTGGTCATTTGTCCGGTGCCTCCCAGAAATCGTTGAGGCTCTTGCCCAGCGGGACGATCGGATAGACGTTGGCCTCGGGGTCGATCCGGAAGTCGATCAGGAAAGGTCCCCTGGTTTGCTGCGCGGCGTCGAACGCGGCCGCCACGTCCTCCTGCCTCTCGACCCGGCGCGCCGGCAGGCCGTAGGCCTCGGCGAGCTTGACGAAGTCCGGCATGTGCGTCAGGTCGACCTGCGAGCGGACGCCGCCGTAGAAGTCGTCCTGGAACTGGCGGACCATGCCGAGCGAGGAGTTGTTGAGCAGCACGACCTTGACGTCGAGCTGGTGCTCGACCGCAACTGACAGCTCCTGCGCCGTCATCACGAAGCCGCCCTCGCCGGCCACACACCAAACGTCCTTGTCGGGGCGCCCGAACTTGGCCCCGATCGCCGCGGGCAGCGCGAATCCCATGGTGCCGGCGCCACCGGAGTTGATGAACAGCCCCGGCCGGTCGTAGTTCCACCACAGCGCGGCCCAGATCTGGTTCTGGCCGACGTCGGCGACGACGATCGCTTCGTTTCGGGCGCGTCGATACATGTCGATCAGCACGTCCTGCGGCTGCAGGTGGCCGTTCGAGTGGGTGTAGCGGAGCGGGTGTTCCTCGCGCCAGGAGTCGATCTGCGAGAGCCACCGGCCGCGGCCGGTGTCCAGCTGACCGACGTGCGGGATCATCGCCTCGAGCGCGTCGCGCGCGTCCGCGACCAGCTCGATGTGCGGCCGCACGTTCTTGCCCATCTCGGACCCGTCGATGTCGACGTGGATGAAGGTCTTGACCTTCGGTGCGAAGTCGGCGAGACGCGCCGTGACGCGGTCGTCCACCCGCATCCCGACCATCATCAGCACGTCGGCGTTCTGCACCGCCTTGAGGTTCCAGCCGGTGCCCATGAATCCCGTCATGTGCAGCGACAGCGGGTGATTGACCGGGAACGCTCCGATGCCGAGCAGCGTCGTGCCGACCGGAGCCCCCGCCTTCTCGGCGAGGCGCATCAGGTCCTGCTCCGCGTGACTGAGCAGAACGCCGTGTCCGGCGAGGATGACCGGTCGCTCGGCGCGGCTCAGCGCCTGCGCGGCGTCGCGGGCGTGTTCCAGGTGGACGTGGCCGTTGAGCTTGTAGCCCGGAATCTCCAGCCGATCGGGCGTCGATCGCTCCGCCTCGGCCTGCTGCACGTCCTTGCAGATGTCGATGAGGACGGGGCCGGGCCGGCCCGTGGTCGCGATGTGGAACGCCTCGTGGATGACGCGCGGCAGCTGGCTGATGTGGGTGACCAGGTAGCTGTGCTTGGTGACCGAGCTGGTGGCCCCGATCACGTCAGACTCCTGGAAGGCGTCGCGGCCGACCTGCGTGCTGGCGACCTGACCGGTGATGGCGATCATCGGCACCGAGTCCATGAAGGCGGTGCAGAGGCCGGTGACCAGGTTCAGGGCACCCGGCCCCGAGGTGGCGAAAACCACGCCGGGCTTGCCGCACGCGCGGGCGTAGCCGTCCGCCATGTGCGCGGCGCCCTGCTCGTGGCGAACCAGGATGTGCCGCAGCCCTGGGTGCTCGGGCAGGTGCTGGTAGATGGGCAGGTTGGCGCCGCCCGGGTAGCCGAAGATGATCTCGACTCCCTCGCGCTCCAGCGCCTCCAGCACCATGTCGGCTCCGGTCAACTTGCCGTCTCTTCTCCTTCAAAAATGAGAAAGCCCCCGCCTCTCGGTCGGGGGCTTTTGCGATCTTCCTGAGGTCTCTGTTAGTTCGCCTGCGCCCCCGTGCGGACAATGCCAATAAGGCCAAGGAGTCCAAGGAGGCCTACGAGTGCGCGGGCGGGCGTGCTCATTGCGGTTGTGCAATGTTAACCAGCCCGGGGCCCCTTCGGGTTGTGCCCGACCAACAAATTCCGGGCGCCGGCTTTGCGTAAAGTTGGCGTCCCTTGCCCAAAACACTGGCGCGCAAGCTCTGGGACGCCCACGTCGTGAGATCGGCTGAAGGCGAACCCGACCTGCTCTATGTCGACCTCCACCTCGTGCACGAGGTCACCTCGCCGCAGGCGTTCGAGGGTCTGCGCATGACCGGCCGCCGTGTTCGCCGGCCCGATCTGACAGTGGCCACGATGGACCACAACGTCCCGACGCGTGGCGGCGTGAGGGCCGCCGACGAGCTGTCGCGGAAGCAGATGGACGTGCTGGCCGAGAACTGCCGGCGGGAGGGAATCGCGCTCCACCGGGTCGGCAGCCGGCGCCAGGGGATCGTCCACGTCATCGGGCCCGAGCTTGGGCTGACCCAGCCCGGGATGCTGATCGTCTGCGGCGACTCCCACACGTCCACCCACGGCGCCTTCGGGGCGCTGGCGTTCGGCATCGGCACCTCGGAGGTCGAGCTCGTCCTGGCCACCCAGTGCCTGCCCCAGAAGAAGCTGGGTGAGCTCGCGGTCAACGTCGAGGGCGAGCTGCCGCTCGGCGTGACCTCGAAAGACATCGTGCTCGGACTGATCGGGCGCACAGGCACCTCGTTGGGCCAGGGCCACCTGGTCGAGTACCGAGGCTCGACCATGCGCGGTCTGTCCATGGAGGGACGGATGACCGTCTGCAACATGTCCATCGAGTGGGGCGCGAAGGCCGGCATGGTCGCGCCTGACGACACGACGTTCGCCTATCTCGAAGGGCGGCCCCACGCTCCGCGGGGCGCGGCATGGGAGGCGGCACTCGATGCGTGGCGCACGCTGCCGACCGACGATGGCGCGACCTTCGCCGATCAGATCGAAGTCGACGCCTCGCGCCTCGAGCCCCACGTGACCTGGGGCACGAACCCGGGCCAGGTCGCCCCGGTGACGGGACGCGTGCCCGCGCCGGCCTCGGACACCGACGAGCGCGCGCTGCGCTACATGGACCTTCGTCCCGGCATCGCGCTGTCGGACATCGCCGTCGACAGGGTGTTCATCGGCTCATGCACGAATGCGCGGATCGAGGACCTGCGGGCGGCGGCGCGCGTGATCGAGGGGCGGCGCGTCCACCCGAAGGTGCGAGCGATGGTGGTGCCGGGGTCGACCTCGGTCAAGCGGGCGGCGGAGGATGAAGGGCTCGACCTCGTCTTCAAGGCCGCGGGCTTCGAGTGGCGCAACGCGGGCTGCTCGATGTGCCTCGGCATGAACCCCGACATCCTCGCGCCGGGCGAGCGCTGCGCCTCGACGTCGAACCGGAACTTCGAGGGACGCCAGGGTTCGGGCGGCCGCACACACCTGATGAGCCCGCCGATGGCCGCGGCTGCAGCCGTCACGGGCCACCTGGTCGACGTGAGGGAGCTCTTGTAGATGGAACCGGTTTCCCGCGTCGCCGGCAGGATGGCGCCGCTCGACCGCGCCGACGTCGACACCGACCAGATCATTCCCAAACAGTTCCTGAAGCGCATCGAGCGCACGGGCTACGGCCCATTCCTCTTCTATGACTGGCGCGCCAAAGGTGACTTCGTGCTCGACCAACCCGAGCACGCGGGAGCCTCGGTGCTGGTCGCGGGCGCGAACTTCGGCTGTGGCTCGTCACGCGAGCACGCGCCGTGGGCGCTGTGCGACTTCGGCTTCAAGGCGATCATCGCGCCCTCGTTCGCCGACATCTTCCTCAACAACTGCTTCAAGACCGGGCTCCTCGCGGTGACGCTGCCGCCCAGCCAGGTCCGGCACCTGATGGACCTGGCGGCCGAGGACCCGGGCGCCTCGGTCACCGTCGACCTCGAATCGCAGCAGGTCCGAGGCGAGGGGTTCGCCTATCGGTTCGGGATCGACGCCTTCGCGCGCGAGTGCTTGCTGGGCGGACTGGACGACATAGCCCTGGTGGAGCGTCATGTTCCGGACATCGAACGGTACGAATCGACCCGCTCCGCCTGGCTCCCGACCGCCAAGTAGGTCACCTGGCCAGGGTGACGTGTGGGCCACCTCCCCGCCTGCCGGGTGTGGACACCTCCCCGCTCGCCGGGGAGGTCGGCGGCGAAGCCGCCGGGTGGGGACACTCGAGGTGCACGGGGGTCTAAACCACCTCCCCACTTGCCGGGTGTGGAAACCACCTCCCCACGTGTCGGGTGTGGACACCTCCCCGCTTGCCGGGGAGGTCGGCGGCGAGGCCGCCGGGTGGGGACACTCGAGGTGCACGGGGGTCTAAACCACCTCCCCACTTGCCGGGTGTGGAAACCACCTCCCCACGTGTCGGGTGTGGACACCTCCCCGCTT
>DATEHQ010000030.1:0-3188 GCA_035279525.1 Candidatus Dormiibacterota bacterium
GTCAACACCGTCCAGGGCTACATGGCCCACGAGCGCGGCACGCTGGAGGCGGTGACGCAAGCGCGCGCCAACGCGGTCGCCGCGGGAGCCACCGGGGATCCCGAGAAGATCGGCCAGGCCGAGAACATGCTGAGCCAGAGCCTGCGCAGCCTGTTCGCGGTTTCGGAGAACTACCCCGACCTCAAGGCGATCTCGGCCTTCACCAACCTGCAGGAGACCCTGACCGCCACCGAGGACAAGATCGAGTTCTCCAGGCGCTTCTACAACGGCAACGTGCGCGATTACAACATCAAGCTGCAGACCCTCCCCACGTCATTGATCGCAGGGGCGCTCGGGTTCAAGGCGTTCGGGTTCTTCCAGGCCGACGCGGCCGACCGGGAGGTGCCCCGGGTCGACTTCGGCGGCGCTCCCGCCCCAGGCTCGATGCCCCCGCCCGCGGGCCCGTCCGGACCTCCGGCGCCCGGTTCCGCAGGCCCCCCGCCACAAAGCTGACGCGATCCGCGTTAAGCGGGTTCAATTCGGCTTTCCGAGAGCCAGAATAGCCGCGGCCGGTTGCCGCCCGGCGATTTCGAGGAGGGTAGACAGACATGATCCGCTCGTACGTGGCCCCGCGCCCCAGAACGGTCGCGGTGGCCGTAGCCGCGCTGCTGCTGGCGCTCGTCGCGTGGCAGCTCAGCGCCATCCGAGGTGCAACCCCCGACGCCCACGCGGCCGTCACCGGGGTCACCATCAACATGAAGGTCACCGGCCAGCACCAGGGCGCGTTCAAGGGTGATGACTTCGCGACTTCGAAGAGCGGCGTCGGCCTGATCACCGTCACCGCCTTCCAGCTGGACCTGCTTTCGCCACGCGATGCATCAACGGGGCTGGCGACCGGCCACCGCACCTGGAAACCAATCGTCGTGACGCACCAGGTCGACGGCGCCTCGCCCCAGTTCCTTACGGCGGCGTCCACCAACGAGAACCTCAAGTCCGTGGTCATCAACTTCTACCGGACCGACCGAACCGGCAGGCTGGTCAACTTCTACCGCGTCACCCTCACCAATGCCAGCGTCACCGAGGTCCACCAGTACACCTCGGGGTTGAACCTGCTCGAGGACGACTCGTTCGTCTTTCAGACGATCGACGTCACTGAGTTCACCGGCCACACCACGTTCCACGACACCTTCTCGCAGGCCGCCTAGGCAGCCCTCGACCGAGCCCAGTCCCAATCGAAGCGAGACCCGAACGCGGCCACCGCGGACGGGTCTTGCGTTTCCACGTCGAGCTCGTGGTTGACCCCGAGGCCGCTCCGACTCCAGTTCGCTGATCCGAGCACCAGCACGCCGTCGAAGAGGCCGATCTTGGCGTGGAGCAGGGCGCCCCTCGGAATCGGGTACCACCTCGCTTCGACCCCATTCGAGACCAGCATCGAATAGGCGTGCAGGTTGTACGCCTGGTTGGGGTCCATGACCACGCGCACGGTCGCTCCTCGGCGGTGTGCCGCCACCAGGCCGGCGATGACCTCGGGGTCGGTGAGGGTGTAGATCTCGACCAGGACCCGGCGGTTCGCGGCGTTGAGGGCCGATTCGAGCATGGCGCGGATCTCGCCGCCGGGTGCGGTCTGCGCGATCTCACCGCCTGCAGTGGCCAGCGGCGAGGGATCCCCACCCGCGAGACTCCAATCCTGGTCGAAGATGCGCGTCACACGATCCAGCTCGGCGGGCACCCGGGTCTCGAGCGCGTAGTCGTGGTTGCGGTCGCTGTGCGCGCCCCAGTTCATCCCGCCGACCACGGCCTCGCCGTCCGCGATCAGGAGCTTCACATGGTCGATCTGGTGCGCCGCGTCGTCCACTGGATAGGCCCGCTCGGGCACCCCCATCGCATCCAGGACTGATGCCGACTGGCGGCTCGCCTGGACGGTGGGATCGGTGATCACACGGACCGAGACCCTTCTCCGCATGGCGACAGCCAGGCCCTGCTCGATGTCGCCCCGTCCAAGCTCGTACATCTCGACCAGGACGCGGTGGTGCGCCGACGTGATGAGCCGGCGGACGAGGGTGAAGATCGCGGCGTCCTGCCAGAGCCGCACCGGCTCGGCGACGCCCGCCGATGCGACGGTCCCCGATCCAGCCGCGAGCGCCGGCTCGAGCTGTGCAGGGCCCGAGCAGCCCACCAGGGAGAGGAGGAAGAGAAGGCAGGCCACTCGAACCACAGCGCAGGCAAGGCTATCGGCCGAATGACGGCGCGCCAACCCTGCCCGTTAAGGGCCTCAGACCAGCTCCACCCTCATCCCGGGCCGCGCGCCGAGCAGCCGGTCCGCGCGCGACTCGCGGAGGCCCACCTCGAGGTAACCCATGCTCCCGACGTAGACGAACGGCTCGTTGGGCCTTGCTTCGGCGTAGGTCGCCGCGGAGGCCGTGATGTCGTGGTTGTGGATGCGCAGGCGGCGGACAGGCGGCTTGAGATTCGTCACCAGGTTGCCGAACCCATCGGTCCAGAGCACGCGCGGCCCGAGATCCGGCAATCCGATGGGCGGATCGGTCGGCGGGCCGAGCGAGTCCGCCGGCACACCCGAGGCGAGCGCCGCCGCGGCCGGGGCGAAGACGTCTCGGCCCTCGAAGGTCGGCGCTCCGTGCGGCCTGGGCGCCAGCTCGTAGACCGCCTGCATGCCGACTTCCTCGATCACGATCGCGAACAGGCCGTTGTCCGGGCCGATGTAGAAGCGGCCGCCGGCGCTCACGACGAGCCGCCGGCGCGAGCTCCCGACGCCGGGGTCGACGACGGCCAGGTGGACAGACCCGCCGGCGAAATGTCGCGTTCCAGCGAAGAGCATGAAGGCCCCGGCCGACACGTCGAACCGCGGCACCTCGTGGCTCACGTCGACCAGCACCGCGGTCGGGCAGCCGGCCAGCACGACGCCTTTCATCGCTGCGACAAGGGGGGAGCCGGACCCGAAATCCGTGGTCAGCGTGACCACCGGGGGCGCGTCTACGCCGCTACCAGTAGCGCGTCTCTTTCCAGGGGTCGGCCTCGTCGTGATACCCACGCTGCTCCCAGAATCCGAGCCGGTTGCGTTCCATGAACTCTAGCCCGCGCAACCACTTGGCCGACTTCCAGAAGTACTTCGAAGGCACGAAGAGGCGGAGCGGCCAACCGTGGTCCGGACTCAGGTCTTCGCCGTTCCAGGCGTAGCAGAGGAGGTTCTC
>DATEHQ010000031.1:0-1651 GCA_035279525.1 Candidatus Dormiibacterota bacterium
TGGGGCTATGAGCTCCGCTGGGCCGTCACGGACCGCTACCTCGGCAAGGTGCTGCACATCAACCGTGGTGAGGCCCTTTCACTCCAGTACCACGAGCGCAAGGACGAGTACCTGTACCTCGTCGAGGGCAGCATCGAGATCGAGCTGGGCGATCGCGAAGGGAGCCTGGAGAGGCGCCGGATGGACGCCGGCGACACGCTGCACATCGCCGCCGGCACGCGGCATCGCCTGACCGCGCTCGAGGACACGGACATCTACGAGGTCTCCACGCCCGAGGTCGAGGACGTGGTGAGGCTCGAAGACAGGTATGGCCGCGCTTAGTGTCCTGTCCCAGAAATTCCTTGCATTTCCGCTGGCCTAGGCGGCCGGGCACCTGCGGCGCTGAAGCCAGCGTCGCCTCCTGCGCGCGCTCGGTCACGCATCTACGAGATGCGCTCCGCCGCGTGCTCGTCGTCTCCTTGGCTCCGGCCGCCGATGCCGCGTCGATGCCGCGGACTCCTGGTACAGGACACCTATGACCTATAGAATTTCCGGCTCTAGATGAAGATCCCCCCAGCGCTGGCCGAGAAGGTCGTGCCTGACACGACCGCCACCAGGTCCGACCGCGACCGCAGCTTCCTGATCTTCGCCGGCGTCGTGCTGGTGGCGATCGCGCTCGGGTTCAAGTCCGAGCTGCTCGGCGAGGGCCAGGTCTGGGCCCTTGCCCTGGGCCTGGTCGTGCTGGCGGCGCCCGCGCTGCTCGGCTACCTGCGTGGCACCGAGGAGTTTCCCCGGATCGAGCACTACATCCCGGTGGCGCTGGGCGCGATCACCCTGGCGGGGCTGTCCCTCCTGGTGCCGGAGCTCTGGAAGTACCTGGCGCTCACGGCCGCCTTCGGGACGGGCTTCATCATCGCCGCGCGCCTCGACTACCTTCGCCTGCGCGACGCCGAGAAGCGCGGCCACGTGGTGCTGCAGGAGGCGATCCTGGTGCTGGTGCTCGCCGGCGCCTACCTGGTCGTGGTCACGCTGCCCTTCAACCCGATCCTCCGCCTGCTCTGGATCTTCACCATCACGTTCCTCGGTTCGTACCGCAGCTTCCGGATCAACGGGCAGATGATCGCTCCGCGGCGTGCGTTCATCTTCGCCCTCTTCGTGGGGCAAGTCGTCACCTTCCTCGCATGGGCGATCACGGCGCTGTCGCTCTACCTGGTCGTCAACGAGGGAACTTTCGCCGTGATGCTTCTGTTCGCCTGGTACATCAACCGCGGGCTGGTCCGCCACACCGTCGAGGACAGCTTCACCCGCAACGTCGTCCTCGAGTACGGCGCCTTTGCGGTGGTGCTGGTCTACCTGTTCGTGTCGTCGTATCAACCCGCCAGATAGCGGATCGCGCTACATGCCGAGGTAGGCTTTCTGGACGTCCTCGGAGGCGAGCAGCTCTTTACCGGTGCCGGTCTGCACTATCACGCCGGTTTCGAGGACGTAGCCGCGGTGCGCGACCTCCAGCGCCTTGTGCGCGTTCTGCTCCACCAGCAGCACCGGAGTGCCCTGGGAGTTGATCTCGCGCACGATGTCGAAGATCGTCTCGACCAGGATCGGCGCCAGGCCCAGCGACGGTTCGTCGAGCATCAGCACCTTCGGTTTGGCCATCAGGGCGCGTCCGATCGCG
>DATEHQ010000032.1:0-1160 GCA_035279525.1 Candidatus Dormiibacterota bacterium
ACCCCGGATAGTCCGGACTATCCGTGCTTCTGATGCGTCGGAAGGGTTGATACGGCGGACTAAGCGAAGACAGCGGGACGCGTTAATCTGCCCGCCGTGAGCGGCCCGCCGGCACCCCCGAACCAGCTCTCGCCCGACGGGAAATGGTGGTGGGACGGCACCCGCTGGACGCCCGTTGCGCCGAGCACCGCGCTGGCCGCCGGATCCGGCGCAGTGACCCCGTACGCCCGCAGCACAAATGGCCTGGCAATCGCGTCGCTGGTCTTCGCGATCGCATCGTGGTTTGTTTGTCCATTCGTCGGCGGCGTCCTCGCGGTCATCCTCGGCCACGTCGCCCGCGGCCAGATCCGGCGGACCGGCGAGGCCGGGGGCGGGCTTGCGATGGCGGGCCTGATCCTGGGCTACATCCACCTCGTGATCGCGATCGTCGCCGGGATCATCTGGCTGGCGCTGGTCGTCGGCTTCTTCGCCACACTTGGGACCTTGGGGACAGCGTCACCCACGCCAAGCCTGCTGCCCTAGCTCTCGGTCAGCCCCTCGGCTCGAACGGCGTCAACTTCTCCAGGTCGCCCTCGCTCAGCTGCGCGAACAGCGCCGCGTCGTCGCTCCGGCCCATGAACCGTCTCGGCAGGATCACCTCCTGCTTGAAAAAACCGTCGGGCAGGAGCACCACGCCGACCAGCTGGTCGCCGTCGAACAGGACGTCCTTCACCGTGCCCAGCTTGCGGCCGGTGCGGCCCAGCATCACGTTCTCGCCGCCGTCGATCTCGAGTTCCGAATCGGGCTTGTTCGCAACCTGCTCGAGCCAGCGAGGGATCTCGGGTCCGCTGCCGAGAACGCCCGCCTCGTCCTCGAGCCCCTCTTCCAGGCTCTCCGGCTTCTCGCGGTAGCTCAGGTACGGCTGCAGCCTGCGAGCGTCCGCCGACGGGATCGAGAGCGAGATCCGGTCGCGCTCGACCGACACCACCGCCTCGCGCGCCACGACGAACTCGTCGGCGAGAAGAAAAGATCCCGGCGAGAGCCAGGATCCGGAGAAACCGCGGCTCTCGCGCACGACGATCGCCTTCAGCGCGTAGTCGGAGTCGACCAGCACATGCGCCAGCGAACCGATCTCCTTGCCGTCGCTCGCGACCACCGTCGCGCCGGGGTGAAAGTCAGAG
>DATEHQ010000033.1:0-1745 GCA_035279525.1 Candidatus Dormiibacterota bacterium
CGAGCAGGCCGACCGCGCCCTCATGGAGACCTTCGGGCGGATCGCCGAGGTGGAGGAGGAGTTCCAGGAGCTCGACGTCGAGGGGCGGGTGATCCCGTACCTGCACCGCGCCGGCGGCGTGGTCTGGTTCGAGTTCCCGGTGATCTGCGGCTGGGGGCGCTCGCAGCACGACTACCTCGACCTCTCGAAGCGCTTCCACACGGTGATCGTGTCGGGGGTGCCGCGCATGGGGCTCAAGCTCGCCGAGGAGGCGCGGCGCTTCACGCTGATGGTCGACGTCTTCTACGACAACCGCGTCAAGCTGATCGTCTCGGCGGAAGCCGCCCCGGAGAAGCTCCTGAGGATCGAGGAGGACCCCGCCGACTCGCGGCTGCGGGCGATGGTGTTCGAGTTCGACCGCACGGCGAGCCGCCTCGTGGAAATGCAATCGAAAGCCTATTTGGCGGAGGCGAGGCGCGCGCCGGAGTGAACGGCCGGCGGGCCCGGCCCGCCCGGTATAATCCCCCGGCATCCATGGACAAGTTCAAGGCCTATCGCATCCGCGAAGTGGAGAAGAAGGCCGTGGGAGGCTTCGAGGAGATCGCCCTCGATGAGCTCGATCGCGGCGAGCTGGTGGTGCGCGTCGCGTATTCGAGCGTCAACTACAAGGACGCCCTCGCAGCGACCGGCGCCGGGAAGATCATCCGGCGCTTCCCCTGCGTCGGGGGCATCGACCTCTCCGGGACCGTGACCGAGTCCTCCGACCCCCGCTTCAAGCGGGGGGACGCGGTCATCTGCACGAGCTACGACCTGGGCGTTTCCCATGACGGCGGCTACGCCGAATACGCGCGGGTGCCCGCCGACTGGGCGGTTCCGGTGCCGAAGGGCATGACGCTCTTCGAGGCCATGGCGCTCGGCACGGCCGGCTACACCGCGGCGCTCGCCGTGGTGCGCATGGAGGCGAACGGCCTCGCGCCGGTCAACGGCCCGGTGGTCGTGAGCGGGGCGACGGGCGGCGTGGGCTCGATCGCGATCGACGTGCTCTCGCGCCTCGGCTACGGCGTGACGGCGCTCACCGGCAAGGAGGGCGAGTCCGGATACCTGAAGACGCTGGGAGCCAGAGAGGTGATGCCGAGGAAGAGCCTCGATCTCTCCAGGATCAAGCCGCTCGACAAGGCGACCTGGGCGGGCGCGGTGGACAACCTCGGCGGCGAGGTGCTCGCGTGGATGGCGAGCACCATGATGACGGGCGGGACCATCGCCGCCATCGGCCTCGCGGCGAGCATGAGCCTGAACACCACGGTCGCGCCTTTCATCCTGCGCGGCGTGAGCCTGCTCGGGATCGACTCGGGGACGACGCCGATGCCGCTGCGCCGGGAGGTGTGGCGGCGGCTCGCGACCGACATGCGCCCCGCCCACCTGGAGGAGATGACGCGCACCATCGCTTTCGACGACCTGCCGACGGTCTTCGAGGGCTTTCTCAAGGGCGCGGCCCGCGGCCGGGTCGTGGTCGACCTCGCGGCCTAGCGATGAGCGACGCCCCCTCGACGACGATCCCGAAGCAGCGCGTGCTGCTGGTGGACGACTCGAGGATCGTGCGCACGACGGTCTCGCGGCTGATCCGCAAGAGCTTCGACGTGCGCGAGGAAGCCGACGGCGAGGCGGGCTGGCAGGCGATCTCGTCCGATCCCTCGATCGTGGTGGTGTTCTCCGACATCCAGATGCCGAAGCTGGACGGCTTCGGCCTGATCGAGCGGATGCGCGCC
>DATEHQ010000034.1:0-40987 GCA_035279525.1 Candidatus Dormiibacterota bacterium
TACCACCTGCTCAGGGACGGCACCGTGTTCCAGGACCTGGGGGCGGACCATTTCGAGCGTCGGAATCGAGAAGCGGTGACGCGCCGGAGCCTCCGCCGCTTGGAGCAGCTCGGTTATCGAGTCACGCTAGAGGAGGCCACCACTTGACAGGAGGCTAATTTTCAAGGGAAGGCGACAGCCAGCGGGCCGGGTCGACTGACGAGCCATCGACCTGGATCTCGAAATGCACATGCGGCCCCGTCGCCCTGCCCGTGGCACCGACCAGGCCGATCACCTCGCCAGGCACGACTGTCATGCCGGTGGCCACCTCCGCCGCTGACAGGTGGCAGTACAGGAGGCGCACGTTGGAGTCGAGGGTCACGGCCACGTAGAGCCCCGCGCCGTTGGGGTCGAAGCCGAGCCGCACCACACCACCCGTCGCTGAGTGCACCTCGGTGCCAGTGGGCGCGGCCAGGTCGATGCCCGTATGCATGTGACCACCCCGGCAGAAGGGATCCACAGGCTCGAGGGCGAGCGCGGTGCAGCCGAACGGCTGGCTCACCACGGCGCCCCTGACGACCGCGCCCAGCGGGAGCCGCGAATGGCTCTGCACCTGCGCCGCGACCAGGAGCAGGACGGTCAGAACCAGGGCGGCGATTCCGGTCAGGCGGAGCAAGGTTTCAAGCTTTGGCCATCGCGTGCGCGAGATGCGTGAAGGCCGAGTGCACGGTGGACTCGAGCTTGTGCGCGGCCTTCTCCGACACCCCCATCGCCCCGGGAACCTTGAAGACGATGAGAAGGGTCGCCAGCGCAAACAGGTGGTTCAGGGGTGATTTCCCATCGCCCTCGAGGGTGAAGCCGATCGACAGGACGAAGAGCTGCATCGGCTGCATGAAGAGGTTCGTGGTGAAGTGGGAGATCCACATCTTCGACAGGTGCTGCGTCTCGGGCAGCAGGAAGAGCAGGCCGGCGAGGGGGGCCGTGATCGACAGCACGACCAGCACGGTGTAGCGGACGAGGTAGGCGATCGCGAGCGCGTCGTAGCCGACCGCCAGGACCGCCGTCGTGACGATGTCCCACATCCCCGCGGACGGGTCGCTCACCCAGCGGAGGCAGATGCTCAACGGGTTGTCGAGCGTCACGAAGGTCTGCGCCGCGGTGGACAGGGTGTTGCTGGCGTCGACGACCATCTGAAAGAGAGGCTGCGAGAAGTTGATCAGGACGGCTGCCATGAACAGGCGGGGCAGAAGGATTCGTGCCGTGTACTGCGTGAACAGCCCGTGGCCCCACATGATCCTGAAGCTCGCCCAGATCACGACGAGCAGCAGCGCGCCGTCCGCAGTCAGCTGCACCTCCGGCTCGTAGCGCCGGATGACCACGTTCGAGACGAACGCCTCCTTGTATGCATCGACGTTCGTGGTGCTCAGCACGAAGCCGTCCCAGTACGTGCCCACGAGGCCGATGCTCGCCTTGAGGAGCCCGACCACCAGGTCCTTGGGGTGCGTGAAGGGCGCGACGATATCGAGCAGCTGCGTCAGCTGCACCAGCAGGGACTGCAGCTCGCCCAGGAGCTGGTCCATCTAGTGCGTGGTCGGCACCGAGCTGGTGAGGATCCCGACCAGGGAGCCGGCGACCTCCACGCCGATGGTGCCGACGACGATGCGCTGGATCCACTGTTTGGCCGCCAGCGCCGACTTCGACTCGACGGCGGTGATCTTCCATATGAACGCGAAGATGAACGCAAGGACGCCGATCGATCCGACGAGCGCCTGGCCGATGTGGGTCCAGGTGAGGATCAGTGTCTGGATGTCGTTGAATTGAGGGGGCAAGGCTGGGGCCGCGGCGAGAAAGAACATTGGCGCCTCCGGGTGTTTTCCCGACACGCTAGGCGGCGGACGGCCTCACGGGAACCCAGCCTGTTAAGGCCAGTAACCGGGTCCGACCGCCATGCGTTTGCAGCGGCATGAGACGGGCCGCCGTAGCGATACTCGCGCTGGTGTGCGCGTGCGGCGTTGCGACGCCTCAGGCACGGCAGACGTCGACCTCACCGACAGCTCTAGGGACACCGTCGCCGAGCCCGACCGCTCAGACTTCATTCCTTTCAGCGCGCCGGTATTCAAATGCCGGCTGCCAATCACACTTTTCGGCGCAGCCGCGCGCCGCGGCGCCTTCATCGACTTCCACTCTGGTGCCGTAACCCCTGACCCGGCCTCAGCCAAGGTCGACGTCATACCGCCGCCGGGGCAGGAGCTGATCGACAAGAGCTACGCCCTCTATTTCGACGAGGCTTACGCACGGTGGCTGCCAGTAGCCAGAAACGCCGTTTCGCCCGATGGGTCCCATTACGCCTACACGTCCCTGGCCGGCTCGACCATCTTGCATGTGGTCGACGTCAAGACAGGAGTCGACCAGCCGCGCTCGGTCGCCCCCGCGGGCCTGCGCTTCGCCGTGATCGACTATGCATCCGACGGCATCTACATCAGGGACTCCGGCTCGATCGGGGCCGATTTCGTCGACCCTGTCAAGGACGAGATGCATCACGCAGACGACCCGGGCGACTACGAGGCGAGTGCCGGCAACGGGCTGATCTGGGAGGGCGGGAGCGACGCCGTAGGCAACGGGGACCCGAACCCAATCCTGGCCATTTCGACAAGCGAACTGGATAAGGTCAACCCAACGGATGGCAGCCGAGTGGTCTGGTTCAAGCGGCCGGGCAGTTCGGTGCGCTTCCTCACCCAGGATCCCCAGGGCCGGCCGATCGTCGTCCTAAGCACGGCCGGCATCGACACTGAGGAGTTCCTGTACCTGCCAAGCGCGGGCGTCAGCCGCGAGATCCTACGCGTCGGAAACGGTGCGCCTGCGATCTCGGACCCGATCGCCGACCGCCACGGTGTCTGGTTTGGGGCGCATGACGGCATCTACCTCTACACGGAGAAGGACGGCCTGCGCCAGGTCTCCCGCCAGGGCGGCATCCCGGCCAACGGCTGCTTCTAGCCCAGCGCCTGGCCAATGTGGGTCCAGGTGAGAATCAAAGCCCTCTACCGCGCGCGCCGAGATGCGACCCGCTTTTCGACTCCGTCGAGGAGGATGTCGAGAGCTGAAGCAACCTCTCCCGAAGCTTCCGACGGAGGCTCCGTCTCGACCTGCCTGACTGCCTCCGCCGCGGTGTCGAGGTTCACCTGCACGGCACCTCCGCTGATCGTCAGCTGGTACCTGTCGCGCGCCGACCACGCGCCGTCCTCGCTTTCCCACCGCGAGTCGGTCACGGCGGCTTTGATGGAGTGGCCGTCGAGCTTCACGCGCACGGCGCCGGTCTTGATGTCGGCCGCCACCACCGCACCGGGCGGGCGGTGCAGCGCGACGCCGACGACGCCTCCTGAAACCTCGATCGGAACCACGCCACGCGGCGCCGGCAGGAAGCATTCGACCTTGGCGGCTCCGCTGTCGAGCTTCACCGCGCGCACATCGAGGGCGCCGACCTCGAGCACGGTGTTCCAGGTCGCGCCCTGGACCTGGAATCGCCAGGGGTGGCGCGAATTGAGCTCGATCTCTCCGTAGCCGACCCCGCGCAACCGGCGCACCACCACCCGCTCACCCCGCACGATGGCCGGAGCAGCCGAGGTCCTGTCGTGTGCAGCACGAATCAAACCCTGCATCTCCGACCCGGCCCTCACCAGAACGCCACGCGAGCCGGAGTCGACAGCAATCGACGCAACCGAGCCTTCTTCCACCCGCTCCCGCTCGACCGGGGGCCTGGCGGCGACGACCTGGACCATGATCAGCAGGGCTACCTGGGATGCCTCGGCCGGGTGGAGGCCGGACTTTCGCAGCTGCTCCGTGAGCTCGCTGTAGGAGTCGCTTCGGGGCAGGGAGTCGGGCACCTCGAGGAGGATGCGGTCGGCGTCCCGCTGGCCGGCGATGCGCTGCCCCAGGGCGGCGGCCGCGCCCAGCGTCGCCTGGCGCCACTCCGAACGTCGCGCCGGCAGCCGGACTGATTCGAGGATCGCCTCCGCCAGCAGCTCGAGCAGCTCGCGCCGGTCGCGGACGTGCCAGTAGAGAGAAGCCGCTTTGACCTCGAGGGCTTCGGCCAGCGCCCGCATCGACAGGCCGTCCAGGCCCTCACGGTTGATCAGCTCCAGGGCCGCCGCCACCAGCCGCTCCCGGCTGAGCGCCTGCTGCCTCTCTTCTTCAGGACTCAATTTCGTCATTTTCCTCTATTTCCCGTAGTGGGGCTTGCACATCTAACATCGTTAGGGTTATTCTAGCGCAGACACGCCACTAACGCTGTTAGACAGAGGAGAATCGCCAATGGATCGACCCCGTTTCGACCTCGCCCTCGGCGCGGTGGCCGGCCCCCTGCTGCTCACGCTCGCCTGGTTGGTCCTCGGCTTCGTGAGCCCTGGATACAGCCTGTGGGGCACCCGGATCGCGCCCTACTCCGCCGTCAGCCAGCCACTGAGCGGACTCGGCCTCGGGCCCACGGGTCCGTACATGAACGCCGCCTTCATCCTGAGCGGGCTGCTGATCATCGGCGGGGTCGCCGGCATCTTTCAGGCCCTTCCTGAGCTGCGCGCACGGGAGCGATGGATCAGCGCGGCGGTCCTCTGCCTGCCCGGAGTGGGAAGCGTCGTCGACGGCATCTTCACGCTCGAGTCGTTCTTCATGCACTTCGTCGGCTTCGCACTCGCCCTGAGCGCAGTGGCCGGCTTCCCGAGCGCCGGCTTCTTCCTGCGTCGAGTCGTGGAATGGAGACGGCTCGGCACGGCCCTCCTGTTCGCCGGACCGTTGACGCTGGTCCTCGCCGGCATCTACTTCCTCACCTTCACCCCGACCGTCGCAGGCATCCAGACGGGGATCGCCGGTCTGACCGAACGCGTCCTCGTGATCGAGCTCCAGGCCTGGTACGTCGCCCTGGGCTGGCTTGCACATCGCCGTTCGCGCACGCGCGGCGAACTCGCATTCAACTGATTCCAAAGGAGATTCAAGACGTGAGCCGAATTCGCAACCACCCGATGACTGCCCTGGGCGTGCTCGCCCTCGGCATCTTCATGACCCTGCTCGACCTGACCATCGTCAACATCGCCATCCCCTCGATCCTGTCCGGCCTCCACGCCAGCCTCGACGAGGTGCTGTGGGTGCTCAACGCCTACAGCCTGCTCTACGCCGTCCTTCTCATCACTTCGGCGCGGCTGGGCGATATCTACGGGCCGAAGAACCTCTTCGCGGCCGGCGTCGTCGTCTTCACCGCGGCATCCGTTTTCAGCGCCCTGGCGCAGGACCCGACGCAGCTCATCCTGTCCCGTTCCATGCAGGGTCTTGGCGCGGCGATCCTCGCCCCGCAGGGCATGCCCTTGATGCTGTCCCTGTTCCCCGTGGAGAAGCGCGGAGGCGTGTTCGCGATCTATGGAATCCTCGCCGGCCTCGCGGTCGTCGCCGGACCGACAGTGGGCGGCTTCCTGGTGACGCATTTCGGATGGCGCTCGATCTTCACGGTCAACCTGCCGATCGGCGCCATCACCTTTGCGCTCGCCATGCTGGTCATACCCGACCTGCGTCCGGGCCGGCGACACCGCCTCGACCTCGCCGGGGTCGGGCTCGCCACGGCCGGGCTGCTGTGCCTGGTCTTCGGCCTGATCGAAGGCCAGCGCTACGACTGGGGCACCGTCACCGGCTTCATCACCATCCCGGAGATCATCGGCGGGGGCGCGGTGCTGCTCGCCGCATTCCTCTACTACCAGGCGCGCCGGCAGGGCGCCGAGCCCCTGCTGCCCTTCGAAGTCTTCAAGGACCGCAACTTCACCCTGATGACGCTGGTCATGGCGGCGATGGGCTTTGCCATCCTCGGCCTGTACCTGCCGCTCACGATCTACATGCAGTCCGTGCTCGGCCTGAGCGCGATCGACGCCGGGCTGGTGATAGCGATTCAGCCGCTGGCCATGATCGTCTCGTCAGGCCTGGCCAGTGGTCTCGCACAGAAGGTCGACGGCAAGTACCTCCTTGTTCCCGGGCTGCTCGCGCTGGCCGCGGGATCCGGCTACATCGACTGGGCAGCGCACGCCGACTCCAGTCGCTGGGCGTTTGCCCCAGGCCTCATCCTCAGCGGTCTGGGCATGGGATTCATCTGGACGCCCGTGTTCAGCATCGCGACCCGCGACCTGCCGGCGCACCTCGGCGGCGTGGCGTCCGGTGTGGTCAACACCATCCAGGAGCTCGGGGGCGTGCTCGCGAGCGCCGTGGTCGGAGCTTTCCTGCAGAACCGCCTCGCCATCGCGCTGCATGACCACGCGGTGGCCGCCTCGAGCAGCCTGCCCGCGCAGTTCCAGTCTGCGTTCGTCAACGGGTTCAGCAACGCCGCCCACAGCGGGTTCGAAGTCGGCGCCGGTCAAACCGGCACGAGCGTCCGGCTGCCCGCCCAGGTGGAGGCGATCGCGCACTACGTCTTCACGCACGCATTCGTCGATGCGATGCACCCGACCCTGGTCCTGCCCATCGTGGTCCTGGCGCTCGCCGCATTCGCCGCGGCTTTCGCGCGGGCGCCCAGGCCACTTGCCGTGGTCCGGAAAGAGGACCAGCAGGCCGTGGCCTGAACTTCGGTCAGCCGTGCGGGACGTCCGGCCTACCGAGTGGTGGGAATCATCACCCGGATGTCCTGCACGGAACCCACCTGCGTGTAGTGGGCGACGAGGTAGTCGTAGATCGGAGCCCACTTCGTGCTTACCCAGTCGATCGGCGGCTGGTCGCGCAGGTAGGTTCCCTCCCTCTGGGACTGGATGAAGACCACTTGCGGCGGATCGCGTTCGAGGTCCGACACCATCTGGTCCACCACGGCTGGGGTCAGGAACGTCTCGTCGGGCCAGCTGATGCGCGTCGGATTCCGGCGTCCGGTCGCCCGGTAGAGGATCGAGAAGTCGGGCAGCACGTAGATCGCGTCGCCTGGACGCGTCCTGCGATCGACCTCCGCGACCAGGCCGTCCATGCGCTGCTCCGTCGCGGGAAACGTGGTGATTCCATGCAGCGCAGGGGTCGTGAACTCGGCTGTCAGCTGCCGGCGCGGGGCATCCTGGTAGGGGCGCTCGAGAAAGATGCCGGCGCCGCCCGTCGCCAGCCAGGCCCCGATCAGCACCGCGGCCGCGGCCGGTGGACCTATCTCGAGGCGAATCGGTCTCAGCCGTACCAGCGGAGCCCTGCTCAGCGCGTGCAGGGAAAGCAAGACCACCGGGATGCTCAGGAACGCGCCCTCGTACCAGAACACGAAGCCGCCGTAGTGGTACTGCGCCTCCCACTGCACGAAGAGGGCGAGGAAGACGATCTCCGGCGGCGGCAGCCGCGCGCGGAGCGCTTCCGCCGCCGGCCGGTTGCGCAGCCAACCGCTGTCCACAGCCACCGTCACCGCGAGCACGACCAGCCCGACGACGACCAGCACGCCGTACGCGACGATGGTCAGAAAAGGGCGGGCGGGAGGCGGCGGGTGGCGGAGCGTGCGCTCGAGGACGTAGCCGAGGATCGCCACCAGCAGCAGGGTGCGCGTCACCTCGAGCAGTCGCGAGCCTCGCACGGCGAGCAGCACCAGGATGATCGCCAGCACGGGCAGGACACGCGTGTCGTCGCGGAGCATGTAGTCCGGCAGGTCCTGGATGAGCTTGAACTTGAGGGTTGTCGGATTGGACTGCGTGGTCAGGATGAACGCGTCGAAGACGAAGCGCGCGAGCACGCCCTCGGCGGCGAAGTAGGCGAAGATCGCAGCCAGGGCGGCCGCGACGCCTCCGGCGTACCAGGGCAGCCCGGACTGAAGCGCCCGCACCGCCGGGTGCACCGGCCGGCCGGATCCGCGTCTCAACCAGCGGCCCGCAAGCGCGGCGAACGGAATGGCGAACAGAAACGCGAGGAACGGCGCTTTGGACATCGCCGCCAGCACCGCCGCAACGCCGGAAAGCACGGCGAGCGAGCGCGGCGCGCGCCCATGCCCGCCGCCGTACACCGCGAGCGTGACGGAGAGCAGCGCCATGAATTCGGCATCCAGCGTGTAGCTGGTGAACGCCGCCACGATGACGGTGAAGAACATCGTCGGCAGGGTCGCGATGAACGCGGCGCGATCGCGGACAAAGCGGCGCAGGATGAGAAACGCCAGCACGGAGGAGACGGAGACCTCGACCGAGAAGAATTGCCTCGACGCGAGGACGGTCCAGTGATCGCCCAGCAGGAGGATCAGCAAGCCCTCTTTGACCGCCGTCACCGGCGGGAACAGGTAGTCGAAGTCGCGATACACGACCTGCCCGGCGGCGACCCGCGCCCCGTCGGCCTGCAGCCAGCCTTCGTCGGTCGCGGACCAGCCCTGTGCGATGAACAGGAGGCGGTACACCAGGCCGATCGCGAAGACGGCCAGCGCGTAGAGGATGGTCGGACGTAGCGGTGCAACGGTGGTGCGACGAACGCTCACGACCCCGGACGAGGGTAACAAAGCGCGGCCGGTGACCCGGGAGCCCGCAAGCGGCCGTAGCCTAACCTTTGACTAGAGGGATGGCGAAGAAGCTCGCCGAGTACGAGGCCAAGCGCGATTTCAAGCGCACGCCGGAACCGGGCGCTCGGGTTCCCAGGAAGGCTCCGAGCAAGCTTCGATTCGTGGTCCAGGAGCACCACGCCAGGCGCCTGCACTGGGACTTCCGGCTCGAGCGGGATGGCGTGGGGGTGTCGTGGGCCGTCCCCAAGGGCGTGCCCCTGGACCCGAAGACCAACCACCTCGCCGTCCACGTCGAGGACCACCCGCTGGAGTACTTCAAGTTCGCGGGCGAGATCCCGAAGGGCGAGTACGGCGGCGGGCAGGTCATGATCTGGGACGAGGGCACCTACGAGCCCATCAAGTGGTCGGATCGCGAAGTGATGATCGTGCTCCACGGGAAGCGCCTCCAGGGTCGCTACGTCTTGTTCAAGACGCGGGGAGAGGATTGGATGATCCACCGCATGGACCCCCCGCAGGACCCGGGGCGGCAACCCATGCCGAAGAAGATCGAACCGATGCTGGCCAGGCTCGGAACCAGGATTCCATCACCTGACGCGGATTGGGGATACGAGTTCAAGTGGGACGGCATCCGCGGCATCGCGTATGTCGAAGGAGGCGCCGTCAGGCTGATCAGCCGGACCGGTGAGGAGATCACTCCCCGTTACCCGGAGGTTCACGCGATGGGTCGCGCTCTTGGCTCGCGCGAGGTCATCCTGGACGGCGAGATCGTGGCCCTGGACGAGAGGGGCCGGCCGAGCTTCGAGGAGATCCAGCAGCGGATGGGCCTCACCTCCGACTCGGAGGTCCGCCGCAAGATGAAGGACGTCCCCGTCACGTACATGATCTTCGACCTGCTGTGGCAGGACGGGCATTCGCGCATGGAGCAGCCTTACGCGGAGAGACGGCGCGGTCTGGCCGAGCTCAAGCTCGCGGGCGCGTCGTGGCAGACGCCGCCGCACGAGGAGGGGGGCGGCCAGGCGATGCTCGAGGCGAGTCGGAAGGCGGGTCTCGAGGGCATCGTCGCGAAGAAGCTCGACTCGAGGTACGACCCGGGGCGTCGCGCCGGCCTGTGGGTCAAGGTCAAGAACCACAATCGGCAGGAGCTGGTGATCGGAGGCTGGCTGGACGGCGAGGGCAAGCGCGAGGGTTACCCAGGAGCGCTGCTCGTCGGCTATTACAAGGACGGAGAGTTCGTTTACGCGGGCAAGGTCGGCACCGGTTTCACTGATGCCACGCTCGAGAAGCTGAACAGGCTGCTGAAGCCGCTGGCGACCGGCGAGAATCCTTTCGACGTGGGCGCGCCGCAGCGGAAAGCGCACTTCGTGAAGCCAAAGGTGGTCGCGGAGTTCGAGTTCGTCGAGTGGACGAAGTCGGGCCAGCTGCGCGCGCCATCGTTCAAGGGGCTGCGCGAAGACAAACCGGCGCGCGAGGTGGTGCGCGAAGGTGGCTAAGGAAACCGCGGTCGAGGTCTCGATCGACGGCCGCACGCTCAAGCTGACCAACCTCGAGAAGGTGCTCTACCCCGAGGTCGGGTTCACCAAAGCGCAGGTGATCGACTACTACACGCGCATCGCACCCGTGCTGCTGCCGCACACGCGGGACCACCCGCTGACCCTCAAGCGATACCCGAACGGAGTGGACGGCGAGTTCTTCTACGAGAAGAACTGCCCCAAGCACCGGCCTGAATGGGTGGATACGGCCAAGGTGTGGAGTGGGGGCAACAACCGGGACATGTACTACTGCCTCGCCCAGGACCTGCCGACCCTGGTGTGGCTCGCCAACCTCGCGACCCTCGAGATGCACACTTCGCTGTCGCTGTGCAGCAGCCTGCCCGAGCCGCGCACGCTGGTGTTCGACCTCGACCCGGGGCCCCCCGCGACGATCGTCGAGTGCTGCCGGATCGGCCTGATGCTGCGCGACGTCTTCGCTGAGCACGGCCTGGACTGCTGCGCCAAGACGTCGGGATCGAAGGGCCTCCAGCTCTACGTCCCGCTCAACTCCAAGATCACCTACGTCGAGACGAAGGTGGTGTCGAAGGGACTCGCGCAATTCTTCGAGGAGAAGCACCCGGACCTCGTCGTGCACAAGCAGCTCAAAGAGCTTCGCACCGGTCGCGTGCTCATCGACTGGAGCCAGAACGACCAGTACAAGACGACCGTCAACGTCTATTCGCTCCGCGCCCGCACGAGGCCGACCGTGTCCACACCGGTCTCCTGGGACGAAGTCGAGAAATGTCTCAAGGCGAAAGACCCGAGCCTGCTCGTCTTCGATTCCACGCAGGTTCTCGCCCGGGTGGAGAAGCAGGGTGACCTGTTCGAGCCCGTGATCAAGAAGAAGCAGAAGCTCCCGAGGTCGCTGCTCCAGCTTACCGGCGGGGCACCCGCGATGGAGAAGATGGCCAACCGGAGGCGCGGCACGGGCCGGCGCGGCTACCCACCGCAGAAGGGACAGCGCAACCCGCCCGAATGACTTCGCCACGAACTCAGGGCGCAAGCGCGTGAGTTCGCCGGGTCCTCCGAAGAGACCACGGGTCGTCATCGCCGGAGCCGGCTTCGGCGGCCTCACCTGCGCGCGCGCGTTGAAGCGCGCACCGGTGGAGGTGCTGCTGGTCGACCGCAACAACTTTCACCTGTTCACGCCCCTGCTGTACCAGGTCGCCTCCGCCCTTCTCGACCCGGGTGAGATCGCGCGGCCGGTCCGCCAGCTGATTCGCCCCCTGCCCAACGCGGACTTCCGGCAGGCCGAGATCACGGGTGTCGACTTCGAAGGCAGGCGGCTTCTCACCGACCGCGGCCCGATCGCTTACGACTACCTAGTGCTGGCGACCGGCGCCCAGAGCGACTACTTCGGCAACGCCGCGCTCGAGGAGCACACGCTCGGCCTCAAGAGGCTCGAGGAAGGGCTGGCCGTGCGAAACCGGATCCTTTCACGGTTCGAAGCTTCCCGGTGGACGCCGGACGCCGCCACCCGGCGGGCCATGCTGACCTTCGCCGTGGTCGGAGGAGGGCCCACCGGGGTGGAGATGGCGGGAGCGATCTCTGAGCTCATCCACCTCGTGCTGCGGAAGGATTACCGCGATCTCGACACAAACGAGGTCCGGGTGGTGCTAATAGAAGCGGCTCCCTATGTGCTCGGTACATTCGTCCCTTCGCTGCGCGAGGCGGCACACCGATCGCTGCTCGGAAAGGGCATCGAGGTGATGCTCGGCGCCCGAGTCGATGCGGTGAGCGATGCCGCGGTTCTGCTCGCCGGCGGCGAGGAGATCCCAGCGCGAACGGTGATCTGGACCGCCGGCGTTCGAGCGTCAGACGTGGGGCGTTCGGCCGGAGTGCGGCTGGCCCGGCAGTCGCGCATCGACGTCGACGACACGCTGCAGGTGCCGGGCCATCCTGTCGTGTTCGTGATCGGTGACCTCGCCGGTGCTCTGGAGGGCCAGGTCTACCTGCCGATGCTGATTCCGGTGGCGATGCAAGCCGGCAAGCACGTCGCCGCATCCATCTCCGAGATGGTTCGCAACGGCGGCGCGAGAGCGTTCAGGTACCGCGACCCGGGCATCATGGCCACCATCGGCCGCAACTCGGCCGTAGCTCAGCTGGGCGCGGTGCGCCTGTCGGGATTCCTGGGCTGGGTGTTCTGGCTGGTCGTCCACCTGGTCAACATCGTCAGCTTCCGCAGCCGTGTCATCGTGCTGGTCAACTGGGCGTGGGAGTACCTGTTCTACGACCGCCCGGTGCGCCTCATCGTGCGAGCCGCGCCCGAGCGCCGGTGAGGCGCATCTTCGGGCTGGTCATCTGCGGCCTGCTGCTCGCGGGTTGTGGCGGCAGCCCGCCCCCCGCGCCACATGTCGATGCGGCGCAGACCCTGCGCCAGGGCGCGGCAGCGATCGCCGCGGTGAAGACCGTCAAGGCCACGCTCAAGGTCACGCACGGCACGGTGTCGTTCCAGACTTTCGCGCTCGCGAGCGCGAAGGCGACCGTGAGGATGCCCGACGAAAGCGATACCACGTACACGGTCAAGCGGCAGGACCTCACGTTCGCCATACAGGTCGTGATCACTCACGGGCATGTCTACCTTCGACTGCCGTTCACGACCTTCACCGAGGCCGCGGCCGGCCAGGCGGCGGCGATCCCCGATCTGGCCAGGCTCTTCGACGCGTCGGTCGGCCTCCCCGCCGTGATCCCGGCCGGCACGACGCCCAGGTTCGTCAGCACGGACCAGGTCGACGGCGTGAGCGCGTACCAGGTGACCGCGACCTACACCCCGGAGCAGATCCACCGCATGCTGTCGGCGTTGAGCTCGGCCGGCGACGTCAAGGCGAAGATCTGGGTCGACTCCTCCGACCACCTGATCCGCAGGGCGATCCTCGACGGCGATTTCGGCGATGGTGGGACGGCGGCCACCGTGGAGGTCGACCTGAGCGGCTTCGACGCCGCGGTGGTGATCTCCTCGCCGGCACCATGATGATTGGGGGTTAGTGTCCAGACGCGCCGTGCTCGCGCTTGCGGGCGCGGGCCTGTTCGTCGCCGCGCTCGACGCGTATGTGGTCGTGACGCTGCTGCCCGCGATGATGGGCGACGTCGGCCTCACCATCGACCGCTTCGAGCAGGCGACGCCGATCCTCACCGGGTTCCTCGCGGGCTACGTGGTCGCCATGCCTCTGCTCGGCGCCTACTCGGACGCCAGGGGGCGGCTGCCTGTGTACCTGGCCTGCCTGACGGCGTTCGCGGCGGGCTCGGCGCTGACCGCCACCGCCGGCCTGTGGCCGTTCGCCGACCTCAAGTGGCTCGTGGCGGGCCGGTTCGTCCAGGGTCTCGGCGGTGGCGGCCTGGTCCCGCTGTCGCTCGCGCTGGCGGCTGACCTCTACCGCGGCCGCGCGCGCACGGTGGCGCTTGGCTCGATCGCCGGGCTCCAGGAAGCAGGCAGCGTGTTCGGGCCCATCTACGGAGCAACTCTGGCTGCCGCCGCAACGGCGGCGGGTGGCTGGCGCTTTGTGTTCTGGCTCAACCTGCCGCTGGCGGCCGCATGCGGCGCGGGCCTGGTCGCGTTCCTGCGCCGAACCGACATGGGCGCGAAGTCCACCTCGTCCTCCGTCGACTGGATCAGCGCCACCCTGCTCGGGATCGGGCTCGGTCTCCTTGTGCTCGCGCTGTATCCGGACGATCCGGAGCGCCGCGCCGCGAACGCGCTGCTCGTACCCGCCGGCCTCGGCGCCGTGGCGGTGCTGGCGGCATATGGGTGGCGCCAGCTGCGCCGCCTGGAGCCGCTCATCCCGCAAGACCTCCTGCGCAGCCGCGGGTTCATCGGCGCGACCACGGCCAACGTGCTGATCGGCGCGGCGCTGATCGTCGCACTGGTCGACGTGCCGATCCTCGGCCGCCTGGTGTTCAATCTCGACCAGCTCGGTTCCGGCCTGCTCCTGACGCAGTTCCTGATCGGGGTGCCGATTGGAGCCGTCGCGGGCGGGCTGGTGGCGGCCCGAATCGGTCTCTGGACCACCGCCGCGGTCGGCATCACCGTCTCGGCGCTCGCCTTCATTCAGATGTCGGGCTGGCACGCCGACGAGCTGAGCCGGCATTGGGGTCCCCTGCGACAGGCCGACCTGGCCCTCGGCATTTGCGGTCTCGGCTTCGGGCTCGTCATCGCGCCGCTGACCGCCGGCGTGCTCGCGCTGACGCGCGCCCAGAGCCACGGCCTGGCGACCAGCCTGGTGGTGCTCGGCCGCACGATCGGGATGCTCGTCGGTCTCTCGGCCCTGACCGCATTCGGCCTTTTTCGATTTCGCCAGATCCTCGGCACTCCGGCGCTTTCCGGCACCCTCGACCACCGGCTGCACGAGCTGCAATCGCTGGTCGCGGCGGCGTTTCTGCAGGAGTACCAGGAGATCTTTCGGATCGCGGCCGCCCTGTGCCTGGCGGCCGCGCTGATCAGCGCTTTTTCGCTACGGCCAGCAGGTAGGAGTGGTGGTACCTGAAGGCGTCGTCCGGATCGCCGAGGCTCGCCATCGCGGACTCGACCTCGGCCTCGAGCTCGTTCCGGAAACGCGGACCGAGAGAGCGGATCAGCGTGTAGGGCAGAGGCCCCGCGCCGGCCATGAGATCGGTCCACTCGTGGGCGTCCCGCGTCCTGCCGCCGCTCACCATCTCGGTCAAGCCGGTCACCTCGAACCCGGCCGCCGAGATGAGCTGTGGCAGGACGTCAGGTTCGCCGAACCGCGACCGCTCGGAGCTGTAGCGAGGCAGGCTGAGGTAGTGGCGGCGCGCCAGCGGCGCGAGCCCCTGGAAGAAGAGGTCCTGCGCCCGGGTGCTGAGACTGCGGCGCTGGCAGGAGACGGCGAGCCTTCCGCCCGGCCGCAGCACCCGGGCGGCCTCGGCCAGGGCCTCCGTCGGGTCGGCCAGGTAGGTCAGCGCCTGCCCCATCGTCACGAGCTCGAACGACTCCGGCCGGAAGACGAGGCGCTCGGCTGCCATGCCGACGAACTGGACGTTCTTGCCGTGAGCCGAGCGGTGGTCGGCGTCGATCTTCGCGCGCGCGATGGAAAGCATCTGCGCGGAAAGGTCGATCCCGATCACCATTCCCGGGGCCACCCGGGGTGCGACCAGGTGCGCCACCAACCCCGTACCGGTGCCGACATCCAGGACGTGCTCTCCCTTCGAGGGCGTGGCGAGCTCGACCAGGCGCGCTGCCACCCTGCCGTGCTGGCCGTTCGCCCAGCCGTCATACGAGGGGGCGATGCGGTCGAAGAAGTCGACCAGGTGGTCGACCATCTCGTCTGAGGCGTCCGGATCCATCAGCGCGCTCAAATTTCCTGGTTCACCTGGATCCGTGTCTTTCGCTCAGTGTCGAGTTGGGGGCGTCGGGAAGCGTCATTTTCGCTGCTGCTGTGTTTTCCGGCACGCCTGTTACGATGCTAGCTCGCTCGAATCCGGGTTCAGCCTGGTTACAAGCGCAAGTCGCACCAAGCGTCAGAGTTGAGAACGGAGTATGGAAGGCACGATCAACGCAGTGGAGGATTCCATGGCCCAAGCTGAGAAGTCCGCGACCCATTCGGCCGGAACCGCCCAGAACGGCGGAGGGACCAACGTCGTGAGCCTCGGCCCGCGCGACGTCCTGCAGGGCAAGCTCGAGATCCAGGGTGATCTGAAGATCGCCGGGAACGTCGAGGGCGAGCTCAAGGCGACGGGCGACGTGACGATCGACCCCACAGCCACCATCCAGGCCGGGATCGAAGGCTCGAACGTCAGCGTCCGCGGCCAGGTCACGGGCAACGTCACGGCCAAAAAGCGTCTCACCCTCGGTGGGTCCGGCCGCCTCAACGGCGACGTCCGGGTCGCCCGCCTCACCGTCGAGGACGGAGCGACGCTCAACGGCAACGTGACCATGTCGTCGGAGAAATAGGCTCAGCTCATCGTTCGGCCTTCTGCACGGAAGGCAGGACAACGGTCTCCAGGTAACGCTGCGCCGCGTCCGATGCCGTGTGCAGCAACCGCCATTGGAGCTGTTCGAAGAACACCTGGTCGCGATTCAACGATTGAAGCCGTCCGAGCCAGAACGCGGGATCGAGGTTGAGCCCAGGCTGCGGACGCTTCGCTTCGGGTCCGGTGAACACCGGCAGCTCTGGCGTCGGAGATGAGACGCCTGCTCCGGAATTCGACGCGGAGACGGCCGGCGCGGCGGCGGCAGGCCTCACGACGCTGGACGCCAGCGCGCTCCAGGCCAGGACGATGAGGGTGGTGACCACGACAAGCTCGGCGAGGACCATCCACGAAAGTGGGCTGCGGATCAGGTTGCGCATTACGCCAACGTAGGCGCCGCGCGACGCCAGGGGAACCCCGCCTGTTAAGGATTCAAGGCCGTCAGGGCGGCCAGGCCCCGCTCGATGGTTTCGAGCTTCTTCGGGAAGCTGAAGCGGACGTAGCCCCGCCCGAGGCCCGGGTCATGGAAGAAGCTCGAGGCTGGCACGGTCGCCACGGCCGTCCGGTCGATGAGGTGGCGCGCAAACGCGACGTCGTCCTCGAATCCGAAGGCACGGATCCCTGCCATCACGTAGTAGGCGCCGTCGGGCGCAGCGGCATCGAAACCTCTATCGCGCAGCCCTTCGACTAGCGCGTCCCGCCGCTCGCGGTAGTCCCCGACCAGCTCCGCATAGAAGGACGCGGGAAGCTCGAGCGCCGCCGCAATCGCCACCTGAAGCGGGTGGGCGGCGCCGACGGTGAGGAAGTCGTGGACCTTGCGGATCCCGGAGGAGAGCTCGCGAGGGGCGATGAGCCATCCGATCCTCCAACCGGTGACCGAGAAGGTCTTGCTCGCACCGCTGATCGTGATCGTGCGCTCGGCCATGCCCGGCAAGGTGGCGAGGCTGATGTGCCGGCCGCGATAGACGAGGTGCTCGTATATCTCGTCCGTGATCGCGATCGCGTCATGGTCGATGCAGAGCTGCGCGATCAGCTCGAGCTCGGCACGGGTGTAGACCTTGCCCGTCGGGTTGTGTGGTGTGTTGACCACGATGGCGCGGGTTCGCGTGGTGAATGCGGCGCGCAGCTCGTCGGCGTCGAAGGACCAATCGGGGGCGCGCAGGGGAACATATCGTGGAACGGCGCCGCTGATGATGCAATCCGGGCCGTAGTTCTCGTAGAACGGCTCGAAGACGACGACCTCGTCGCCGGGATCGACCGCCGCGAGCATCGCCGCGATCATCGCCTCGGTAGCGCCGCACGACACAGTCACCTCGGTCTCGGGATCGATCGTCCTTCCCCAGGCCGACGACTGCTTGCGCGCGACAGCCGTGCGCAGCTGCGGCGCGCCCCACGTGGTCGCGTACTGGTTGAAGCCGTCACGCAGGGCGCGGGCGGCCGCGTCGAGGATGCGCGGGTCGGTCTCGAAATCCGGGAATCCCTGCGCGAAGTTGACCGCGCGCTCGGGACCGTTGAGCTGCAGGTTGAGCCTCGTCATCTCGCGGATGACGGACTCGGTGAAGCTCTGGGCCTTCACAGACAGAAGGGCAGACCTCATGTGACAGGCCCCCGCGCGGTCACGGCGCGCCCTCGGCCTTCCGTGGAAATGTCAGTGCCCGGGATCGGCGCGCTCCAGGTGCAGGTTGGTGCTCGAGCACGAGAAGCAGCGCGCTGGCCTCTCCAGGCTGCGCTCCCACCAGCCGCACACATCGCACGTCCAGCGGGTCTTGGCGAAGAAGTCCAGGACGTCGGAACGGCTCAGCAAGCCGACCATCTTTCCCCCGCGAATGACCGGCACGCGCCGGATGCGCTCACCGATCAAGAGGCGGGCCGCCTCGTCGATGCCCGTCTCCTCGGTGACCGAGATGACGCGCGGGCTCATTATGTCGCGCGCGACCTTGCCCTTCTTCGAGAACACGTCCGTCTCGGAGACGATGCCGACCACGTGGCCCTCTGCGCCGACCACCGGCGCGCCCGTGATTCGCTTCGAAGAAAGCGTTTTGGCGATTTCCTCCAGCGGAGTGTCCTCGCGAAAGGTGATCACGTTTCGTGTCATCACCTCTTTGACAGGGATCATCAGCTCGCCAGAAGTTTAGAGACGGTGTTCAGGTTGGCGTTGCCACCGCTGAGCACCAGGCCCATCCGGCCGGCGGGCAACTTACCGGCGAGGAAGGCGGCCAGCGGGAGCGCGCCGGTCGGCTCGAGGGCCAGGTGCAGCCGCGACCACGCCACCCGCACCGCCCCGGCAATCTCCTCCTCGGTCACCGTGACGATCTCGTCCACCAGGCGGTTGGCGAACATCACCTCGAAGTTGCGGGCGCCGATCGCCGTCGTGCGCACACCGTCCGCGAGAGTCGCCGGCGCTGAGGGCAGCGCCTGGATGGTTCCCGTTTTCCACGTCTGGTACGCATCGTCGGCCTGTGCCGGCTCGACACCGATCACGTTCAGCGAGGGGTGGTGGGCCTTCGCCATGATCGCCGTACCCGAGAGGAGGCCCCCGCCGCCAACCGGCGTGACCAGGCCTTCGAGGTCAGGCACATCCTCGAGGAGCTCGAGCGCGGCCGTGCCCTGGCCGTGGATGACCTCCCAGTCGTCGAACGGGTGGACGAGGGTGAGCCCGCGCTGCAGCATCACCTCGCGCAGGCGCTGCTCGCGGTTGGCGAACGTGATCCCCTCCTGGATCACCTCCGCGCCCAGGGCCCGGGTCGCCGCGACCTTGGTCGGGTTCGCGTCCTCTGGGATCAGGATCAGGGCCGGCAGGCCGACCTTCGATGCGGCAAGTGCCACCGCCTGCGCGTGGTTGCCCGAGCTGACCGCGATCACTCCGGCGGGCCGCGTGTCGCGGGCCATCAAGGAGAGCACCGCGTTGAAGGCGCCGCGGGGCTTGAACGAACCCGTGACCTGGAAGCACTCGGGCTTGAGGAAGAGGCGCCGGTCCAGGTCGGTGGTCAGAGTCCGCGTTCGCCGGACAAATGGACGGATGCGCTCCGCCGCCTGGCGGACCTGGGCCGCATGGCTCTCGACGAAGTCCGTCAAGCCACCGCGGAGTCGCGCTCGATGGCCGGCTCGCGCCGCGCTGTCCGCCGCACGTTGGTCAGCACGACGCCGGCGAGAATCACGACCATGCCGATCGCGGTCGGCAGCGTCAGCGCTTCGCGCAGAAGCACAACGCCCCAGAACACCGCGGTCACCGGCACCACGAACGTCACGCCCGTCGCGCGCACCGCTCCGAGCGTGTTCATCGTGTAGTAGTAGAGCAGGTACGCGATGCCGCTGCCCGCCACTCCCAGCGTGATCACGGCGCTGATCGAAAGCCACGACAGATGCACGTACGGGACCGCCGGCGCCGCGATGGGGAGTGCGACCACGGCGGTCACCGCGAGCTGTCCAAAGCTCTGCTCATAGATGTTCATCGATCGCATTCGCGTGCGCTGGAACAGGGCGCTCACCGCGTACGACATCGCCGCGGCCACCACCGCGAGCGCACCGAGCAGGCTGCCCGACAGGCCATGGGCGACGAGGTCGGGCAGGACGAGGATGACCACCCCCGCGAGGCCGATCAGGACGCCGACGTAGTTCAGTCCGCTCGGACGCTCGCTCGGAATTACGAAGTAGATCAAGACCGCGGCCCAGAGCGTCGTGGTCGAGTTGAGGATGCTGGCCAGTCCGCTCGTGATGTGCTCCTCGCCCCACGCGATCGCGACCCAGGGCAGCAGCGCGTTGGTGAAGGCCATGAAGACGAAAAGGCCGACCCGACGCCTCCACTCCGCACCGAGCAGCTTTCGGCCCGTCATCCGCATGATGACGCCGAGGGCGATCGCGCCTGAGGCCGACCTCACGAACACGAGCACCGTCGGGCTCATGTCGCGTACCCCGAGCTTGATCAGGAGAAACGACGCGCCCCAGATCAGCGCAAGGGCTGTGAACGCGAGGTACGGCAGCATCGCCCGTCGTGAGCTAGACACGAGTCACCCAGTCGTCAGAGGAAATGACCAGCGTGACGGGCCCGTCGTTCTCGATGTCCACGCGCATCACCGCTCCAAAGCTGCCGGTCCGCGTCTGTATTCCCCGCTCGCGGAACTGCTCGACGAACACCTGGTAGCGCTGCTCGGCGCGGGCCGGGTCTCCCGCCTTCAGCAGGCTCGGCCGCCGACCGCGGCTCATGTCGGCGAAAAGGGTGAACTGCGACACGATCAGGGCGGCACCCTTCACGTCGACCAGGCTGAGGTTCATCCGTCCCGCCTCGTCCGCGAACACGCGCATGTCGATGATCTTGTCAGCGAGCCTTCGCACAGTCGATTCGTCGTCATCACCCGCCGCACCCACCAACAACACGTAGCCGCGGCCGATGGTTGCGCGATGCTCCTTTTCGTCCTGGACCCAGGACACCGAGCCGGAGGCGGCGCGCTGGGCTACGACCCGCAACCGACGTTGAGGAAACCACCTGGGTTTCCTCTCATGAATCAGTCAATCTTCGGGCCGAAGTGCGGCTCGGCGCCGACCAGGGAGTCGATGTAGCGGAACCGCTCGTAGCGGTGCTGCATGCGTTCCTCGGACGGTTGCGCCAGGAGCGGCTCCATGTGGCGGTGGAGCGCCTCGTCGAGTGTCGCGGCCACCGCGTCGTAGTCGGCGCGAGCGCTCCCCTCGGGTTCCGGAACGACCTCCTCGACCACACCCATCGCGAGCAGGTCGCGCGACGTGAGCTGGAGCTGCTCTGCGGCTTCGACCTTGCGCGAGTTGTCGCGCCACACGATCGAGGCGGCGGCCTCCGGGGAGGCGACCGAGTAGATCGCGTTCTCGAGCATCAGGACGCGATCCGCCACACCCATGCCCAGCGCGCCCCCGCTCCCGCCCTCACCGATCACGGCCGCCACGATCGGCACGGGGATGCGAAACCACTCCATGATCGCGCGCGCGATCGCGGCGGCGATGCCTCGCTCCTCCGCGCCGGCGCCGGGATACGCGCCCGGCGTGTCGATCAACGAGACGATGGGGAAGCCGAACTTCGACGCGTGGTGGGCCAGTCGAATCGCCTTGCGGTAGCCCTCCGGGTGCATCATCCCCCAGTTCCGCGCCACACGTTCCTTGAGGCTGCGCCCCTTCTGATGGCCGAGGAACACGGTCGTCCGGCCATGCCAGGTGCCGACGCCGCCGACCAGCGCGGGGTCGTCGGCGGAGATCCTGTCGCCGTGGAGCTCGATGAAGTCGGGCGCGAGGCGCTTGATGTAGTCGAGCGTGTAGGGGCGCTCCGGATGCCGCGCCAGCTCGACGGTCTCCCAGACGCTCATCGCGGTTCGCGCGGGATCAACGGATCATCGAGCCTGTTCACGAGTACATCTCGAGCAGGTGCGCCAGCAACGGTCGCACCTCATGGCGCGGCATCACCACGTCGATCTGGCCGTGGGCGAGCTGGAACTCCGCGCTCTGAAAGCCGGGCGGGAGGTCGGCGTAGGTCGCCTGCTTGATCACGCGTGGACCCGTGAAACCGATCGCGGCGGCCGGCTCGGCGATGTTCACGTCCGCGAGCAGCGCCAGCGAGGCGGCGGTGCCGCCGAAGGTCGGGTCGGTGAGCAGGGAGAAGAAGGGGACGCCGGCCGAATGCAGCCGTCCCACGGCGGCGTTCACCTTCGCCATCTGCATCAGCGCGAGCACTCCCTCCTGCATCCGCGCGCCGCCCGACGCTGTCACGAGGACGTAAGGGACGTGCGTGCTCGCCGCCTGTTCCATGCCGCGGGCCAGGCGCTCGCCGGCCACGATGGAGAGCGTCCCTCCCACGAACCCGAAGTCGAACACGGCGAGCCAGATCGGGTGATCGGCCACGCTGCAGGTTCCGGTTCGCACTGCCTCGTTCAGACCCTCGGCCAGCAGCTCCTCGACCACGGCCTCGTACGGCTTTGGGACCGTCCAGTGCAGGAGGTCGTGGGACCGGACGTCAGCCCATCGCTCCTGCCAGGTGCCGTCGTCGGCGATCAGCGGGATCCACACGTCGGCGCCCAGGCGGAAATGGTGTCCGCAGCCGGCGCAAACGTAGTTGCTGGCGCGCAGCTCGCCCACCTCGAGGGCGATGCCGCAACCGGGGCAGTTGGTGGGCAGCAGGATCTCGGGCAGCGGCCCGCCGGCGATGGCGACCCTGCGGTTCTCTTCGGCGATCACAGCGACAGGCCGCCGTCGACGGCGAGGACCTGGCCGGTGATGAACCCCGCACGCTCGGAGCACAGAAATGCAACCGCGGCCGCGACGTCAACGGCCGTGCCCTCTCGCTTGATCGGGGTCATCTTGACCAGCTCACCCACCATCTCGTCGGTCAGCGACCCGGTCGTCAGCTCGGTCCGCACGTAGCCCGGCGCCACCGCGTTGCAGGTTATGTTCCGCGACCCGTACTCGCGTGCGACCGATTTCGTGAAGCCGACGAGCCCCGCCTTCGCCGCCGCGTAGTTGGACTGACCCGCATTCCCCGTCAGGCCGACGATCGACGAGATGTTGACGATGCGGCCCCAACGGGCACGCATCATGCCCGACATGATCGCGGCCCGTGTCGTCGCAAAGGCTGACATGAGGTCGGTGCGGATCAACTCCTCCCAGTCGGCGGGCGACATCTGGATCAGCAGCTTGTCCCGCACGGCGCCGGCGTTGTTGACGAGCACGTCGACCCGGCCGACCGCCTTGACCATCGCCTCCACCTGCGCGGGGTCGCCTACGTCCGCCTGGTGGGCGGTCCCGCCGGGCAGCGAGGCGGCGGTCTCCTCCGCCGCGGCGCCGTCCCTGCGGTAGTTCACGACCACCCGCGCACCCATGCCGGCGAGCGCCTCGCTGATGGCGCGCCCGATTCCCTTGCCGCCACCGGTGACGAGGGCGGTCTTGCCGTCCAGGTCTCCCATCAGTGGTCGACCTCCGCGGTCCGACGCATGTTTCGCGGCATCGGCGGCCGGAGCCAAGGAAAGGGCGGCGCGGCTAGGAGCCTATCTGAAGATAGGTGACAAAGCTGCGCCGGGCCCCTTGACGCAGGCTTCGGCGCCATGTCCCGGGGTCCCCGCGAAATCGCAGATTTCGTGGGGTGGGCCGGCGCCCGGCCGCCTAGGACGCGAAGATGCGAGGACCGTCGGGGGGCGGGCACTATTACCTATGCCGTCGAAGGTCCCGCGAAGTCGACGAACAGCTCCTCGGCGTTCCAGGTGTCCACGCCCGGGATGTGCTTGGCGGCCAGGCTGGCCAGGACCCGGCCCGGCCCCAGCTCGACCACCGTGCGCACCTTCATGGCGCGCATGGAGACCATCGTGCGGGCCCAGTCGACCTGGCGCAGCATCTGCTGCCGGAGCTCGTCCTGAAGCGCGGTCACCGTGCGCAGGGCCTCGCCTGTCGCATTGGCGAGGATGGGGATCGAGGGTGGCTTGAGCGGGAGCCTGTCGACGGCGTTGCGGAACGCGGTGGCGGCCGCCTCCATCAGCGGTGTGTGGGCGGCGAGCGGGATGGTGAGGATGAGCGCGCGCCGAGCCCCTGCGGCGAGCGCGAGGCGCTCAGCCTCCTGCACCGCGGCGATCTCGCCGGACAGCACGAACTGGACGTCGGCGTTGCGGTTGGCGGTCCACAGGCGGCCGAGGCGTGAGGCCTCCTCGCGGATGCGTTCGACCTGCGCCTCCTCGAGGCCCACCACAGCGATCATCCCGACGTGCTCGCCGGCCGCCTCGGCCATGACGCGGCCCCGTTCCTTGACGAGGAGCAGCGCGGTCTCCCACGGGATCGATCCCGCCGCCGCGAGCGATGCGATCTCGCCCAGGCTATGCCCGGCGGTGACGCTGACCTTTTCGAGACCGTAGCTCTCGCGCCACACCTCATAAGCCGCCCAGCAGACCGTCATCACACACGGCTGGATGATGTCGGTGCGGTTCAGCTCCTCGAGCGGCCCCTCGAAGCAGAGGCGGCGCAGGGGCATGTCGAGCACCTCCTCGGCGCGTTCGAAGACGCGGCGCGCGGCGGGGTAGCGGTCGTACAGGTTCCTGCCCATGCCCGGCTTCTGCACGCCCTGGCCGGGAAAGAGGAGCGCGATCGGTCCCGCGAGGTCTATTCCCATCTATGTGCTACCAGGTCATCCGTTCACGCCCACTTCAGGAGCGTGGCTCCCCACGTCAGTCCTGAACCGAATCCCGCCAGCAGGACGTGGTCGCCGCTCTTGACGCGCCCCTGGCGAACCGCCTCCTCGAGGGCCAGCGGGATCGAGGCGCTGGAGGTGTTGCCGTACTCGTCGATGTTGACGGCGACCTTCTCGAGCGGCAGGCCGATGCGACGCGCGGCGGCGTCGATGATCCGGAAATTCGCCTGGTGCGGCACCCAGAGATCGATGTCGTCAGGCGAGACGCCCGCCTTCTCGCAGACCTCGTTGGCCTGGCGGATGAAGATGTCCACGGCAAACTTGAATACGTCCGGCCCGACCATGTCGATGTAGGGCAGAGGGTCCTTCGCGGCGTAGGCGCCTTTTTCGATGTTGCCGCACGTGACCTGCGCGTACCCGCGGCCGTCCGAACCGAGGCACCAGCTCTGGAAGCCTGCACCCCTGGACGCGACCTTCACCACCGCCGCTCCGGCGCCATCGCCGAAGATCACCGCCGTGCCGCGGTCGCTGTAGTTGAGCATCCGCGACAGCACCTCGGCGCCGATGACCAGCACCGTGTCCGCGCGTTCGGTGGCGATGAAGGAGTCGGCGATCGAAAGCGCGTAGACGAAGCTCGTGCAGGCCGCGAGCGTGTCCCACGCCACCGAACCGGGAGCGTCGAGCTCGTTCTGCACGCGGCAGGCGACCGAGGGAAAGGGGCCGTCGGGTGAAGAGGTTCCGACCAGGATCATGTCCAGGTCGCTGGCCTCGATCCGGGCGGCCTCCAGCGCGCTGCGCGCGGCGCGGGTGGCCATGTCGAACGTCGTGGTTCCCGGCTCCGCGATGTGCCGGCGGTGAATCCCGGTGCGCTCGGTGATCCACTTGTCGGAGGTATCCATCATCTTCTCGAGGTCGAAGTTCGTGACCACCTTCTCGGGCGCGTAGACGCCGACGCCGGCGATCGCGCTCGGCCTGCCTTTGGCCTTGAAGGACCTGAGCGGAACCGCGTCCGACCGGCTCCGGTAAGCGTTGGTGATGGTCGCCATCGCGCTACGCCTCCAGCCGCTCGGCCGTCTTCTGCTCCAGGAACTTCCACAGGTCGGCGATCGTCTTCATCTTCTCGAGCTCATCGTCGGGCAGCTCCACGTCGTACTTGTCCTCGATCGCCGCGATCAGCTCGACCAGGTCGAGCGAATCCGCGGCCAGGTCGCGCTGGAAGCTCTTGTCCATCTGCACCTGGTCGGGTTCGACGCCAAGGATCTCGGCCGCGAGATCCTGGAGCTCCTTGAAATCGAGCTGTGTTGCCATTCTTCTCTCCTAGTTGGCCTCGGGGGCCTTGATCACGAGCGTCGCGTTGTGTCCGCCGAAGCCGAACGAGTTCGACATGGCGACCTTGACGTGCGCCTTGCGCGCCTTGTTCGGCACGTAGTCGAGATCGCACTCGGGGTCCTGGTGGTCGAGGTTGATCGTCGGCGGAAGCATTCCGCGGTCCAGGGCCAGCACGCAGGCGGCGGCCTCGATCGCGCCGGCCGCGCCCAGCAGGTGGCCGTGCACCGACTTCGTCGAGCTCACCGCCAGCTCGTGCGCATGGTCGCCGAAGACGGCCTCGATCGCCCTGGTCTCGGCGACGTCGCCAAGCTTGGTCGACGTTCCGTGCGCGTTGACATAGCCGATGTCCGCCGGATCGACCCCGCTCTTCTCGATCGCACGCCGCATCGCGCGGATCGCGCCTTTGCCCTCGGGATGCGGCGCCGTGAAGTGGTACATGTCCGCGCTGGCGCCGTAACCGGCGATCTCCGCGTAGACCGTCGCGCCTCGAGCCCTGGCGTGCTCGAGGTCTTCGAGCACGAACATCACCGAGCCCTCGCTCATCACGAAACCGTCGCGGTCGATGTCAAACGGCCGGCAGGCCTTCTCCGGCTCGTCGTTTCTCTCGCTGGTCGCCTTGATCTGGCAGAACGCGCCCATCGTCAGCGGGGTGATGGTCGCCTCCGAGCCGCCCGCGAGCATCGCTACAGCGTCGCCACGCTTGATGATCTCCGCCGCCTCACCGATGCCGTGCGAACCTGACGCGCAAGCGCTGACGATCGCGTAGTTCGGGCCGCCGGCGTGCGTGTGGATGGCGACGATTCCGGCCGCCATGTCGGCGATCATCATCGGCACGGTGAAGGGGCTGATCCGCTTCGGCCCCCGCTCCATGAGCTGGGTGTGGCTCTTCTCGATCTCCTCCATGCCGCCGATCCCGGAGCTGACGATCACGCCCACGTCGTCCGGGTCCATCTCGCCCGGGTCGAGACCCGCCTGGGCAAGCGCCTGCTTGGAGGCGGCCAGGGCGAACTGGCAGTAGCGCCCGATGTGGCGGGCGGTCTTGCGGTCCATGTAATCCTCGGGGTTGAAGCCCTTGACCTCGCCCGCGATCTTGGTGTCGAAACCCGCCGTGTCGAAGTGGGTGATCCGGCTCACGCCCGACACGCCCTCGATCATGTTCGACCACACGGTCTCGATGTCGTTGCCGATCGGCGTGATGAAACCCATGCCGGTCACCGCCACGCGCCGGTGCCCGTTTGAGGGGAGGTTGGTCATGTTTTTAGCTTACGGACGCGGCGGCCAAAGGACAGCCGCGCCAGGTGGCAAAAGGCGGGCCATTCTTTGGACCTGAAGTCCAGGGGTTGGGTTCTCTAGAGAAGCCTGCGCAGGTCGAGCGCCAGTTGGAGGCGGAGTCGCGCGGGTGGCGAGTCCAGGTCGCCGCCCAGGAGCTCGCGGAGGCGGTCGAGCCGGTAGAGGACGCTGTGGCGGTGGAGCTTCAGCTCGGCCGCGGCGTCCTTCACCGACCCTCGCCTCAGGTAGGCCTCCAGCGTTTCGATCAGCTGGTCGCGGTTGCGCACGCTGGGATCGGTGAGGCGTCCGAGCGTGTGAGCCACGAATCGCTCGGCGAGCAGGGGGTTCTGAGCCAGGACCAGGTGGGGGATCACCTCGTCGTGTCCGTGCGCGATCGCCTCGGGCCGCAGCTTGCGGCCGGCCTCGATCGCCTGCTGGGCCTCGAGGTATGAGCGCGAGATCCCGCGCAAGCCGGGATGGTAGCCGCCGATTCCCGCGCGGACCCGTGCCTTCGCCTCGCCCGATCGACTCACGGCCTCGTCCTGCAGCTCCTGCACCAGCTGGCGGGCACCTTCCGCATCGTGTGGGGACTCCGCGGGCCACAGCACGACCAGCGTGCCTGGGTCGGTCACGTGGTGGATCGCGCCGCGCGGCACGTTGATCGACGCCACCACCTCCTCGAGCGACTGCCCGCCGCGCTCGCTGTCGCGATTGGCCACGATCAGCTTGCAGATGACGGCGATGTAACCCGTGGCGGCGATGGGGAGCTTGAGCGCGAGGGCCTGTTTCTGCAGCTCGAGCTCGGAATCGAAGCTGTCGCTGATCAACGCGTGGAAGAGGCGCGCATGCGCGCGCGTGCCGCGCTGCATGTGCTGCTCGCGCGCGTGCAGGTAGGTCTTGGTGACATCGGCCGCGACCTGGTCGAGGGCGGCGAAGACGTAGTTGGCGGTGACCATGATCGCCTCCGGCGTGCCGTCGGGATGCCCGCGCCAGGCGCGCAGGATCTCGTTCCAGGCGACGCGGGCGGCGATGCGGTAGGCGGCGAGGATCGGCTCGACAGACTGGCTGCTGCGCGCCTGCAGGATGCCGAGCTGGGCCACGCGACGGAGCTCCTCGCTGGTCGCCGGCCGCGCCTCCCGAGCGGTGGCGAGGAACAGGTCCAGCCCGGCCTCGCAGGCGCGCACGATGGCCTCGCGCTGAGGCGGTACGCCCGTCGAGCCATCCCAGCGCACGAGGCTGACCACGGCGCGCGCCATGTGGCGGGCCATGCCCGCCCGGCGGTGCTCGAGCTCGGCGACGAGCCCGCTCGGCAGCGTCGCCACCGAGCGCGCAGTGGTTTTGGACCTGGCGGCCAACCTGGCCATCGGGCTTAACTCTACGGCAGGGCCCGGCTTTGGACTCCCGGTGGCAACCGCCCTAGTTCGAGCTTCGCTCCTGGACGAACCCCAGGATGCGCCGCCACGCGTCGTCGCAAGCGTCCTTCCACTGCTCGAACTGCCTGTCGAAGAAGCTGTGCGGCGCTCCCGGGTAGACGTATCGCTCGTGCGTGACACCGGCCGCGGTCAGTTTGCGCTCGAACTCGTCGGCGGCCTCCATCGGGGTGGCCGCGTCGGCGCCCGCCACGAGCATGAGCAGGGGAACCTTCAGCTTTTTGATGTACGCCTCGCTCCGTTCGGGCCTTCCGTAGAAACCGATGCATCCGTTGAGCGACGGGTTCAGGGCGGACTCGTTCCACGAGCTCGAGCCGCCGAAGCAGAAGCCGACCGTGAAAAGCGACTTCACGCCGCCGCCCTCCTTCGACTTCAGGTGCTTCATCGCGGCGGCGACGTCGAGCGCCATGTTCTCCTGGGTTGTCTGCTGCACGTGAGGCATGTACTCGAAGGCCTCGCTACGATCGCCGATCCCCGCGGTGCGGCCGAAGTAGTCGATCGCCACCGAGTCGATCCCGACCTCGGCGAAACGTTGGGCGAGCTCCTTGTAGAACTGGTGGAGGCCGCGCACGTCGGGCATCACGACCATGCCGGCGCCGGTCGGTTTGGAAGCTCGCGCGAAGTAGGCGGCAAACCGGTTTCCGTCGGTGGCGGTCAGGACGAAATCACCCTGGTCCGCGGCCGCGCCGCCGATCGGCGGCAGGGGCACTCTCGCATCGTCTGAGTAGCACATGGGTCGATTCTCGCCTACATTGAAAGCCGGAATGAAGATCGAGAGCACCGCGTTCACCGTCGACGACGTCAGGTCGTTCATGGCGTCTTATCGAGACCACGAGCGTGAGGTTCTCGCGCGGCGGTTGGAGGACGTTTCGCGCCGCCTGGCCGTGCTGGCGCCGCACATCGGATCTGCCGGCTCGAACGGAGACGGATGGAACGCGCACGAGGTCCTCGCCCACATCGCCGTCGTGTCGAAGTTCTACGGGGTGTTGGTGCACAAGATCGCGAGCGGCCAGGTGACCGAGCTCGACCTGCTCGAAAGCGTGCACATGCGCGATGCCGCTGGGGAGCAGATGGCGGCCTTGAAAGACGAGGAGCTCGTGAAGATGGCGCTGGCCGACCAGGAGCGAACCATCAAGACGCTGCGCCGGCTGGACGCCGAATCGCTCGGCAGGTCGGCGCTGATGAGCGGTGAGGTGACGATGACTGCCGAGGAGGTCGCCAGGCTCCCGCTGATCTCCCACCTCGAGCTGCACCTCGACCAGCTCGAAGGTCTGTTGGGGAGCTAGCCGCCGGCCTGCGAGTAGCCGAGCCGGCGCAGCTCGCGCCGGATCGATGCCGCGGCCTCGTCCATCATCTTCGGCTCAGGGCTCGGATCCTGGTTTCCGAAATCGAGGTCGTGAAGGCCGCGGATCGGGACGACGTGGAAGTGGCAGTGCGGGACCTCGAGCCCGGCGACCATGACCCCGATGCGCTCCGGCTTGAACGCCACCATCTGCGCCCGGCCGACCGTCTGCGCCGTTTCCGCGAGGTGAGCGAGGAGCGCGGGATCAAGGTCGATCCAGTGGTCGATCTCCTTCCGCGGGACCACCAGCGAATGGCCCGGCCGCAGCGGACGGTTGGAGAGGAACACGACACATTCGTCGTCCTTCCAGACGAAGCGCGCCGGCAGGTTGCCCTCGATGATCTGCGTGAAGATCGTTGCCATCGTTCAGGTGCGCGGCTCCCACTCGAAAAAACGCACCGCGAGCACCAGGCCCGCGATCCCCCAGACGCCCATCACGAGGAGGTCGTTGGTCTGGAGACCCGACCCGCTGAGCTGGAAGAACGAGCCGGACAGGGCATCCGCAAAGTGCCTCACCGGGAAGATCTTGCCGGCCAGGTCCAACCACTGCGGCGGGTTGTGCAGCGGGATGAAGATGTCGGAGATGAAGAGCAGGGGAAGGATGGTCGCGTTGACCACCGCCGGCGCGGCGTCGGAGTTTGGAATGGCGGCGGTGACCGCGACGCCCAGGGCGCAGAAAGCGGCGGCGCCCACGACGAGCGTCAAAGCGAACGCGGGCAGCGTCTCCGTGGGCAGCGTGACGCGATAGAAGATCGCACCGAAGCCCGCGCAGACGGCGACCAGCAGGACGGCGATCATCACCGAGTGGGCGATGCGGGCGAACATGTAGGCCCACACCGGCAGCGGTGATCCGCGGATTCGTTTCAGTGCGCCCGAATCGCGCGAGAAGCTGAGCGAGATGGCGATGTTGGTGTAGCACGCCGTGATGACCGAGAAGCCCGCGATGGCAGGCACGTAGAAAGTGGATACGGAGATCGTCCGGCCCGGAGCGATTGGAATCGTGCCGTTGCCGAATATCGTCGTGAAGATGACGAGAAACATGAGCGGGAAGACGATGGTGAAGAAGGCCGATGCGGGATTGCGAACGAAGGCCTTGTTGATGTACCAGATCTGCCTTACGGCGAGCCAGAGGTCGTTCATTCGGTGCTGGCGGGTGCCCCGGCTCCCCTGGTGATGCGGAGGTACGCGTCCTCGAGTGTGGGTCGGGTCACCTCGAGGCCCTCGAGCGTCACGCCTTTGCCGACGGCCCAGGAGGTGAGCTCGTAGAGAGTCCGCGTCGGATCGTGGGCCTCGAGCTCGATCGTGTCGCCGTCGACCCTGGCGCCTGCGCGCAGTCCGTCGGGCAGCTCGTCAGGCGACGCGAGGTGAAACCTGACCACTGCCGCCGCGTTCTGGCGGTCGGCCAGCGTGTCCGGCGTGCCGTCCGCCACCACCTGGCCGCCCGCGATGACGACCACGCGGTCCGCGAGGAACTGGACCTCGTCCATCGAGTGGGAGGTGAGAAAGATGGTCTTGCCCAGGGTGGCGAGGCCCTTGATCACGTCCCATGCGTTGCGGCGTGCCCCGGGGTCGAATCCCGTGGTCGGCTCGTCGAGGAACAGGATCCTGGGGTCGCCCGCCAGGGCGATGCCTACGTCGAGCCGCCGGCGCTGCCCGCCCGACAGCTGCGTCACTCGCGAGTCGCGCTTCTCGGTGAGCCCGACGAGCTCGATCACCTCGTCTCGCGGGCGCGGATGCGGGTAGTAGCCGCGAAACATGTCCACGGTCTCAGCGACGGTGAGATAGGGATCGACGCCGGTCGATTGCAGCACGATCCCGAGCTGCTGCTTGAGCCGGCGATCGTTGGTCGCCGGGTCGAAACCAAGAACCGAAACCCGGCCACCGTCGCGGCGCCGAAAGCCTTCGAGGATCTCGACGGTCGTCGTCTTGCCCGCGCCGTTCGGACCGAGCAGGGCGAAGACCTCACCCTCGGCCACGCTGAGGCTGATCCCGCGGACGGCCTCGAGCGATCCATAAGACTTGCGAAGGTCGACCACCTCGACCGCCGGGGCTCCCACGCCGAACGATGCTAGTGGACGCCGGGCTCTGGCACCGGGTGGCGCCAGAATCGGTCGGGCAGGCCGGCGCCGAACGACTCCTTGTAGCGCTCGATGAATTCCGCGCGCGTGTAACCGTGCTCGATCGTGCCCACCTGCTCCACCGCGTAGGTGGCCGCGAGGGAGGCCACCCTTCCCGCGACGTCCAGGTCGAGGCCGCGGAGCAGGCCGGCCACGAGGCCGGAGCGGTACGCATCGCCCGCGCCCGTCGGATCCGCCTCACGCACCGCCTTCGCGGAAGGGATGTCGACGACGCCATCGCGCGTCGCGATCCGAGATCCCTGGCGGCCGAGCGTCGTGACGACGATCTGGGCAAGCTCGAGCAAGCCGTCGACGTCCCGACCGGTTCGCTGCTGAATGAGCTCGAGCTCGTAGTCGTTGCCGATCACGATCCACGCCCCGCGTGTGCTGTCCATGACGTCCTCGGCGGCCATCATCGGCAATTGGTGCGCCGGATCGAAGACGAAGGGCACGCTGCGCTCGCGGCACTCGCCCACGAGACGCTTCATGGCGCCCGGATCGTTCGGTCCGATGATCACCGCGTCGGGACCAGGTGGTCCGTCGTCGAGACCCAGCATCGCCGCCTTCCACATCGCGCCGCCGTAGTAGCCCGTGAGCTGGTTGTCGTCCATGTCGGTCGTGGTGAACCCCGTCGCGCTCAGCTCGCCATCGAGCAGGCGCAGGGCGCGGCAATCGACTCCGAGCGAAGCCAGCCAGTCGCGATACTCCGCGGCGTCGGTGCCCGCGGTGGCGAGGATCGCGGCGGGGTAGCCAAGCAAGCAGAGGTTGTAGGCGTAGTTGCCCGCGACGCCGCCGCGGCGCTTCTGCAGGTCGTCGACGAGGAAGCTCAGGTTCAGGATGTGGGTCTTGTCGGGAAGGATGTGGTCCTTGAACCGACCCTTGAAGGAGAGGATGTAGTCGAAAGCGATGGATCCCGTGCAGACGACCATATTCTGCCGCGAAGGCTACTTGAACAATGACACCTGAGGCTTCGAGGTCGGCCCTTCCTCCTGGCGGGATTCCGCTCACTGAATTTCGATGGGAGCCCTGGAGTCCGCGTTGCGTGGCCGAGCGGCTGGACGGAGTGCGAGCGCCATGGGCATTCGCAGCCGGTTGGGCCCTCGACCTGTTCCGCGGAGAGGTGACGCGCGATCACGAGGACATCGAGGTTGCAATCCCGGTTGGAATGTTTGATGAGGTGCGCAACGCGCTGGCTCCTTTCGAGTTCGACCTGGTCGGGTCCGCCTTGCGGTGGCCGCTTTCGGACCAGCGCGCGTTCGACGCCACGCACCAAACCTGGTTGCGTGACCCAGACACCGGCGTCTACGTACTCGACCTGTTCCGCGAACCCCACGACGGAGACATCTGGATCTGCCGGCGCGATCGCGACATCACACGGCCCTATGCGGAGGTCGTGCGGAAGACCTTTGATGGGCTGCCGTACGTGGCGCCGGAAATCGTGCTCTTGTTCAAGGCAAAGCACATGCGGCCCAAGGATGACGAGGACTTCACCGGCACCCTGCCGCTGCTCGACGAACCGTCACGGGCGTGGCTCGCCTCGGCGCTGGAACGCCTCCATCCGGGGCACCCATGGCTGGACCGAATCAGTGGAGGGCGCCCTTAGCGGGCGCCCTCCGGTTGAGTCCGAGCTACGCGGCGCGACGGCGGATCGTGCGGCGGCGCGGCCGGCGCACGCGGGTCGAGGGCGCGGCCGAAGCTTCGCGGCGGGGGGTGAGATCGCTGGCCTGCTCGAACCGCGAAGCGGTGCGGGCGATGGTCTTGACCGACTTGTTGAACACGCGCAGGGTCCGCTTGGCCACGTCACCCACGACATCGTGCCTGCGCGCCTGGACCTTGACCAGGTGGATGCCCTTGATCGCGATCTTCTCGGGCAGCTTGCCGTTCACCTCGAGCCCCATCACCGTGAGCCTGTCCGGGATCAATGCGTTGATCCGTCGGTTGAGCCTGCGGGCCGCCGGTGCGCCCTTGCGCTCCAGGCCCCTGACCTGCTTCCTCGCCGTGCCGACCGGGTCGGCCGCGACCTCGGCCGCAGCCTTGGCGGCGCCGATGGCGACCTCCTCGACCGCCGTTGCCGTATCCGTGAACTCAGTGCTCATGCTCGAGCCCTCCTCTGATTTGCTTGAAACCGTCTTGACGCATTGCATTATAACGCACTGCGTCATCCGCGTCAAGGGAAGGCCCCGCCGGATCTACGGACCTTCTGTGAACTTCTCGATCAGCGCTTCGGCCGATGGACCGAAGACGTCGTAGTGCGCGACCCGGCGGCGTTTCTCGGGCTGGATCCACTCAGGCCGCAGACCGTGCAGCCTGCCCCATTCCTCAAGCGCGGGCCGGAGGCCGATCACGTGAAGGAAAGGCCGCTCCCGCCGCATGCCACGGATAGTCGAGCCGTGATAATGGTCGAAGTTGCGGTGGATCGCGATCCCGCCCGCTTCGGCGAACGAAATCGCCTCCTTGATCTCACGCCGCTCGAAATATCTCTCTTCCAGCCGCACTCCACCGGTCACGTGTTCGAAGCTACGCGGGCGTCGGGACAGATGCGACGGTAGGCGCACAGCACGCAGGGTCTTTCCGCGTGCTCCGGTCCCAGTGCGAAATCGCCCCCGGCGATCCGCACCGCCGCCCGGCGCACGAGAGACTCGACACCCGCGTCGTCTGGCGTGATGTCGATCGCCTCGCCGCGGCGTAGGTCGAACAACAGCAATCGCGGATTCGTGCCTCCCGCGAGCAGACCTCGGTGCGCGGCCAGGCCGTAGAGCCTGAGCTGGGTCGCATAGGCCTTCTTGAGCGCCGCGTCCAGTGTCGCGTTGGTCTTGAAGTCGACCAGCACCACCTCACCGTCGACCTCACAGATCCGGTCGACCAGTCCACGAAAACGCGTCCCGTCGATGTGCATGTTGAAACCGACCTCGACGGCAAGCGTCTTCGCGCGCGCGAGCGGGTGACCCAGGTAGCGCTCGAGCATGTCACGGCCCGCCTCCGGGCCGTCATACAGGTCGAGCAGGCTGCCACCGCCTGTATGCCAGGCCGCGAGGGCGGCGTGGACGGAGGCGCCAAGGTCGGTGGATCCCATCGCCCGGATGTGCGGTGGCTGGAGCTCGTCGGGCGGTGCGGGCACCTTCCAGGCGTGGGCAAACCTGTATCGCACCGGGCACAGCTCGAAATCGTGCAGCTGAGAAAAGCTGAGCGCGACCTCCGCATCCGCGTGGCCCTCGGGCGCGGCAGGAGCGGGACGCATCCTGTCGAGCTGGTCGAGCACCGCGGCCACCACGGCCGGGTCGTCGCTCACGCGCCCGTTGAGGGCTCTTGGCACCGGCAGCTCGAGCTGCTCCGACTCGATGAGCGTGGCCGACTCAGGATGAGCCAGCGCCCAACTCATGATCTCGGCAAAGTGATCGTCCTCCTCCAGGCCGCCGGCGCCGACGTCGCGCGCAGACGGCTCTTCGCGTGTCGCGGTCACGTAGAGCGAGTCCTTCGCACGCGTCAGCCCGACGTACACGATCCTGCGGCGCTCGCCGATCGCGAGCTTGACCGCGGGCGCGCCGGGGGATGTCTCGACGTAGCGCGGATGCTTTTCCCCGCGCCAGCTCTTCATCACGAAACCGAGTGAGTCCGGGTCGAAGAAGAGACGTTCCGTGTCGCGCGGCCGCGGCGGCCGCAGGTTGACCAGGAAGACGACTGGAAACTCCAGGCCCTTGGCGGCGTGAATGGTGAGGACGGAGACCGCCTCCGCGCTCTCGGTCTCCTCAGCCGCTTCTCCGACCGGCAGCTCCGCGTCGATCACCTCGTCGAGGTGGCGCACGAAATCGCCGATCCCGGCGAGCGACAGGTCGCGCTCGAATCGCCCGGCGAGCTGGAAGACCTTCCGGAGGTTGAGCAGCGCGCGCGGGCTGCCGTCGCGCTGGGCGCGCAGCTCGGCCCACCTGAGGTAGCCGCTCTCCTCGAGCAGGCTGTTGAGGATGTCGGCGACGGTCTGCGCGTCCCGCAGCCGGCTCATCGTGTCGGTCAGCTCGACCAGGCGCGCCGCCTGGCTCGCCACGCGCGGCTCCATCTCCGGGAATCCCTCGCGCGCCGCCTCGTCGAAGCAGTCCCGCAGGCGCATGCCCGGCTTTTCTCGACGCCGCGCGGCGAGGCGGTACATGCCGCCGTCCGGAAGCCTGACGATCGGTCCCTGAAGGATGCGGACCAGCGCGCCGTCGTCCATTGGGTTGTCCGTCAGGCGGAGCAGCGCGAGCACGTCCTTGATCTCCTGCCGGTCGAAGAATCCCGAGCCTCCGCTCGTCACGTACGGGATGCCCTGCCTGCGAAGCTCGTCCTCGAACTCGCGCGGGAGCATGCGGATCGAATGGGCCAGCATCGCGATGTCGCGAAACGGCCGGCCGCCGACGTGCAGGCGACGGATCGTCTCCGCCACCGACCGCGCCTCGGTCCGCGCGTCCGGCGCCATCATCACGCTGACCGGGGCGCTCGGACCAAAGCCCCGCGTGGCGGTCAGGTCCGGCTCCGCCGCGAAATCCGCGTCGTGGCGGATGAAGTCCGTCGCGCAGTCGAGGATCCCCTGGAACGAGCGACGATTGTGAGTGAGGGGCAGGCGTCGCCCGGGAAAGCGGCTCCTGATGTTCTCGATCTCCGCGTCGCGCCATCCGTAGATCGACTGCTTCGCGTCGCCCACGACGGCGACGTTGCCGAATCCGTCAGCGGCGAGGAGCCGGACCAGGTCGAGCTGGATCCTGTTCGTGTCCTGGAACTCGTCGACGAGCAGGTAACGGAACCGCTCGCGACAGCGGCGGCGAAATTCAGGCACGCGCTCGAGCGCATCGATCACCTCGAGGATCAGGTCGTCGAAGTCGCGCAGCCCTTCCGCATGGAGGGCGTCCTCATACGCCGTGTACACCAGGTGCAGGACGTCGATCGCCTCGAGCTCAGCCCGTGCTGGGTCGGGTCCGGGACCTCCGTTGCCGTCGGGCGCCGGCCGAGCGCTCCAGTGGTTCGCGTGCAGCTCGACCGCCCGCTGGTGGAACCGCTCAGGTGTGATGCCGCGGCCTTTGAGCTTGAGCAGGAAGCGCAGGCCCGAGCGAAGGAGGTCGTCGAGTTCCTCGACCCCGAGCGCCAGAAAGGAATCGGGGTCGACCGGGGTGGCGGCGCCGCTGCGCAGGCGCGCGATCAGCTCCTGCTCGAAGAGCCGCTGCCCCGTCTCGTCGAGGACTCGCATCTCGCGAGGCGCCCCGACCAGGTAAGCGAACTCGTCCAGCAGCCGCGCGCAGGTGCCGTGAAACGTGCCGATCCACGCACCGTCCAGGACCTGCGCACCCAGGTCGCGCCGCCGCTCGACCAGCTCGCGCGTGATCCGCAGCCTCAGCTCCTCGGCAGCCCTGTCGTTGAAGGTGACCGTGAGGATCCGATCGGGCGCGATGCCCTGCTCGACCAGCCAGCAGAAGCGTTCGGTGGCGGTGAACGTCTTGCCCGTCCCGGGCCCGGCCGCAATGAGATAGGCGCCCTCGGGCCCGGCGTGCGCGGCCGCGGCCTGCTCGGCGCTCAACACGGCACCAGTCCTGAGGCGGGTGGCGCTCATGGGGTGCTCACTCCGGCGGCGCCCCGCCGTACGGGCACACCGCCGTGTGGGGGCAGGATCCGAAGCGAGTCACGCAGGTCCCCGCGAGCTCCCGCGGCGCGGGCTCGAAATGCCCGCCCTTGATGCGCTCGATGGCTTTCAGCACGATGCCGCGGCTGCGCTCGAGGTCTTCGGTCGTGAGCGGTCTCTCGCGGTATTCCTTCAACCCCGCCGGCCGGCCGACGCTGAAGATGTCCTGCCGCATGCCGCCCCACACCCAGTCCTTCGGGTACCACAGCGACAGGAATCGCGGGCGGAAGCCGAGGGGTTTGCCGTCGTCGTCGACTCCGTCCTTGCACGCGAGGTAGTAGAGCGCCAGCTGGACGTCGTACAGCTCCGGGCCGAAATACGCCTCATAGGCGTACTTCATCGGTTTGCCCGACCCCGTCTTGTAGTCGACCACCTCGACCTCGCCGTCGCCGACGTCGTTGACGCGGTCGATCTTGCCGACGATCTCGACGCCGTCGAGGTCGAGGTGGAACCGCCGCTCGATGTCCAGGGTGCCAAGGCGGCGGATCACCTGCATACCAGTGACCGCGCGGATGTAGTTGTTGAGCAGCGAGCGGACCTGCTTTTCCTCGCGCTTGCGGTCGAGGACGCCTTCCATCCGCGACAGGTATTCATCGAGGTGTCGCTGCAGCGCGGCCTCGAGCCACTCGCGCTGCTGCGCGGCTTCACGCGGACGCCACTCGGCTTCGTTCGCGTGGAAGTCCTCGAGCACCTTGTGCAGGAAGCCGCCGCGCTCCATCGCCACCGAGCGCGGCTCGTCGACCAGGCCCGGGTGGTGGTTGTACCAGTACAGGCGAGGGCACTTCAGGTAGTCGTTCAGCGTGGTGGGGCTGAAGTGGTCGATCTCGACGGCCGCCGGGTTGCGGCCCTCGCCGTAGGGCTCGAACGGCTCACCCGACTCGCGGTCCGCCAGGAAGGTGGGGTCCAGCCCGAGGCCCGCCGCCCGGGCGAGCGCGAAGTCCGTCAGTCCCTCGCGATGCGCAGCGATCAACACCTCGGCCTCGCGGGGCAGCAGCACATCGGCAGGCTCGAGCCGCGCGGACGCGCGGGTGAGCTCGCGTGCCTCGGCCCGAGGCGCAGCCATGTCGACGAACACGGATGCGCCCGCCTGCCGCAGGTACGACTCGGCGTAGGTGATGTAGAGGCGGCGGCGGGCGCGCGTCATCGCCACGTAGGCGAGGCGCGCCTCCTCCGCGAGATGGCCGTCGGGGTCAGCCGGCCATGAAGGCATGAAGCCGACCCTGAAGGTCTCCAACCAGGCCCGGTCCTCGAGGTCGAGCAGCGGATGCGGGCGGGCCGGCAGCGGGAACAGGCCATGAGCGAAAGCCGAACAGAACACGACCTCGAACTCGAGTCCCTTCGCCTGGTGCACGGTCATCACCTGCACCGCGTCCCTGGTCCCCGGCGCGGCCTCGCTGTCGTCGGCGGCGGCCGCGAGGAGGCTTTCGACCGAGCCCGTGATGTCTGCGAGCAGCGGCTTCTTTCCGTGGAGCCTCTCGTGCACGACCTCGATCGCTTCGAGCCCTTCCATGGCGGCTCTCAGGTCCGAGATCGCCTCCGCCCGCTCGCTCGCCGGAAGGCCGAGGTCGATGAGGCGGCCGATCGCTCCCTCGTCGATCAGCACCGAGTACGCCAGCGCCGCGAGCGGATCGACCTCGGCCCGCCGGAGGAGGCGATGGCGGACGACCATGGCTCGGTGCAGCGCGTCGAGCTCGGCCTCGCTCAAGAAGGGCATGTAGTCCGGCTCCGGTCGGGTCTCGGCGGGCGCGTCACCTCCCCAGGGCAGCGGATACCGCTGCGGGTCGCGCGCCGCCAGCGAGTACATCAGGCGGTCGACGACACGCTTCAGGGGCCGGTTTCTCTCCCGCGCGTGTGCGCGCAGGCGGCTCACCGTCCTCGCGCCGACCCCACCGAGGCTCGAAGCAAGCGCTCCCTCGAACGCCTCCGAGTCGTCAGGACGGCGCAGCGATTCGAGATAACCGATCAGGAATCGGACGACCTCATTGCGTGCGGTGGCGCCCGATCCGCGCACCTCATAGGGAATGTCGAGGGCTCGAAGCGCCTCCTCGAACGGAGCACCGAGCGCGGCCGTGCTGCGCAGGACGATGGCGAAGTCGCGGTGCCTCAGCGCAGGCACCTCGAACCGGAGCCGCTTGATCTCCCGCGCCACGAAGAAAGCCTCGTCGACCGCGTCGATCTCACGCGCTACGACGACAGCAGGTTCCGGGTGCTCACCCGTCGCGCGCAGGCTCCGGGTAGTGCGGGCCGGCTGCGTTGCGACCAGCAGCCGTTCCCCCGCGTCGAGCGCTTCCTGCGAACAGCGCCGGCAGTCATCGAGGTGACGCGTGGTCGCGCCGTAGACGGAGGTGAAGTCCGAGGTCAGGAGCCGCGGCACAGTGCCGCGGAAGCCGTAGATGGACTGGTCAGGGTCTCCGACGATGACGAGGCGGGATCGCGATTGCGGTGGGGCGATCAGGCGCAGCAGCTCGAACTGCGCGGGGTCCACGTCCTGGAACTCGTCGACCATGACGAGTCGAAACTGCGAGCGCAGGCGATCGCGCACCGCGGCGTTGGAGTGCAGGAGCTCCACGGCCGACGCAACGAGGTCGCGGAAATCGACCATGTGCGTCTCGTCGAGGCGCTGCTGGTAAGCGCGATACACGCGCGCGAGCACCCGAAGCCTCTCCGTGCCGGTCGCTTCGACAGCCAGCAGCAAAGGCGCGGGCAGCACGAGGTTCTGCTTCATCAAGGCGACGAAGGTCAGGACGTCGTTGGCGAAGGCGTCTGAGCGGCGGACGCCGGCGAGTGGGCCCAGGTCCGAAGGATCCAGCTCGGCGAGCACCTGACGCATGACGAGCCACTCTTGAAATCCGCTCAGCTGAAGCCGCTTGCGGTCGAAGGCGTGGTCGCGCAGCACGCGCGCGCAGAAGCTGTGAAAGGTCGAGATCCAGGCCTCGCCGTAGTCGTCCTCGAGACGCTCGTCGATGCGCCGCGCGATCTCACCCGCCGCGCCGGTGGAGAACGTCAGGACCAGGATCTGGTCGCGCGCGGCTACGCCGCCGCGCACGGCCTGTTCGTACAGGTCGACGAGGGCGTGGGTCTTTCCCGTGCCGGGCCCCGCGAGCACGCGCACCGGTCCGTCGATGTCCTTGATGTCGAGTGGCAACTGGTCTCCCGAATGGCGCGGGCGACCTGATTATGCCGCCGCCCGTCTCCTCAGGGCATCCCACCCTGTTAACGGCAACCACGCGGCCGTCACGAGCGCGCCGAGGAAGGCAAGCTCGACGACGGGCCAACGCTGCAGCTGCGGCGCGAAGCCGATGCCCAGGTACAGGAAGGGGCTGGCGAGCAGCCAGCCCGCTACAAGGGGGAGCCGCCACGCCACGACCGGCTTCTCCTCCCACACCATCCAGGCGGCGGCGGAGAGCAGGCAGAGGTCCGAGGCGTGGAGGTAGGGGGAGATCACGAGGGCGGCGACGACGGCCATCGGCACGACGAGGCCGACCTGGCCGCGAAGCCGATACGCGGCGGCTAGCACGGCCGCCACGATGAGCAGGCGCACGAGCATGGCGCTCGCGCCGGCAAGCCCGAACGCCCCATGCAGCGTGAGGTCGTCGGCGCCCGTGGGCAAGCGGCCGCTGAGCTGGCTCGCGTAAGCCGAGAGGCCGACCGGCCCAAGCGTGAGCGCCAGCACCAGGAGGATCACCGCCACGGCGCCCAGCCACGCGGCAAAGGCCCGAAAGCGTCCTGCGCACAGGAGCGCGAACGGGACGAGGATCGCCGTGTTCGGCTTGAGGAGGATCAGCGACAGGACGATGCCCGCGGCGACCTCGTGTCGATCCCTGAGCAGCCTCCACGCCACCACGG
>DATEHQ010000035.1:0-1809 GCA_035279525.1 Candidatus Dormiibacterota bacterium
CCCGCGGCGCCGGCCGGCGCCGCGGGGCGACCCGTCGGCCCGCGCTGCCGGCCTGGCGGACGATCCGGCAGGCGCTGGTCACCGCCGTCGTCGTCGCCCTCGGCCTGGTCGTCGGCTACCTCGGGTTCATGGGGGTGGGCAACGGTGGGTGACGAGCGAAGCGACGGTGGCCAGCACGTGGGCACCGGGATGGGGATGACGCAGAAGACCCGGGACGTGCTCGCTCTCACTCCGAGTCTTGAGCTGCTCCAGGCCGGCGAGCGGTCGTTCGAAGTGGGCTACGTCCAGCTGGCCGAAATCGCGCTCCGACTCGGGGAGCGGAAGACCGACATCGAGGACCTCTTGTCGATCGTCAAGAGCCTGAACGAGGTCAGCCGGAAGGTCGACCGGTTGGCCAAGAGGCTGACGCCCGAGATCCTGCAGGAAACCGGCGATGGCAGCTGACGAGCCGGTCCTACGTCGGGCGAATCTGTACATGGCCGGGGAGTACGTCGCTGGCGGCCGTCAGGCCACGCTGACACGGGGCGAACGCTTCCCGCCGAGTCCTTTCCCCTGGTCGCTCGTTCAGGGGGCGCGACATGTCTCCTAGCAACGCCCACCGCGCGTACCGCGTCGACGTCGAGCGCGCCGGCTCGATCCCGCTCGAGTTCGTCCTGGTCTGTGCGGAGGGCCCGGCGGCGGCCGCCTCGTTGGCGCTGGAACGCGTGCGCCGGAAGTGGCCGACGCAGTCGCTGCGCGTGCTGGGCTGCTGGGCATTTCCGGCCGGCGAGTTCGCCGCGATGGGTGCCGCGCAGCTCGAGCTGGTCGCCGGTGGCCCGGTGGACGTCATCGACAGCGGGTGGTTGGAGCCGCCGCCGCCCGGGGGTCGCGATGGCTCCTAGCCCGCCCTTTGTGACGTTCGTGCTCCAGCTGGTCATCCTGGTCCTGGTCATCGTGCTGGGGATCGCCGGGCGCCGGCTGCGGGGCTACCAGCGGCAGATCCTCGCGAACGAGCGCCGCATCCTGGACGACCTGCGTCAGCTGCGCGAGCTGGGTCAGCTGGACAGGGAGACGCTGGCGAACCTGGCAGAACAGGACCGGACGATCACGCACCACGTGAACGAGGGGATGCGTCGCCTCGAGCGCGAGCTGCATCGGCACATGGCCAGCAACCTGCTTCACGCCGGAGGGCCGCCGCCGGATGTCTCCTAGCTCGCGCCACGCACAGCGCCGGATGCGGGTCGGCAAGGTCGAGCGCCGCAACCAGGCGGGTGACTTCGAGGTCTGGCTGACCCCTGACACCAGCGAGCGAGTACCCGCCGCCGGCGAGGTAGTGATCTACGGCGTTTCGGTCATCTACCGCGGGGTTGAGGCGCCCCAGATCGACGACCGGTTCGAGGTGACAATCGATGTCTCCTAGCTCGCGCCACGCACAGCGCCGGATGCGTCCACAGGAGGAGGTGAGCGGCCCGAACGTCTGACGTTCCTATCTGCAGCAGACGCAGCACCGCGCTCCAGCCATGCACGTCCCACCGTGAGCCGACAGAACCGCGCCCAGCGGGCAATGCTTCGACGCCCTCGAGCAGCTCGCGAAGCTCGCCAGCGCAAGCTCGAGGACCCGTTCGAGCAGGCTCGCCTCCGCATTGCGGAGGCCGGCCTTCCTGGCCGTTGCCAGCGCGCCATCGACGCCCTCGCTGAGCGCCACCACGAGCTCGGCCGCGGCCTGCGCACGTCGCCGGTCATGATGGCGTACGGGAACCGCGGCGACCGCCGGCGCGAAGAGGCGGCCGCCCGGGCCCGCGCAGCTGGCCATCCCGAGCCGGGGCCGGA
>DATEHQ010000036.1:0-8708 GCA_035279525.1 Candidatus Dormiibacterota bacterium
GGCCTGCCCTCGCGCAGCTCCAGCGATTTCTGGAACGTGCCTTCGGCCTGCCAGCGCTCCATGAGCTGCTGCTCCAGCTCCGGAAAGCTGACCTTCTGATCGACCTTTTCAAACATCCGGTCAGCCGATGTTACGCAGGGCGGCGATCAGGAAATACGCGACGAGGGTCACGACCAGCGGAGAGAGGTCCATCCCCGAGACGGGCGGCAGGCGGCGCCGAATCGGCGCGAGGATCGGCTCGGTCACGCGGAACGTGAACCTGGACACCGCGTTGGTCGGGTATGGGCTGACCCACGAGAAGATGACCCGAATGAACATCACGATGATGAAGGCCCAGAGCACGTAAATGAGGAGAGAGGCGATCAGCATCAATGAGGGCGAGGTCCGAACAGCGCCGTGCCCAATCGTAGCATCGTGCTTCCTGCAGTCAGGGCGGCCCCGAAGTCGCCGCTCATCCCCATCGAAAGTACCGGCAGCGCTCGGCCCGTGGCCTGCTGTGCCTCGTCGCGCAGGCGCCTCAGCTCGTCGAAGGCCTGCGCCGGATCGCCCTGCGACGGACCCATCGCCATCAGGCCCTTCAGGTCGAGCAGGTTGGCGGTGGCGGCGATCACCTGATGGGCGTGCGCGGGGTTCGCGCCCGACCTCTGCGGCTCGCGGGCGACGTTGATCTCGACCAGGACCTGCTGGCCGGAGCCGGCGCGTGCGATCGCCTCCGCCAGGTGGACCGAGTCGATGGTCTGGATGAGTGTGAAGCGGCCCAGGGCGTGCCGCACCTTGTTCGTCTGGAGGTGACCGATGAGGTGCCAGGTCGCGCCCTCGATCTCTCCCATCTTGCCCAGAGCCTCCTGGACCCGGTTCTCGCCCAGGACGTGGAGGCCGGCCGCGAGCGCCTCCCGGCACGTCGCGGCGTCGAACCCTTTGGTCACAGCGACGATGGTGACCTCGCGTGGGTCTCGCCCGGCGCGCTCGATTCGCGTCCTGACCTCGTGCAGGCGGGCGGCGACGTCAGGCATGGATCGCGACGATGGCGCCGAACCTGGCGCCGTCCGGCTCACGGCGGTGCGAGGGCAAAAAATCGCTCTCTTTGGTGCACACCCCCAGCACGTGCACCTCCCGCACACCCGCCTCCTCGAGGCCGGCGCGGTTGGCCGCCGCCAGGTCGAGCAGGAACCGGTCGCCGTGACCAGCCGTGACGAACCGCGCGTCGAACTTCGATGCGACCTCGGCTCCGACTTCGTAGCACCGCCCGCAGATGCCCGGCCCGATGCCGGCGACAATGTCACGGCAGCCGTAGTCCTCGCGCATGACCCGCGCCGCCTCCGCGGCGACCCCGGCATGCGTGCCGCGCCAACCGGCGTGCGCGAGCGCGACACACTTCTTGGCCCGATCCCAGAGCAGGATCGGATAGCAGTCCGCGAAGGTCGCAAAGAGGCCGAGCCCAGGACGATCCGTCACCAGCCCGTCGACACCCTGGATCACCTCCCATGGCTCGAGGACGCGCGCCACCTTGGCGCCGTGGACGGCCCCCGCCACCGTGAGCGTGTCAGCGTCGACCCCGAGCCGCCGGGCGAAGGCACGGCGGGCACTCAGCGCGGCATGTGGATCTGGCGCGTGCGTCAGCCCGACTGAACCGATGGCGAGCGTCGAGAAGCCGTGGATCAGCCCGGCCTCGGACGCGAGCGCGGCAATCTGGAGCAGGTCGGGCGCGGTCTGCACGCGCTGAACTCTACGAACGGCGCGAGCTGAGGACCTGCTCGATCTCCCGTTTGACCTGCTGCAGGTCCATGAACTCCCTGTACACGGAGGCGAACCGGATGTACGCCACCTCGTCCAGGTCGCGCAGCCGGTCCATCACCATCTCGCCGATCTCCTGGCTCGGAATCTCGACGCGACCCGAGCGGCGCAGCTCCGCCTCGATGTCGTCGACGATGGCGCGCAGCCGCTCTGGCGATATGTCGCGCTTCTCTGTCGCCTTCTTCAGGCCGGTGAACAGCTTCTGAGGGTCGAAGTCCTCACGCCGCCCGTCCTTCTTCGTGACATAAAAGGGCACCGCCTCGATCCGCTCGTAGGTGGTGAAGCGCTGCCCGCACTGCAGGCACTCGCGCCTCCGGCGGATCGCCTCCCCGACCTCCGAGTCACGGGAGTCGACCACCTTCAGGTCGTGGTGACCGCAGTACGGGCAACGCATGTGAACCTCTTGGGCCGGCTACATCCGGTTGCGCAGGAACGCGGGGATGTTGATGTCGCCGAGCTCGTCCGCGCCGAACTCCGGCCGCTCGATCGTACGACGCACGACTTCCTGCTTGGCTTCGTGCTGAGTCTTGCCTCCGAAGCCGGTGGCGATGACCGTGATCTTGATCTCGCCCTGCATGGTGTCGTCGCGCACGACGCCGAAGATGATGTTGGCCCCAGGGTCCGCTGCAGAACGCACGATCTCGGCCGCCTTCTGGACCTCCTGCAGCGTGATGTCCTTGCCGGCGGTGATGTTGAAAAGGATGCCCTTGGCGCCGTCGATCGACGTCTCCAGCAATGGGCTCGAGACAGCCTGCTTGGCTGCATCCTCCGCGCGGGAATCCCCGGCGCCGTGCCCGATGCCCATGAGCGCCTCGCCCGCGTTCTCCATGATCGCCTTCACGTCGGCGAAGTCGAGGTTGATCACGCCCGGCTGCGTCACCAGGTCGGAGATGCCCTGCACGCCCTGCCGCAGGACGTCGTCCGCCATCCGGAACGCCTCCTCGAGCGTGGTCTTGGAGCTCGCCACCTGGGCCAGGCGGTCGTTGGGGATGACGATCAGCGCGTCCACCTGGCTGCGCAGTGACTTGATGCCTTCCTCGGCCGTGTCGTTGCGGATCCGGCCCTCGAACGCGAAAGGCCGCGTCACGACGCCGATGGTGAGCGCGCCGGCCTCCTTGGCCGCCTCGGCGACGATGGCCGCCGAACCGGTGCCGGTACCGCCGCCCATTCCGGCGGTGATGAACACCATGTCGGAGTCCTGGACGACCGCCGACAGCTCGGTGCGGCTCTCGTCGGCCGCGTCGCGGCCGCGCGTCCAGTCTCCCCCGGCCCCCAGGCCGCGGGTGATCTTGTTTCCGATCTGGACTTTGACGTCGGCCTGGCAGCGCTCGAGCGCCTGCTTGTCGGTGTTGACCGCGATGAACTGGACCTTCAGGGCCTTCGAGATCATCCGGTTGACGGCATTGCCGCCGCCGCCGCCGCAGCCCACGACCTTGATGCGCGCTCGCCCTTCGTGCAGTTCGCTTTCCTTCATCACGATCAGGTGATCCTCCTTGTTGCTTGCTTTTGCCATGGCGAGCTCGAGCTGGTTTTTGGTGTGTTCTCTAGAAAAAATCGCGCAGCCACCTCACTGTTTTTTGATACGTCCCGCCGAACGTCGCGGCCTGGCGCGGATTGCCGTAACCGCGGGCGGGAGCGCGTGACCCCCACTTCACGAGACCGGCGACGACGGAGAAGGATGGGCCCTGGGCCCTGTCCGCCAGGCCGACGAGGCCCGCGGGCTGGCCGAGGCGCGCCGAAGTGTTGAACACCGCCTGTGCGGCGTCCATGGTGCCCATCAAGCGTGAGCCGCCTCCGGTGACGACCACGCCCGCCGGGAGCAGCTGGTCGAAGCCGGTCTTGCGCACCTCCTCGCGCGCCATCTGGAAGATCTCGACCATGCGCGGGCCGATGATCTCGGCGAGGAACCGGCGCGGCAGCGCGGTGATCCTGTCGCCGCCGACCTGCCTGACCTCGACCTTCTCCGCGTGGTCGATGACGTCAGGCAGGGCGTGGCCGTAGTTGAGCTTCAGACCCTCGGCCTCGTCGAGCGTGGTGCGCAGCCCGATCGCGATGTCGCTGGTGACGTGGTTGCCGCCCACGGGCAGCACGGCCAGGTGGCGAGCGCTGCCCTCGTTGTAGACGACCACGCTCGTGGTGCCCGCGCCGATCTCGACCAGGCATACGCCAAGCTCGATCTCCTGCGGGCTCAGCACCCCTTCGCCGGCGGAGAGCCCCGCGCAGACCACGTCGTCGACGTCGAAGCCCGCGCCGTGGACGCACTTGATCACGTTCTGGACCGCGGTCTGCGCGCCGGTGACGATGTTGGTCTCGACCTCGAGGCGGCGCCCGGTCATTCCGATCGCGTCGCGCACCCCGTCCTGCCCGTCGACCGTGTAGGCGCGTGGGATGACGTGGATGACCTGGCGGTCCGACGCGACGCTCACGGCGCGGCTCGCCTCGACGACGCGGTGCACGTCGTCGTCGCCGATCTCGTGGTCGTCGTGCGCGACGGCGACCACGCCCGTCGAGTTCTGGCTGAAGAGGTGCGTGCCACCGAGGGACACGACGACCGACTCGATGCGCTGGCCGGCCATGCGCTCGGCGGCGACCGCCGCGGCCTGGATGGCGGCGATGGTCTTGTCGAGGTTCACGACGACACCCTTGCGCAGGCCTTCGGACGGGCTTTCGCCCACACCGATGACGCTCACGGGGGTCCCGGGATCGTCAGACTCCGCGATGACAACCGTGACCCGGCTGGTGCCAAGGTCGAGACCGACGGTCTTCTTCCGCCGCGACAATGTGTGCTGGGATGCCTCCTGGAACGTAGGGTGGGATATACGGGCGGGCTGCCGGGATTATATCGGCTCCCGAGCGGCTGCGCGACTAGATTTTGTGGCCGAGCCGCAAATAGGGCCAAGGCCTAGTGGTCGCCATGGGTCTGTGACCCCTCACGCGCACCAGGCGTTCTGCTGCTGGTTCGCCATGAAGTCGTACGCGGCGGCACCGACCTTCCAGGCCACGAAGGTCGAACCCGACAGCTTGTAGCACGTGAACTGAGCCGGGTCCGCGAAGGCGTAGACCGAGGCCAGCTGCGGGAAGGTGACCGTGCCCTGCGCGGTCGGCGTGATCACATCGAGCACCGGCATCGCCTGGTAGATCAGCGCCGCGGATGAGTAGGCGCCGAACACGAGCGTGACGCTCTGGTTGCGCGCGAGAGTGACCTCTGGGCAGGCCTGATGAGAGGTCGGGTCGAGCTGCGCGGGCGGGCTCACGATGTCGGTGCCGACCTGCCCATCGGTCAGCGCAACCTCGACACCCTCTACCGAGCACGGCGGTGGAGATCCACCGCCGACCGGGCCACAGAAAGACGCGCTCTTGACGACCGAGCAGAACTCGACCAATCGATAGGCGGTGGGATTCGGAACCGGCGACCCGGTCAAACGAAGGCCGGCCTGGGGAATCTGAACGGCGCTCGGTCCGGTGTTGGTGATCTCGAGCGAGAAGAGGCACGACATCGCCGTCCCGAACGGCGCGGCAACTCCTGCCGCGTCGCCGGTTGGAGCTGACGTGGGTGCGCCGGGCTGCACGGCGAGCAGGGACGGATCCAACAGGTCGTAGTCAGGGGTCTTGCCACTCTTGAACCAGGCGCTCATCCGGCCGAGGTCGCCGGCCGAGTAGGTCAGCCGCGACTGGTTGAGGACCACGTTGTCCCAATGGTCGAACCAGTTGGGGCAGTGCGGCTCTCCGGTGCGGCCGTGGATGGATCCATATGCGACGGAGAGACTCACATTGAGCTGAGGTGCTGGCGTTGGTGTCGGGCTGGCCGTGGCAAGGATGCTGGGCGAACGTGGCGGCGGCGAAGAGGTCGGGGACGGGCTCGTTTGTGCCTGCCCTGGCGTGCACGCCGCGAAGGTGATCAGTACGACGACAGACATTAAGGCGACCCTCGTCAAGGGCAGTACCCACCAGCCTGCGAGTAGGTGTCCCACTCAAAAGCCGCGGCGCCACGCAGCCAAGGCGTGAATGTCGAGCCCGAAAGCTTGTAGCAAGTGAACGCCGATGGTTCGGCGAACGTGTAGATGGAAGCGAACTGGGGTAGGGTCACCTGCGCCACGGTGCTCGGCGTGATCACGTCGAGGACCGGCACCGCTCGATAGATGAGCGCAGCTCGCGAGTAGACGGCAAATAGGAACGTCACACTGTGGTTCGGGATCAACGCGATCTGCGGGCACGATGGGTCGGCAACAGGCGTCGCAAGGAAGTCGGATCCATTCGGCTGGCTCGCCAGCTCCAGGTTGACTACAAAGTTCGTACAGCCGCCGGCACCAAACCCACTTGGGCCGCAATAGGTCGGGCTGTGAATCACGGAGCAGAATTCGACGAGGCGATACGTCGAGCCGTTTCGCTCAGGGTCAGCCGTCAGACGGAGTCCGGCGCGAGCGATCTGGACTGCTGACCTGCCTGAGTTCGTAACCTCGAGCTCGAACTCACAGTCAGACGGAAAAAGCGAACCTTGTCCTGAGGATCGGGCCGCGGTCGGCACGCCAGGCTGAACCGAAAGCAAAGCAGGGTCGAGCTTGTTGAGGTTCAGGTGGGGCCCTTCCATGGCGGACGCGATCCGCGTCAAGTCCGCATCCGAATAGGTCAGGCGGGACTGAGCGAGCACGACATTGTCCATCTGATCTATCCAGTTGGGGCAGTGCGGTTCGCCGGTCCGGCCGTAGACCGTGCCGTACGCGACGGAGAGGCTCACGTTGAGCTGGGGTGTGGGCGTTGGTGTCGCGCCGGCCGCGGCAAGGATGCTTGGCGAACGTGGGGGCGGCGAAGAGGCCGGGGACGGGGTCGCTTTCGCCTGACCCGGCGTGCAAGCCGCGAAGGTGATCAGGACGACGACAGACATCGCGCCGACCCTCGTCAAGGGCAGTACCCACCAGCCTGAGAGTTCCCGACGAAGTCGTACGCCGACGCGCCCTGGTGCCAGAGCACGAAGGTCGATCCCGACAACCTGTAGCACAAGAACTGCGATGGGTCGGCGTAGGTGAAGACGCCCGCCATTTGCGGGAACGCGATCGTTCCCCGCCCGGTGGAGGTGACGACGTCGAGCACCAGTCCCGCCCGGTAGACCAGCGCGCTCGTCGAGTAGACAGCCAGGCGGAATGTGACCGACTGGCCGGCGGCGAGGGTAACCTCAGGGCACGGCTCCATGGTGCCGAGGTCGGTCTGCATTGGCCTGGCCAGGAAATCGGCCCCCGCGGGCTGATCGGCCAGCGATAGATAGACGTTGTAGGTCGAGCAGTCGGCTCCCCCGCCAAAGCCTCGCGGCCCGCAGTAATCCGAGCTGTGCACCACCGAACAGAACTCGACCAATCGATAGACGGTCTGGTTCGCGATCGGCTTCTCGAGGAGGCGCAGGCCCACGCGAGGAATCTGAACCGTGTTCGTCCCACCGTTGGTGATCTCGAGCGTGACCAGGCACGCCTCGAGGAATAGAAGATCCGGATGGGAGGGAACGCTTGAGGTCATTGCCCCGGGCATCACAGCGAGCAGCGAGGGGTCGAGCTGCTGGGGAATGACGGCTTCGCCGCTGAAAGCCGCGGCCATCCGGCTGATCTCCGCATCCGAGTAGGTGAGGCGGGACTGGGCGAGCACGATGTTGTCGACGTGCTCGATCCAGTTCGGGCAGTGGAGCTCTCCACCGCGGCCGAACAGCGAACCGACGACGACGTTGAGGTTCGCGTCGACAGCGGGGCCCTGCGACGGGCTGAGCGATGGGCTCGGCGGCGCGCCGGCGGACGGTGGCGAGGTCGGTCCGCACCCGGCGGACAGGATCAGCCCGGCCGCGAGAATCGCACCCAGGCGCATTAGGGGCACCAGGCGTTCTTGAGCGCGTTCGCATCCACGTCCAGCGAGGCGGCGCCCTGCTCCCAGAGCACGAAACTCGTGCCGACGAGCTTGTAGCAGGCGAACTGGGATGGGTCCGCGAAAGCGTAGATGCCCCCGAACTGATCGAAGGCAACCGTTCCCCTGGCTGACGAGGTGACCACGTCAAGGACCGGGACCGCGCGATAGGTCGTCGGCGTGGCCGAGTACGTCGTCATTACGAAGGTGACCGTTCTGCCAGGAGCGAGCGTGACCTCGGGGCACGGCTGGTTGGTGAAGGAGTTGAACTGCACGGGGACGCCGAGGAAATCCGACCGGTACGGGTCGGTGTTCAACGCCACCACGACTTCGTACACCGAACAGTCGGCGGGTCCAGCGCCGCCGGCCGGTCCGCAGTAATGCGCGACCTGCAGCACCGAGCAGAAGTCGACAAGCCTGTACTGGAATGAATTCGGCACCGGCTTGCCGGTAAGCCGCAGCCCGACACGCGGTAGCTGGATCGTGGTGTGGCCCGTGTTGGTGACGTTTAGAAGCTCGACGCAGGCTGACTGCGCGCCACTGGGCGGGACCCGGTCCAGGCGCGGGGGTTCCCCTGTCGCCGCTCCGGGGGGATTGGCGAGGAAGGTTGCATCCATCCGCCTGTAGTCGAATCCGCCATCTGTTGCCGGCGCCGCAATCCGGCTGATCTCGTCGCTCGAATACTGCAGCCTCGCCTCGGCAAGGACCACGCGGTCGTCCTGGCCCAGCAGATGCGGGCAGTGCAGGTCAGCGGACCGGCCGTAGGCGGTCGTGTAGGCCATGGCCACGCTGGCGTCCAGCTGCGGGCTCGACGGCGGAGTAGGCGCCGACCCGATGCCGGCTGACGGCGTCGACGATTGCGACGACGGTGCAGAGGGCTGAGTCGCGACGGCACCACAGGCCGCGATCACGATGCTGGTGATCGCGAGGAGACAAGCCTGGCGATGCACGCTCATCCCGGCTGCAGCTTTCCGTTCCGCAGCTGGTACTCGGTCCACTGAAGCTGGCTGGCGAACACGACCTCGACGTTTTGC
>DATEHQ010000037.1:0-29317 GCA_035279525.1 Candidatus Dormiibacterota bacterium
TGGTCGGGGGCCCGGGATTTGAACCCGGGGCCTCACGGTCCCGAACCGTGCGCGCTGCCAAACTGCGCCAGCCCCCGACTCCGACCACACAAGACCAGGCGACCGAAGAGCGACCCGGTGATTCTACCGGCCGACCTTCTCCACCGCCCGCGCCGCCCGGGCCGCGTCCTCCCGCCTCTGCCCCACGAAGATCCCCACCACCAGCGCCACCACGATCGCCCCCCAGACGAAATACAACAGGCTGTGCACCCTCAGGAACGCCTCGAACCGCGAGCCAAAGTTGATCCCGATGAACAGGACGATCCCCGCCCAGATCGCTGTCGACACCGCCACGCTTGGCGCAAACACCCGGTACGGGACCTTGAACACCCCCGCCGCCACAGTGATCGGCACGCGAAATCCGGGGATGTGGCGACCGAAGATGATCGCAAGCATCCCGTAGCGCCGGAACCACTTCTCCGCCCGCGCCACGCGCTCCGGGCTCAGGTGCACGTAGGCCGCGTACCGGCTATCCACCAATTGGCGGCCGTACTTTTTGGACAGAAAGAAGAGGTTGGTCGCCCCCGCCGTCACCGCCAGGATCAGTCCGAACCACGCCACCATGAACGCGAAGACGTTGTGCGGAATGTGCGCGCCCACGAACAGGACGAACACGTCGCCCGGCGCGGGGAGCGGGATGCCCGATTCCTCGATGTACAGGAGCGCGAATCCGGTCAGGTAGGTGTAGTGGCGGAACAGCTCCCGCATCCGCCCGCCCAAACGCACGAACTCGGGCAGGTCGCCGTAGACCAGCGCCAGCACCACGATCGCGACGATCACTCCGAGCCCGATTCCGGCCCAGCGCAGCGCTCCGCCGCTGCGGACCGACGTCCAGAACAGGCGGCGGCCGCGCGCGATCATTCCGTCTGCGGCGCTGCTCATCGGACCTGGCTCACCTTAAGTAAACGATTGTCGGTTACGGGACGATCGGATCCACCGCTTCAACGACGGTTTTGGCTTCCATCAGGGTCGCCGTCGCGTCGGCGATTCGGGAGCGGTCGTCGCGGTTCTCGACAAAGGCCGTCGCATAGACCAGGTTCCGCCTCACGTTCTCCACGTGCCCGACGATCCGCACCGCCTCGCCGAGCTTCAGCGGCCGCCGGTACGACACCTGAAGCCGGCCCGTCACCCCGGGGTGCCCGGCGTGCCATGCGGCCCAGCCCACCGCCTCGTCGAGCATCAGCGCCGTGATTCCGCCATGCGCCATCCCCGCCCAGCTCTGGAAGCGCTCTGGCACGAGGTACTCGGCGGTCGATCCCTCGGGTCCTGGCGTGAACTTCAGGCTCAGCCCTTCGGCGTTGAGCGGCCCGCAACCAAAGCAGTGGCCGTCGAACCGTACCTCCACATGCACACTCACCCGCGGCAGTTCCAGCTGCCGGTGATGTGCTCGGCCGCGATCTTGCCGGTCGTCGCGTTGGTGAGGGTCGCGTTGATGGTTCCGGACTGCTGGTTGCGAGCGACCAGGAAGGTGACCTTGTCCCCCGCGTCGCTGCTCCACACGTTGAGGGCGTCGGGGCTGTGCACCTCGACGGTCACGGCCTGGTTGAGGTACGTGCCCGGACCCCGGAAATTTTTGAGCAGGAACACAACGCCCCACACCTGGCCGCTCGAGTCGACGCTGCCATAGAACGCGTCCGACCACGTTTCGCCGTTGTGGGTGCGCGACCCGGTGCATTCGCTTTGCTGGGTGGTCGTGTCCGACACGATGCCGGTCATGGCGCCTTTCAAATCACCGCTGAACGCCAGCGCTTGATTCCAGTTGCCCTGCGCGATCACGGGCGACGGCGATGCAACTGTCTTGACGCTCGACTGGCCGCAGGCTGCTAGGACGAGTAGGGCGACGATGCCCACAAGCCGGAGCATGTGGTCGAATGTTAGCCGTGGCGCCCCCGGCCGGGTCAAGCTCGGAACAGCTCACCCGGGCCATGCGATCGCTGGAGGCCGCGTTTCTGATCGGCGTGGAAGGCGTCACCGAGCTGTGGCTCGTCCGCCACGCCGATGCCTATGAGCTCGCCACCGAGGCGGCGGATCCGCCGTTGAGCGAGATCGGAAAGCAGCAGGCGGCGCGTCTTGCGCAGCGCATCCGCCACCTCGCGCCCGCGGCCGTGTATTCCAGCCCCTACCGCCGCGCGTTGGAGACAGCGCGCACGATCAGCGACGACGTGCACGTCGATGACCGGCTGGTGGAGATCGCGCTCGAGATCGATGAAGACGGCACGCTCGACTTCAAAGAAGAGCCGGACAAGGTGGTCGCGCGGATGACCGCCGCGCTCGGCGAGATGGTCGAGCGGCATGCCGGCCGGCGCGTCGTGGCGGTCGGCCACGGCGGCGCGATCATCGCGTACCTCACCGACGTCCTGCAGCTCGAGCCCGGCCGCCTGCGCATGCTGCCCTACTACACGAGCATCAGCGTGGTGCGGGTGCTCGGCGATCGACGGATGGTCGGCGCCGTCGGTGACGTCGGGCATCTCGAGTGATGGAGCAGATTCGCGCCGACCTCGAACGCGAGTGTCGCACTCGTATGGACCGCCCGCGTCTCGAGGTCACGTCAATCGACCCCATCCCGGAGGGCCACTCCGGGTTCACCTACTTCGTCTCGCTCGAGGAAGGCGGCGTGGGCGCGCGCTACGTGCTGCGGCTTCCTCCACCCGGCGCGCGCATCGCGGGCCCGGCCGACGTGGTGCGGCAGGGTCGGATCATGGCGGCGCTTCACGCGGGCGGACTGCCGACGCCTGCCGTCCCGATCATCTGCACCGACGCCGCTGTCGACGGGCGGCCCTTCATCCTCATGGAGGCCGTCGACGGATTGCGCATCGAGAAGACCGTGCTCGACCAACGGCCGCACGAGATCGCGGCCTCAGCCGTCGCCGTGCTCAAGCGACTGCAGGCACTGCCCCTGGGCAAGACCGGCATCGGCGACGAGGAATCGGTCGGCCTGCAGGCCGAGATGATGCGCTGGGCGTGGCTGATGCAGCGCGCCCCCGAAGAGCTCACCAGACGCGCCGGCGAGCTGGGCGGACTTCTCGCGGTGCAGCTCCCCGTCGAGCGCGCGCCGACTCTCGTCCACGGCGACTACCACTACGGCAACATGCTGTTCCGCGGCGCCGAGCTCGCGGCCGTCCTCGACTGGGAGATCGCCCAGGTCGGCCAGCCCCTGCTCGACCTCGGCTGCCTCTGCATCGTCTCCATCCGCCGCCACTACCAGGGCGCGCCCAACCCGGGCGGGGCGATCGACGTCTCGATGGAGCAGCTGTTCAAGCTTTACGGCGTCGACCCGGACGAGATGCGCTGGTACGCCGCGATGAGCCTCTACAAGTACGCGGCGATCTTCGGCTACAACCTCATGCTCCACCGCCGCGGCAAACGCCCCGACCCCATGTACGAGGGCCTCACGACTACCATCACGGGCATGATCGACGAGGGCATTGCCCTGCTCGATCGAGGTGTCTAGGAGAGGCAGATGGCCTGGGATTTTTCGACCGAGCCCGAGTTCGAAGCCAAGCTCGAATGGATGCGCAAGTTCATGCACGACGAGGTCTATCCGCTCGAGGTGCTCGAGACCGACGAGCGCGGGTTCACGGCCGCGATCCGGCCGCTGCAGCAGGAGGTCAAGCGCCAGAAGCTGTGGGCCACCCACCTGCCGCCGGACCTGGGAGGCCAGGGCTATGGACAGGTCAAGCTCGGGCTCATGCACGAGATCGAAGGTGCGTCCATCTGGGGACCGATCGTCTTCGGCAACCAGGCGCCCGATTCCGGCAACTCGGAGATCCTCGCCCACTTCGGGACGGACGAGCAGAAGAAGCGGTGGCTCTATCCGCTGCTGGAGGGCCGAATGCGCTCCGCGTTTTCGATGACGGAGCCGAACACCGCGGGGTCAGACCCGACGCTTCTCTCCAGCACGGCCGAGCTGAAGGGCGACGAGTGGGTCATCAACGGTCACAAGTGGTTCACGTCGAACGGCATGATCGCGGACTTCCTGATCGCGATGGTCATGACAGAGCCTGACGCGGGGAAATACGAGCGGGCATCGATGATCATCGTCCCTGGGGACGCGCCGGGTTTGAAGAAGGTTCGCAACATCCCGACGCTCGGCGGTGAGCACGAGAGGTTCGGCTACGGGCACTCCGAGATCCTGTATCAAGACTGCCGCGTCCCGAAGGCAAACCTCCTCGGCGAGCGCGGCCAGGGATTCCTCATCGCGCAGGCCCGCCTTGGCCCGGGGCGCATCCATCACTGCATGCGCTGGCTCGGCCAGGCGCGGCGCGCGTTCGACATGCTGTGCGAGCGCTCGCTGCAGCGCGAGGCGTTCGGCAAGAAGCTCGCCGGGCACCAGACGGTCCAGAACTGGATCGCAGACTCAGCGGCCGAGATGCAGGCCGCGCGATTGATGACCCTGCACGCCGCCTGGGTGATCGATACGGAGGGCGCGGCCGCCGCACGCAAGGAGATCTCGCTGATCAAGTTCTTCGGCGCGAAGGTCCTTCACGACGTGATCGACCGCGCCATCCAGGTGCATGGCTCGTTGGGGTTCTCGGCCGATCTCCCGCTCGAAGAGATGTACCGCCACGCGCGGGCGGCGCGGATCTACGACGGCGCCGACGAGGTGCACCGCGTCTCGGTGGCGCGGCAGATCCTGGCCGGGTACCAGGCGCCGGAGGGCATCTGGCCGCGGGAGCACGTCCCGACCCGGCGCGAGGCGGCGCGGCGCAAGTTCGCGACCCTGCTCGAAGCCTCCGTCACCGATGCCTGAGGACGTCCTGCCCGAGTACGCGGTTCGCAACCGGGCGCACTGGACCGAGTCGAACGCGCGTTACACGGCGTCGCATGCGCGCGAGTCGTGGGCCGGTGGCGTTCACTGGGGCGTCTGGCACGTGCCCGAGGAGCAGGTCCGTGCTCTGCCTGAGGTCGAAGGCCTCGACGTCATCGAGCTCGGGTGCGGGACCGGTTATTTCGGAGCGTGGTTGAAGAAGCGAGGCGCGCGCAGGGTCGTCGGCGTCGACGTGACGCCGGCGCAGCTGGCCACGGCGCGCGAGATGGATTCCGAGTTCGGCCTGGGCCTCGAGTTCATCGAGGCCAACGCCGAGAAGGTGCCGCTGCCCGACGCCTCATTCGACCTTGCCGTTTCCGAGTACGGCGCCTCGATCTGGTGCGACCCGTACCTGTGGATCCCGGAGGCCGCGCGCCTGCTCCGGGCCGGTGGTGAGCTGCTGTTCCTGCGCGGCAGCACACTTCAGTCGCTGTGCGCGCCGGAACAAGGCCAGGTCGCCGAGCAGCTGGTCCGGCCTCAGAAGGGGATGCACCGATTCGACTGGCCACCGGAGGGTGAGGATCTGCCCTCGACCGAGTTTCACATCAGCGGCTCGGAGATGTTCCGGCTGCTCAGAGAGACCGGGTTCGACGTGGTCGACTTTCGCGAGCTGTTCGCGCCTGACGACGCGATCGACCATCCCTATTATTCGTTCGTCCCCGCGGCGTGGGCCAGGCGCTGGCCCGCCGAGGAGATCTGGCGAGCGCGCAAGCGCTAGAGCTCGACGGGTTCCGGGTCGGGCAGGGTCCACGCCAGGATCGCCCTCGGCAGCGAGGTGATGAGCCAGATCACCGCGATCCCGACTGGGGCGGCCTCCTGCAGGCTCCGAGGCAGGGGCAGCCAGCGCGGATTGAGGTCGGCGAAGATCACGTAGACAGTGGCCGCGGCGACCAGCGTGCCCAGCGCCCGATACGCCACAGCCGTCGCGTGATCACGTATCGCGCGCTCGCGCTCATCGAGCAACGTGTCCCTCTTGCTGACGAAGCCGCCCACCGCATAGTCGACGACGGTGAAGCAACCGGCCAGGGCGATGAGGCCTCCCACCAGCCACAGCATCAGCGCAGGTTCATCGGGTGGGCCGGAGGACCAGAGCGGATACATCAAGAGAAGAGCCGCCAGCGTCGCGTATGTCGCCACGACCGCGATCCGGCGCCTGGTCCTCGACAGGCGCAAGCTCGGCCTGGCCAGCTCGAGCTGCCGTCTCTCCTCCAGTCTCTCGGCGATCTGCTCCGCCCTGGTTTGCGGCGGGATCTGGGCGCTCATCCTGCGGCCTCCTTCTGACGCTTCGTACCGTAGACCAGCTCCGACATGCGCGGAAACGGCCTGGTGGAGAACATCGCTTCGATCGGTAGTCCGAAGACCTCACCCAGGCGGAGCGCCAGGTCGAGGCTGGGGCTGTAGTCGCCACGCTCCAGGTAGCCGATCGTCTGCGGGTTGACGCCGACGGCGTACGCGAGCTCGCCGCGCGACATGCCGCGTTCGGTCCGGAGCACGGCCAGCCGGTTGTGGATCTGCCGTCCGCTGTCGGGCATAGCGACAGTATAGGCTCTTGTTGTGCTTACACAACAATCTGTTGACTTCAGCTACAGAGCTGGACCTGCGGCACTCCCGTGTGCGGATGCGTCGAGAACGAGGCGTGATGTCCGGTCCAGTCGAGGAAAGCGATCGAACTGGAGTCGAGGACGACCAACCAGCCCGAGTCGGTGGGGTTCCCCCACCCGCCCGGCGGGTTGCCATTCCCGTCGTCCTGCGGCGGGTCGGCGTAGTAGCGCGTGCCGCCGAAGTCCGCGTAGCGGATCCCGCAATGCGTGTACAGCTCATACGGCGTGAGGCGGCCCGACACCCCTCCGACGCCGAGCGCGATGACCAGGAGCATGGCCAGAGCCAGCACGGCGGCCATCACGCGACGCACGACCGACCGAACGCGGCTCGATCGGCGGAAGTAATGCTCATCGTCCCCTCCGGCCGCTTTGCGGCCGCCTCCCCGGGCAAGCGGGGAGGTCAACCCGCCTACCTGACCTCGGCCAGGTGGAGAAGGTCCCAGTCGGAGTAGTGGCCGTTGACGTGGAGGATCCGCGTCAGGCCTGCCTGCTCGAGCAGGCTGGCGGCGATTCCAGCCCGGTAGCCGGAGGCGCAGTGCACCGCCACCGGCGCATCGCGGGACACCTCGCCCGCGCGATGAGGGATGTCCGGCACGTAGATGTGCACCGCGCCCGGCACATGGCCGGCGCACCACTCGTGCGCATCCCTTGCGTCCACCACCGTCATCGGTTCGGCGCTGAGGATCCACTGCGCCATGTCCTCGACGTCGACCGTCTCGAACGTCGCGAGCTCGCGGCCGCTCGAGCTCCAGGCCTCCATTCCCCCTTCCAGCTCACCCGCCACGTTGTCAAAGCCGATGCGCAGGAGCTGGCGGTTCGCTTCGTGGTGCTGCGCACCCGCGCCGCCGGCGAGCACGATGCGCCGCTCGCGCTCGATCAGCCAGCCGACCCACGCGCTGACGGGTCCGTCTATGCCGACGCTGTAGCTGCCCCGGATGTGGCCGCGGTCGTAATCCCGCCCCGGTCGCACGTCCACTACGGCCGCGCCTTCGTCCATCAGCCGGGCAACCTCCGCCGCGGAAAGCTTGGCCAGCGCGGGCATATCGCGGCCGATCAGCCGCGCCCCTTCTCGGTTGAGCACGGCCATGTCTCGGTAGTAGGTCGGATAGCGCTCCTGGTTCAGGATCCGAGCCAGGAAAGGCATGACCTCGGTCACCTGGAAGAAAAGGTTGGTCTGGCGCTCGTGGCCGAGCGTCGTCTCGTGGCCGCTGCGGCCGGCGATGCCGCAGAAGGATCCCGCGCCGTGCGTCGGAAAGACGCGGATGCCGTCGGGCAGGCCTCGCAGCCGCACCTGGAGCGTGGTCAGGGCCTCGAGAGCGAGGTGCACCGCCAGGTGCGGTCCGAAGAGGTCGGTGCGCGCGACCGCGCCGAGCATCACGGCGCCGCCGGAGAACAGCGCGTCGGGGCGGCCGGCGCGGCTCAGCACATAGCTCTTGTGGTCGGGCGTGTGGCCCGGCGTGTGGACGGCGCGGATGACCTGGTCGCCGAAGGCGAGCTCCTGGTCAGGGGCGAGCTCATCGATGTCGCAGCCCGCCTCGGCGGCCAGCTCTCGGCGACCCGAGACGAAATCGTTGTGGAGGTGCGTGTCCAGGGCATGGGTCAGGCGGATCCCCATGTCGGAGGCGATCTTCAGGTACCGGTCGATGTCGCGCAGCGGATCGATGACCAGCCCGACGCCGTGCGCCGCGTCGGCGACGAGAAAGCTCGTGTTGCCCAGCTCCGGTGCGGGGACAGCTTCGACCGTGAGCATGGCGCTAGCCGAAGGACAGGGGGACGGTCGTGAGGAGCACCCAGATCGTGACCAACGTGACGACCACGGCGCCGCCATAGAAGATGACCTGCGCGGGCACGCTCCTCGCCTGCGGGACGCCGAGATCGACCAGCAGGTAGCGCAGGCGGTGCGCGAAGTGGAAAAAGGGCACCGCGATCAGGACCAGCAGGTAGAGCTTGACGATCGGGTTGCCAAGCACGGCAACCCAGGTGTCGTAGTGGCGGTCGACGACCCGCACCATGCCCAGCGGACCGAGGATGCCCTGCAGCAGGATGTGGATGGGAAGGAACTGCGCGGCGATCACGCCCCCTTGCGAGAACATGAACCACCAGAAGAGGTGCATGAGGGCGGGCCGGTTTCGGCGAGTCGCGACCTCGGATCTCACCGTGCGAATCCGATGAGCGCGGCTCCGATCACCACCGAGGCCAGGGCCCAGATGCCGAACATCGCGGCCGTGATGAGTCGCGGCGGCAGCTGTCGGTCGAGGACCTTGACCCGGATGATCAGGCCGGAAAGGCTCAGGAAGGTGAAGCTGTGATAGAGCGCGAACAGCAGCACGACCACGCTGAACGCGATGAAGAGGGGCGAGCCGTGCGGCGCATAGCGCGCGGGTCCATCACCGGCGCGCTTGATCTCGACCAGGAGCCAGAGCAGCCACAGCGCCAGCGGTAGTGCTGTGAACTCGCGGACGACGTACATGAAGTAGTGGCGCTTGCGAGTCCACCAGTTGGACGGCATGCGCCATCGGTAGTCGCGGACGCCGGCCCCGTGGCCCGCATCCCCGCCTTCCCCCGCGCTCACGGGGGAAGGGAGGCTACTCCCTGTTTCCATACGGCAGGACGAAGCGCATCGTCGTGTCGAGCTTGGTCTGCTGGATCGCCTTGGCAGGATCGACACCTTTGGGACAGACGACCGAACACTCACCGACGAAGCTGCACTCCCAGACTCCCTCGTCCGACGCGATCACGGGCAGTCGCTGCTTCAAGCCTTCGTCGCGCGAGTCGAGGTCGTAGCGCCGCGCGAGCGCGGTCGCGGCGGGGCCGAGGAACTCGTCGTTCAAGCCGTACACCGGGCACGCCGCGTAGCAGAGCATGCAGTTGATGCACTGGCTGAACTGTTGGAACTCGTCGATCTGCGCGCGTGACTGGCGGTGCTCACGCGCCCCCAACGGCAGCTCCTGCTTGCGGATGATCCATGGCTTGACGGCCTTCAGCTTGTGCATGAAGTCCTCCATGTCGATCACCAGGTCGCGGACGATGGGGAAGTTGTTGAGCGGTTGGATGACGACCGGCTTCGGCCAGTAATCGCGCAGAAAGGCATTGCATGTGAGCTTGGGCGTGCCGTTGATCATCATTCCGCAGCTGCCGCAGATCCCCATGCGGCACGACCAGCGATAGCTCAGGGTGCCGTCGACGTGGGCCTTGATGTAGTTCAGGGCGTCGAGCACGACCATGCTGTCGTCGCCGAAGGGGATCTCGTATGACTGCATGCGGGGCGCCTCGTCCTTCTCGGGGTCGTAGCGAGTCGCCTGGATCGTGATCCTCTTCGCCATCAATAGCTCCTCGCCTGGGGCTTGAACCGGCCTGGATGCACGTCGTGGTACTCGAGACGTGGCGCCTGCTCGCCGGCCTGGTACGAGACAGTGTGCTTCAGGAACTTCTCGTCGTTGCGCTCGGGGAAGTCGCGACGGGCGTGGGCGCCGCGTGACTCCTCGCGTGCCAGCGCGGAATGCGCGATGGTGTCCGAGATCTCGAGCATGTAATCGAGCTCGAGCGCGGCGGTGAGCTCGGTGTTGAAGGTGCGGCTGCTGTCCTCGACCTTGATCCGTTCGAACCGCTCCCGCAGCAGCCCGAGCCGCTTGATCAGCTCCGTCAGGCCTTCTCTGGTGCGGAACACGCCTGCGCCTTCGTCCATCGCCAGCTGCATGTCCTCGCGGATCTCGCCGATCTTCTCGTCGCCGCTCTTCTTCTCCAGGTAGGCCGACTCGACGCGGCGCGCCTCGTCCCACAGCATCGCGTCGACCGGGTTGGCCGTCACCGCCTTCGCCGAGCCGGCGTAGTGCGCCGCAGCGCGCCCGGATGCCGCGCCGAAGACCAGACACTCGGGCAGCGAGTTCGAGCCGAGCCGGTTGCCGCCGTTCAAGCCGACGTTGGCGCACTCGCCGGCCGCGTAAAGGCCCTTGATCGCAGTGGCGCCCGAGATGTCCGCGTCCACCCCGCCCATCATGTAGTGCTGCACCGGCCGCACCGGGATGGGCTCTTTCACGATGTCGATGCCGACGTATTCGCGGCCGAGCTCGCGCATGAAGGGCAGCTTGCGGTCGATGACCTCCTCCCCGAGATGGCGGACGTCGAGGTGCATGTACTTGCCGTGGGGACCCTCGAAGCCTCTCCCCTCTTCGAACTCGGTCGTCATGGCGCGAGAGATGATGTCGCGCGGACCAAGCTCCATCTTGTTCGGAACGTAGCGCTTGAGGAAGCGCTCGCCCTGGTTGTTGGTCAGGTATCCACCTTCTCCTCGCACGGCCTCCGTGATCAGGATGCCGGTGAACGGCAGGCCGGTGGGATGGAACTGCACCATCTCCATGTCCTTGAGGCCGACACCCGCGCGGTAGGCGAGCGCCATGCCGTCACCGGTGCAGATGTTCCCGTTCGTCGTGAACGCGTAGACGCGGCCGAGCCCGCCCGTCGCCAGGATCACTGACTTCGCGGTGATGGCGTCGAAACGGCCGCTCCGCATGTCGAGGGCGACCACGCCGACGCACCGGCTGTCCTCGACCAGGAGCCTGGTGACAAACGCCTCGTCGTGGCGGTGGATCTGCTCGTACTTGAGCGAGGTCTGGAAGACGGTGTGCAGCATGTGGAAACCGGACTTGTCCGCGGCGAAGCACGTGCGCCAGGTGCTCATGCCGCCGAAAGGACGCACTGCGATGGTGCCGTCGGGGTTGCGGCTCCACGGGCAGCCCCAGTGCTCCATCTGGATGATCTCGACCGGCGCCTCGCGGACGAAGGTCTCGACCACGTCCTGGTCCGCGAGGTAGTCCGAACCCTTGATGGTGTCGAATGCGTGGGTCTCGTATGAGTCGTCCGGTGACATCACCGCGGCCGCGCCACCCTCGGCGGAAACGGTGTGGCTGCGCATGGGGTAGACCTTGGAGACCATGCCGACCTTGATCTTCGGATTGGCCTCCACCGCAGCTATTGCTGCCCTGATACCGGCGAGCCCTCCGCCGACCACCAGGACGTCATAGCTTTCAAATGCCACGTGCCATCTGATTCTATTTGGAGTGGTGACCACGCCGTTCTGGGCCCCGCCGCCCGAGCATTACCCCGGAACTCTGCCCGACAAGGCAGACGTGCTCATCATCGGCGGCGGCATCGCGGGGATGAGCCTTCTCCACCACCTGGCCCGACGCAGGATCGACGCGGTGCTCGTCGAGCGCCATCACGTCGCCTGGGGCGCCAGCGGCCGCAACGCCGGGTTCCTGCTGGCCGGGGTCGCGGCGAGCTACGCCGAGGCGATTCGCACCTACGGTCGAGAGCGGGCCCGCGAGGTGTGGGAGCTCACCAGCGAGAACCACGACCGGATGATCGAAGCCGCGCGCGGACAGGACGTCGGACACCGCAGGCTGGGCAGCGCCACGCTGGCCGCCGACGACCTCGAACGCGGCTTGCTCATCGAGTCCGAGCAGCTGCTGCGCGAAGACGGCTTCCAGGCGCGCTGGGACGGAACGAGCCTCATCAATCCTCGCGACGGTGAGCTCGATCCGTCCGCGATGGTCGCCGCGCTTGCACGCCAGGCGAGACCGGGAGCTGTTCGCGAGGGCGTGGACGTCACCGCGCTGAGCGCACGCAGGATGGACGTGTCGGTGCTCGCCGGCGAGCAGAGCTGTACGGCCGGGGTGGTGATCCTCGCCACCAACGCGTACACGTCGCAGCTCGTGCCCTCGGTGAAGATCCGCCCCACTCGAGCCCAGATGCTGGCCACGGCGCCCGTGGCGCGCTCGGTCACCCGCCTGCCGACCTACTCGAATTACGGGTACCGATACTGGCGGCAGCTGCCGAGCGGCGAGGTCCTGATCGGCGGCTGGCGCGACACGGCCCTCGATCGCGAGAACACGGCCGACGAGGAGACGACGCCGGAGATCCAGAGCCGGCTGGATGAGGCGCTGGTCGAGCGGGGCGTGACCGCCGAGGTGACGCACAGGTGGGCCAGCGCCATGGGCTTCACGGAAACAGGGCTGCCGATGGCGGGTCCGGTCGATGGGATGGCCAACGTCTACCTGTGCGCCGGCTTCACGGGGCACGGGATGGGGTTCGCGTTCATGACCGCCAAGCGGGTCGCGGAAGCTATTTAGGGAGCCGAACGGGCTAGGTCGCGGGGAGGCTGCGATCCAGGAAGTCGAGCCAGTTGGCCCCCATGACGCCCTCGACCTGCTGGCGGTTGAATCGGCGTCGGAGGCCGGCTCGCAGCTGCCTCAGCTTCCCGAGGTCGTCGATCGGGGCCTGCCGCGCATCGAAACCTCCGTCGAGGTCGGTGCCAAGGCCGACGTGCTCGGGTCCGCCCGCGGCGCGGGCGTGATGCACCAGGTGTGCGATCACGTCGTCGAGCGAAGCTCGACCTGCACGCCGGAGGTGGCGCTGGTAGAAGCTCACGCCGACGATGCCGCCCCTGCGCGCGATCTCGGCCACGGTGTCGTCGGTCAGCTGGCGATCGTCCGGGACGATGGCGCGTGAGTTGCTGTGGGACGCCATGATCGGTCCGCGCCACATCGCGAACGCGTCGGCCACGGCCTGGTCCGCCATGTGGCTGAGGTCGAGGATCACCTTCTTGCGCGACATCGCCTTGAGCAGCTGGCGGCCCAGCTCGGTCAACCCTCCTGGCGCGCCGGTGCCTCCGCTGTATCGCGTGGCTCCCCAGGCCGGCCCGATGATGCGCACGCCGCGCTGCGTCCACGCCCCCAGCTGGGACGGATCCTCGATCGGGTCCGCGCCTTCCATCAACAGGACTGCGGCGACCTGACCCTCACGCCAGCCGCGCACGTAAGCCGATAGCTCGGAGCGTGAGCCGATCAGCCTGAGCCCGGTGGCGCGGTAGTAGCTGGCCTCCGCCGTGGCCATGATGTGCGCCTCGTGTGCGTTCTCGTACACGAAGCGCGTGCGCATGGCGCGGTTGGCGCGCGAGGGCGCGGTGTAGAGCGTGGCGAAGACGAGCCCCACCCCCGCCGCGCCGAGCGTCTTGCGCCTGACCAGGTATCCCGGCGCCGCCGGCCCGTCGAAGCCACGACCCGCCGACACGGCGTTCCACGCGATGTCGAGGTGGGCGTCGACGATCAACGGTCGGCCACCAGGAGCGCCCGGCCGGCGGCTTCCACCGGGGCGGCACCGTCGAGCAGGGCGACGCAGAAGGCGGCGGCGAACCGCTCCGGATCCGGGCCGGCGCCGGGACCTCCTGCGACTCGACGCCCATGCACGACACAGCCTCCGTCGCCCACCAGGACCGCGATGGAGGCGATGCCCTCGAGCGGCGCGGCGAGCTCGGCGGCCGCCTCCTCGCCGGCGAACAGGATGTCCGGCTGGATCGCGGCGAGCTGGTAGGCCGTGCGTGACCCTCCCCTGGCCCGGATCCAGTCCACGGGTCCAAGCTCGAGGGAGGTCAGCGCTCCATGGCGGCGGGACCGCTCCATGACCTGGCGCAGGCGGGGCGAATCGGCGGCCGTGAGGACGGAGCGCGCGTCCAGGTAGAGGACTCGATGGTCCGGGGCGGGGCGCTCACCGAGCGGTTCGCAGTGCTCGCCGAGCCGGGCCACCCACTCCCCGAATCGCGGGCCACCGGGCCCGCCGGCCACAAACATCCTCGTCCGGAGAATAACTCGCAGCCGAAAGCTGTATTCGGTAACAATGAATCAATTCAATATGAAGGAGCCTGAAGTGAACCTCCCCGACCCCTCGAAGGTCGGCGAGATCGAGCGCGACGAAGAGGGGCTGCTCTACATGAAGCGGCTTAGGGAGCTATTTGATCCCTCTCAGGTCGACCTCGGTGCGGTCGAGGCCCTGGCGGCTATGCGCTACGCCAGCCGCTCACTCCACCTTCTTCAGGAGCGCTGGGGCGCCAAGCACGGGCTGAGCGAGGGCCGGCTGGGCGTCCTCTTCCGGCTGTCCAGGTGTGGCGACATGCACCTGGGCGACCTGGCCGAAGACCTCGTCATGAGCCCGCGCAACATCACCGGGCTGGTCGACCACCTCGAGCGGGACGGGCTGGTCGAGCGGATCCCCGACACCGAGGACCGTCGCTCCGTCCACGCCCGGCTGACCGGGGCAGGACGGCAGCGCATCGACTCGATCTGGAAGGAAGGACTCGAGCGTCAGTACGAGATCACCGCCGGCATGAGCAAGGAAGACCTGGCGCAGCTACGACACCTGTGCCTGCAGCTGGCGGAGAACGCCAGGAAGGAGCTGGGGAAGTGACCGACACGACCACGTTGACGAGCCGGCCCATGACCCACGGCCTGTCGCGCAACCGCATCATCCTGGCCACGGCCGGCACGATGCTGGCGCTCCTTCTGGCCGCGCTCGACCAGACGATCGTCGGCACCGCCATCCCCCGCATCGTCGCCGACCTCAACGGGCTCGATCGCCTGGCGTGGGTGACGACGGCCTACCTCGTCACGTCGACCACCATGACCCCGATCGCCGGCAAGCTCGGCGACCTTTTCGGTCGCAAGCCGTTCCTGCTCGCCGGGATGATCGGGTTCGTGGTGGCGTCGGCCTTCTGCGGGCTGGCCCAGGACATGAACCAGCTGATCCTCTTCCGCGGCATCCAGGGCCTCTTCGGCGGGGTGCTGTTCGCGACCGTCTTCACCGTCATCGGCGACCTGTTCCCGCCCGAGCAGCGCGGCCGCGCGCAGGGCCTTTTTGGCGCGGTCTTCGGCCTCAGCTCGATCGTCGGTCCCACGGCAGGCGGATTCATCACCGACCACTGGAGCTGGAGGTGGGTGTTCGAGGTGAACATCCCCGTTGGCATCATCGCCGTCGCGGTCGTCACCGCCGGCCTCCCATTCGTCCGCTCCAGGGCCTCGTGGCGCGACATCGACTTCCTCGGCGCTTTCACGCTCGCGGCTGGTGTCGTCCCTCTCCTGATCGCGCTGACGATCACCCGCGACCACGCCTGGACCTCCCCGCAGGTGCTCGGCCTGATGGCCCTCGCCGCCGTCATGCTGGTGGCGTTCGTGGCGGTCGAGTCTCGCGTCGAGCAGCCGATCGTCCCGCTCCACCTCTTCAGAAACCCGACCTTCACCGTGAGCATGGTCGTGGGCTTCCTGACCGCCTTCGGAATGTTCGGCTCGATCCTCTTCACCCCGCTCGTTTTCCAGGGCGTCCTCGGTATCAGCGCCACCAACTCGGGCGCCTTGATCACGCCGATGATGTTCGGCTTGCTCGGCGCCAGCACCCTGACCGGCTTCGCGATGCGCCGGATCAAGTACTACCGCTACCTCGGCACGCTCGGTGTTGCGGTGATGATCTTCGGCATGTGGCTGCTGTCGCAGGTCACGCCGGCCACCGCCGAGTGGCACGTCGTGGCCGACCTGATCGTGGTCGGGCTCGGCATCGGCGTGACGTTCCCCCTTTACCTGACCGCGGTCCAGGTGGCGCTTCCCCGCCAGTACATGGGCGTCGCCTCGAGCCAGATCCAGTTCTGGCGGAACCTGGGCGGCACCGTCGGCAGCGCGATCCTCGGCGCGGTGCTGGCCAACCGGCTGCCCGACTACCTGAAGACGCGCGTGGCTGACCTGAACCTGCCGGCGCAGGTGGTCAACAGCCTGCCCAAGGGCGGGAGCGCCAACTCGATCCTCGACCCCGCGCTGCTCGCCAGGCTGCCCTTGCCGTTCGTCCATGCGATCCGGCTCGCGCTGTCCGACTCGCTGCGCGACATTTACATCTTCGCCGGCGTGATCCTGATCGCGGCGCTGATCTCCACGATCTTCCTCCGAGAGGTCCCGCTGACCGGCGCGCGTCCGGAGCTCGGCCTGGCCGAGCCGCCGGTGCCGCCGGAGGAGGACGAGCGGGAGGCTTCGGTCATCCCGGCGTAGCCCGCGCCGAATTGCGCGCCGGGAAAAGGAACGTAAAGACTCGGCTACCAAAGGCTGGCTAACCGCGCTAGAATCGCCACCGCAACGCTGGGAGGGGTAGACCGGCCGCCATCGTCCGGGCCTCTGAGCGAGAAATGAAGGGAGGCCAGACGGTGAGCTTCGTGGATCGTACCTTGACCTGTCGCGACTGCGGCCGTGAGTTCTTGTTCACGGCGGGGGAGCAGGAGTTCTACCAATCGCGGGGACTCCAGAACGAGCCTCGGCGCTGCCCCGAGTGCCGCGCCGCCCGCCGGACGTCCGAGGGCAACGGGCGTTCGCGCGTCCTGCACGACGTGATCTGCTCCAACTGCGGCAAGCAGACCCAGGTCCCGTTCGTGCCCACAGGCGCCCGCCCCGTCTACTGCCTCGACTGCTTCCAGACGGTGGGCAGGCGGTAAAACGGTAGCAACCGGCGCCTGACCGCCGGAGCCCCGGACTAGGTCCCGACCACCACCGCCATGTCTTCGAAGGTCGAGTAAGCCGACTCGAACTGCGCCTTCGAGTGCCAGGCTCGGCCGAACCACGGATCGTCGATCAGGACGCCGCCAGGGCGGACGCCGACGATCGTGACGGCGTGCTCGACCGGGGTGTACTCGACCGGCACACCGTCGTAGGCGATGTACCGGCTCAGCTTCGCCACGTGGTACGTGTTGCTGATCCACGCCACGGCGGGATGACCGTCCAGCACGGCCCGGTAGAGATCGGCCGGCGGAACCGGCCGCCCGTACAGCCCCGAACCGGACTCCAACACGTACGCTCCCGCACGCACCGCGGCCGCCGCCACCGGTCCGAAGTAGACCCCGTAGCCGTCGAACGACTCCACCCGGCCATTGGGATCGCCCACGAACGACCGGTTTGGGTCACCCCACGACACCAGCCGCCCGCGGGCGTCGAGGTGGGCCGGCCGCGGGTCGACGCCCATGTACCGGAGCAGGGTGAGCTCGTCGGCCGAGATGCCGTAGTAGGACAGGGCCATCTTCAAGGCCGCGGCCTCACACGTCAGGTTGTGGGCCTGGTGGCGCCAGGTGATGTCGAGCACGCGCTGCGTCGGGGCCGCCGGCGGAGTGATCGTGGCCGCCACGAGCATGAAGAGCGCGAGGAGCAGCTGGAGGATTCCCACCAGGGTGAAACGCGCGCCGAGCCGTCCCGGCTACGCGATCGCGATCGGACGCACCGGCGAACCCGTGGCGCCTCGCATCTTCAGGGGGAGGCACACGAAAAGGAACTCATGCACCGCCGACTGGGCGAGCTCCTCGAGGTAGAGGTTCTCGATGATCGGGACGCCCGCGCGGACAAGCAGAAGGATGTGGCCCGGCAGGCTGACCTTGAGCTCGGGATCGACCGGCCCTATCACGTCCCAGGCGACGTTGTCTGCCCCGACGGCCCGAACCTTCCTGTCGATGAGCCAGGTCGAGCCCGCAGCGCTCACGCCCGGTCCGCGCAGGTACGACGCCGGGTCCGACCACAGCTGGCCGCATCCCGTCCGCACGAGCACCACGTCCCCTTCCCTGACCTGGACGGCGGCTCGGGTCGCGGCCTCCTCCAGGTCGGCCACCGTGACGGCGTATTCGGGCGGCAGCAGCCGCTCACCCGCGACGTCGAGGAGGACGCCGCGGGCCACGATCGGCCCCATCGTCTCGATGCCGAGCTTCTTGAAACCGACCGACGTCTGCACGCCCTCGTCTACGTGCACACCGCCGTGGAGGACGAGGTTCTCCGCCTGATGCGACAGCGCGTCGATGTGAGTGCCCGAGTGCTCGGGCATCACCACGATGCCGGATGCACCCGTGCGCGCCTCGGGCGCTCCGCGCGCGTGATGGCGGTGCAGGAAGTAGTTGAAGCCCGGCGTGTGCGCGGGATGCGAGGGCGCGCCCGCGTAGCGCAGCTGCTCGAGGTCGAAGACCCGGAAGTTGACCCAGGCTTCGAGCAGCGCCGCCGCCCCCGTCCCCGGCCTGGCCGCGACGCCGGCGCCTTCGGCGCCACCCGGTACGGGCGGGGAGTCGCTCATTCTCGGTAGCGGTAGACGATGCGCCCGCGCGTCAGGTCGTACGGCGAGAGCTCGACGCGGATCCGGTCACCAGGCGTGATGCGGATGAAGTAGCGGCGCATGCGCCCCGCCGCGTACGCAATCAGCTTGTGGCCGCCTTCGATCTCCACCTCGAACATGGCATTGGGCAGCGCCTGTGCGACGACCGCGTCCATGACGACCGCCGCCTCCTTCTGGCCGCCGTCGTCTCGATCAGGCTTGCGAACCTTCTCAGGACGCCGCGGACCTCGCCGGCCTTTGTTCTTGCCCAAGACTGGAGAAGTCTAAAGGCGGCGCGAGTTCGCCGCGAGCCGCGCCTCGATCGCGGACGCAGTGTCCGGCTTGAGCCTGTCGACCGCCGCCAGCCTATGCATCGTCTCCACCCAGCGCTGATCTTTGCGCACCGCCTCGGCGATCAGCGCAACCGCGCCGTCGAGGTCACCGCCCTCCGCCAGGGCGAGCCCGGCCCAGAAGCGCAGCTCGACCATCTCGGGCGCCAGCTCGAATCCCTGGAGACGCTTGCCGGTCGCGGCTTCCTTCTGACCGGCCGCCTCGAGCCTGTCGGCCTCCGTGTCCGTCATGTAGGCACGCTTGATGCGGAGCAGGCGGCGCAGCTCGACGAGTGGATCGGGCGCGTCTTCCACGCGGAGGTCGATGATCCGGTCCTCCCACGGGCGCCCCGCCGGCGTGCCGCTGACCACGAGCATCGCGGCCGACTGCCTGCCGCGAATGTCTCCGCCCTCCCTCTCGGCCGCCTCGAGCGCGGCCATCATGCGCTCGGGCAGGGGCGCATCCGTCGAGGTGAAAGCCTCAGCCATCGCGTCCCAGACGGTCTCCTTCTCCATCAGGTTGGCCTGGCAGCTGAACCCGTCACCCATGCGGTGGCCGGCGGCGGGGATGCACCTCGCCCCGGTGTGGGCGGCGACCTGGCCGGCCGCGTCCACGATTGCGACCTGCCGGCTCTGCGCATCGGGGTCGCCGGCGGTGAGGGCCTGAAGCGTCTGCTCGGGGGTGTAGCCGGCGATCAGGAGCTCGAGGCCGAGAGGCCCGTAGGCGACGTTGACCATCGACTGCGTCGCGACGGCGCCGACACCTGCCTGCGCCCACGGAACGACAGGTCCGACCTGGAAGTAGTGCGACTGCACGGCCACACCGAGCTCTCCGGTCTTCTGGTCGCGAGCCACAATCGAGTAGGTCATCGACCTGGCTATCGTAGTTCGCGCATGGCGTACTACCGCAGGCCCGACTGGTTCACCAACCGCGTTTTCAACCCGCTCGTGGCGCTCGCGACGCGTGCTGGACTCAGCGTGTGGGGTTCGCGCATCCTGCGCGTGAAAGGCCGCACCTCAGGCATCTGGCGCAGCCATCCCGTCAACCTGCTCACCTACGAAGGGAAGCGATACCTGGTGGCGCCGCGAGGCCTGACGCAGTGGGTGCGCAACGTCCGCGTGTCTGGCGGAGGCGAGCTCGCGCTGGGTGGAAAGGTCGAGCCGTTTCGCGCGGTCGAGGTTTCGGAGGACGAGAAGGTCCCGATCCTGCGCGCTTACCTCAAGCGCTGGAAGTTCGAGGTGGGCATGTTCTTCGGCGGAGTGGGACCGGACTCACCCGAAGCGGACCTGAAGCGAATCGCGCCTGATCACCCGGTGTTCAGGGTCGAGCCCGAGCGCTAGTCGCCGTAGCGCGGCACTCGCGGTTTGGCCGCGCGCCATCGCTCGATCCACGTGCCCTGGAGAGCAGGCTGCTTCGGTCCTGTGGCGAGCGCACGCACGGCGCCCTCGACGCGCGCGGTGAAATCTCGCGAGCCCTCCTTCGGCTGCGGCGTCATGGGCTTGCCGATGCGAACCCTGATCGGTCCCGGCAGGGGCAGCCTCTGGCCGCGCGGCATGATCTGGAAGGCGCCGCGGATGTGCATGGGCACGACTGGAGTGCCGGTCTCGTTGGCGAGGTGCCCGACGCCGGGTTTGAACTCCTGGATCCGGCCGTCGGGAGAGCGGCTTCCCTCGGGAAACAAGACGAGGTTCCAACCCGACTTGAGCAGCTGGCTCGAGCTGTGGAGCTGTGCCTGCGCTCCGCCCGTGCGCGAAAACGGAAACGTGTTGAGGAACAGGCTGACCAGGTTGCCGAGCAGCGGGCGCTTGAACCAGTAGTCGGCCGCCGCGGCGACCACGGTGCGCTCCCGGGCGCGGTCGGTCAGCGCGTGGAGGATGAGCGACGTGTCCGCGTGGCTCGAGTGGTTGGCCGCGAAGATGACCGGTCGCTGCAGCTCACGGACCCACTCGCGGCCTTCGACCTGCGGATGGGCCATCACCTCGGTGAAAGGCAGCAGAAGCCCGCGCTGGATGAGGTATCGGATCGATCGCACCGGTTCCTGGCGCGCCCAGCCAAGGTCGCTCGGCGGCGCCGGCACCACCGCGCCTGGCTCGGGCCAGGTGTGCGGGCGCGGGCCGCTCCAATGCCAACCGCGCCTCACCCTCCGCACGTCGGAGGCGACGCCGCCGACGATGCCGGCGAGCCGGGCAGGCCCTCCATCGCCCGAGTACCAGGTCAACGCTTCACTGGATGCGCTGGTTGACGCTGGTCGTGGCGGTGTCCGCATCCGCCGACGCCACGTCGTACGCGACCAGGTAGGAGCTGAAGATCTTCTTCTGCCAGAAGGCGAAGTAGTAGGTTGCGCCCGGGACCGAGGCACGTCCGATGGCGGAGTCGACGCCGAGCCCTGTCGGAGATCCCACGGTCACGCTGCCGCCCGAAAGCCTGACGAAGGCCAGGTCGCGCGGACCGAAGCCGAAGAGGGTCGACCCCAGCTTGAAGTTTCGCGAGGCGATCGATTCGTTCTGGAACCTGACGACCAGTCCCGCCATCAATCCGCCCTCCGGTGCGCCCGTGCCCGCCTCGGTGAGCGAGGCACAGTCGGTGGTGGTTCGCCCGTAAACGACGTAGTAGGCGTCCAGCGCGCCCTGGCGCCGCCACTGCGCCCACTCGGTCGCGTTGAGGTCATAGGCCATGGGGTTGCCGGTCCTTTCAGCCTGGAGCACAGAGTCGAGGGGTCCACTCTCGCCGCAGCGATGGAGGCCCGCGACGTCGCCCGGCTGCAGCGCGACGGTGGCGACGGTCTCCGGCCTCGACTGCTGCGACAGGCCTGGTGCCTGGCATGCCGCCAGCGCCCAAAACAGCGTCAAAACCAGGCCGGCACGCGTCATCTGTATGCGCATTGTGCTGCTAGAAGAACGTTTCGGCTACTCAACATCCGCGAGCATGATCGGCGGCATCCTCAGATGCGTGACGCTTGGGTGACGGCCCACGGTCTGCTCCGCCATCTCGAAAGCGTCCTCCAGCGTCGTCGCGCACTTGAAGCCGAGGTGATGCACTACCTCGCGGTCTCCGCCGACGATGATGATGTCCCCCGCGTGCTCCATGGCGTGCGCCGCCCAGTACCACGCATAGAAGGGATGGGCGCCGTGATACGCGTGCGACTTGCGGTAGAGCTGCCGAAACCATGGGTCTTCCGCAAACCGCAGCTCGTACCTCTCCTCGATCTCGGCCGGCACCGTCGTGTCCGACAGCACCTCGTCGTAGAAGTCGATGTAGCTGGGGTGCTGCACCGCGTCGAACTCATAGCGGCAAGGGTGCGTGAGGATGAGGACGCCGCCCTTGCGCAGGACCGGTTTCGAGCGGTAGAAGTTGAACAGGTAGCCGATGCCCATGCAGACGACGAGGACGGGGTTCATCGGCGCGTTGACGTTGTAGGGGCCGAGATACGGCACGCCGAGCGTGACGATGTCTGTCTGTCCCTCGACTCGGACGGTGATCTGACTCCTCACCGCCTCGAGTGTCTTGTCGTGCACGGCGTCGACCTGGCCGGCGTGGACCGAGGTGAGCCCGTACGGCGCGCGCATCGCGTGAAACACATTGCGCTTGAACGCCGGAGGCGCAAGGTCCGTCATCTGCTTCATGCCGAGAAACATGGCCTGGTCCTGCGCCGTCCAGTCGGTCTCGCGCTTCTGCATGAAGTTCGCGATCGCAGGGAAGGCGTGGTTGTTCACCGTCGTCTCGATGTGGAACACACGCACGGTGTCCTCGATGAGCTGACCCTGCCTGATGCACGAGTGGTGCAGCGCCGAGTCGGGCGGATTCATGTAGGAACGCGAGCCGAGCAGCGTCTTGACGTTGTGATGGGCGCGGATGCCGCGGTATGAAGCAAGCCCGGTCGACATCGACTTGTGGCCGCCGTCCATCGGCACCAGCGTGAGGTTGACGTAGATCACGAGATCCGACTCCGCTGCGCGCTTGTGCAGCGTCACCTCTTCCCCTTCCGCGGTCTTCCCGATGTAGACGTTGTTGTCGGGGTCCTCGCCGTCGTGCTGGTAGAGGCGATCCGGCCAGAACGTGCTGAAGATCCGCTCACCCACGATGTGGCGGATCTCGTCCTCCGTCATCCGGCGGTGCAGCCCGAGCGCCGCGATGATGTGAAGGTCGTCGATGCCCACCTCGGCGGCCATGTCGATGACCTCTTCCATCACCAATTGCCGGACATCCGGCGCGGCCATCGGTGGAAGTGGCAGCGACAGGTCGTCGAAGGCGATGGTGAGCTTCATGCCGCGCCGCAGCAGGGCCTTGAGCGGATCGTCCTCCAGCGGCTTGGCGAGCGCGCGCTTGATGGCGCGCTCAGGGTGCGCGATCGGTTCGAGCGGGTCTGGCGGGTAGACGATGCGGGCGCCAAGCGGCAGCCTCTCGAGCCGCATGCCCTCGCCGAAATGAAACAGCACCGGTGGTGTGCTGCGGTCGACTTCGATCACCGCTCCTGGCCGAGGCATCTAGGCCCTCAATCCTCGCAGGTCGAACGCGACTTTCACGGCGCCGAGACGACCGGCGCCCATCGCGTAGGCGATCGCGTCGCGGTACTCGCCAAGTCCGAAGAGCGGACCGGTCAGCGCTTCGAGATGGAGCTCGGGCGCCGCCTCCAACGCCAGCTCGAAAGTGCGCTTGCCCTTGCGCGTGGCCTCGAAGCCATACGCATAGGCGCCGGTGACGGTGAGCTCGCGCTGCCAGATCGGCGCCCAGTCCACCTTCTCCTCGCCCGGCATTCCCACCGCGATCACCGTGCCGCCTTCGCGCGTGTAGCGGACCGCGTCGTTCAAGCTGTCGGCGCGGCCGACGCACTCGAACGTGACGTCCGCGCCGCCGAGCAGAAGCGGCCGATTGATGCCGTCGAGCCGCCTCGCCGCGGTCGCGAAGCGCACGCGCTGAAAGACTTCGCCAGGCGAGATCACCTGGTCCGCACCAAGCTTGCGCGCGAGGTCGCGCTGGGTCGGGTGCTTGGCCACCGCGATGAGCCGTTTCGGCGGCGTGAACAACCGGACGGCTGCGATCGTCAGGAGGCCGATGGTGCCGGCGCCGGAAACCACCACGACGTCGTCCCCGGTCGCGGCGCCGCGCAGCGCCGCGTGCACGCAGCAGGCCAACGGCTCGATGAGCACAGCCGCCTCGTCGCTCAAGCTTGCGGGCACGGCGTGCAGCTGGCTCGGGTGGGCCACCAGCACCTCGCCCCAACCACCTCCCGTGTCGGCGCAGTAGCCCGTCTGAAGGCCGACCTGGATCGGGCCTTCGGTGACGTTGTAGCAAAGGCCGGGGCGCCCCTCGGCGCAGCGCGGACACGGCGGCTCGACGCCGCGCACGCTGCACCCCAGCGCCGGTTCGACGACCACCCGCGAGCCATCCTCGAGGGTGCCGACCACCTCATGCCCGGGCACGAACGGGTAGCTCGTCAGCGGGTCGAGGTAGAGGGACGCGTGGCCGCCGATCGCGGCCAGGTCGGAGCCGCAGATCCCGCTCAGGGTCGGCATCACGCGCAGCCAATCACGCGCCGGCAGCTCAGGCTCGGCGACGTCGCCCAGCTTCAGCATCGAAAGCGCGCTGGTCGCGACCTCGGGCCGGCCGCCGGCCGCGCGCACGATGGCGAACGACGGGATGCTGCGCTGGAATTCGAGGGCTAGCGTCTCACGGCCTCCAGGTATTCCGGGGAACGTGGGTCCGGCATCGGCAGGCGCCAGTTGCCTGGTGCCATGCGCCAGCGCTCGGTCCGCCATCCCCTCTGCCCCGCCACCTGCGACAGCCGCGCGTCGGGATTTACGGCAACGGGCGTCGCGACCAGCTCGAGCATCGGAAGGTCCGACAGCGAATCGGCGTAGGCGAAGCTCTCCGCGAGCACGATGCCGTTCTTCGCGGCGTATTCCTCGAGCAGCGTGCCACGCGCCTCGCCGGCGGGTGGCGGCGCCTGCAGGTCGCCCGTCATCCGACCGTCCTTGATCAGCAGGTGGGCGCAGTCGACCTCCACCTCGAGCAGCTCCGCCAGCGGTTCGACCACGACGTCGAGGGCGCCGGTGAGGAGGAGGACCCGGTGACCTGCGCGCTTGTGCTCGCGGATCCGACGCATGCCCTCGGGATAGATGCGCCGCAGCGTCACCGCGTCGAGCGCCTCGCGCCCAAGCCGCTTCATGACCTCGTAGTCGAGACCGTCGTACTCGCGATAGAAGCTGCGCTGAAACTCCGCGCGGGATCGGCGCTCCAGGTAGAGCCAGCGCGGCGCCTCGCGCAGCATCTGCGCCATGAAGGACGGCCACTCCTCGACGGGCTGCGCCCGCAGGCGCATCCAGAAGAAATACTCGACGACATTGGTCTCGACCAGGGTGCCGTCCACATCGAAGACGGCGAGCACGTCGCCGCGCCCTCTGCGCCGCTCGATCGCCGAGCGCACCGTGTTCGACTCGGCCTTCGCGGCGGTGCTGCCGGTCGGCTGCTTGCCCTTTCGCACCGCGGTCTCGGCTCGGGACATGCGGACGACTGTCGGAAAGTGCACCTTCTGGAAGTAGTGGTCCCACGCGTACAGGGCGGGGTCGAAGGGAAAGACCTTTCGCTCCGCGGCGGGCACCCTGTCCCAGATCGACATCACGTTGCGCGTGTCGAAGATGCAGTCCACCTCGGTGTAGACGCCATAGAGCTGGATCAGGTTGAGACCGCGGTCGAGCCGTTCGCGCTCCGCATTCAGCTCGTCGGAGAGCTGCGACACCGTCGCGCCGAGTGGCAGCCTCTCGACCAGCCACTGGGCCGCGTCGACGAACCTCAGGGCGGTGCGCGCGCGGGTGGCTAGCTCCTGGCGCGAGGGATACGTCCACGTCGGGGTGCCGATCGCCTGCCCATAGCGATCGCGCAGCGGATGCGCCCCGAAATACGTCGTCGCCTCATCCGCCACGGATCGGAAGCGCAGCGGGTTTCGCATCCCGGAGGCGGCGTGATAGACACGAGGCTTTGAGTCGGGCGGCGGATTGGCCGCGACGGCCAGCACGGTGTTCACGACGAAGTCGGCGGGGATGATGTCGAGCAGCGAGTCGGGCAGACCGGAGAAGTCGCGCAGGATCCCGCGGCCGAACGCAAGGATCAGCGGCTCCGCCATCCGAAAGCCCTCGAGCCATCCCGGGAATGGCTCGGCGAGCGCGCTCTCGATGATCGACGGACGCACGATCGAAAGCGGGATGTCGCCATGGAGCTCGACCACCGCGTGCTCGGCCATCGCTTTCGTGAACGAGTAGATGTCTGAGAAGCCCATCGCGTTGGCGTGCTTGCGTCCGCGCTCGACGAGCCGATCCTTGACCCAGCGATCGCGCAGCCGCTCGGTGGCACGCGCGACGGCGGGTGTGCCCGCCGGACCCATGCGCGACTCGGCCTCGCGGCGCAGCTTGTCCAGCACCTCGGGCCGGCGCGACTCCTCCTCGACCGGACCCCGCAGGTTGGCCAGCACCTGTGCCTCGTGCCTCCAGTTGAGGCCTGGGTCCAGCGGCGGCTCCTCGCGCACCAGGCCGCGCAGCATGCCGCCGACGTATGCGGTCGAGACGTGCACCAGGTGCATTCGCCCTCCGCTGGCCTTGAGCGCCTCGACCATGCGCGCCGCGCCGAGCAGGTTCGTCTGCGCCGAGAGGTCGGCCGGGTTGTCGAACTCGACCGCGGCGGCGGAGTGGATCACCACGTCGCATTCGCGTAGCTGCTCGCGTCCACGCTCGGTCAGGCCGAGGCCGTCGCGACCAAGGTCGATCTCGACCACGTCGAGCTTTGCCTTGACGAGCGCGGCAAAAGCATCTTCGCCGCGCTCTTCCTTCAGCCGCTTGAACGCCGGGCTGGACAGCACCTCGCGCTCGAGCCGCTCCGCCGCCGGGCGGCGCGCGCTGGAGCGGATCGCGAGGTTGATGCGGGCGACGTCAGGGATCGAGCGGAGGCACTTTTCGACGATCGATTTGCCGAGAAACCCTGTGCTGCCGGTGACCAGGATGGTCTTGCCGCGCAGCGCTTCGCCGATCACTCAAGCGATTCTAGTGACCGATCGGTGTCAGGCCGACTGCTGCTCTCCGTGTGGGCGGGGAGGTGTGTGCACGACCAGGGAACCCTCCGCGTCCGTCCAGCCGAGGGACGTGGACGCGGTGGCCCAGAACCAGTAGGCCTGGTTCGACCCGCCGTAGAAAATCGCGTGGCCGGTGCCGGACGAGCCGGTCCAGTACCGCATCGTCCCGTCCTGCGTGACGGCGTAGACCCTGAGGTACGCCCCGGCGCCCGGGCTGGACCACGCCACGTCGATCGCCGTCGGCCGGTCGAGCTCGCTCACGGCGGTGATGCTGACGTGGGGCAAGGTCACGCCGGCGAAGCGGGGCGAGCCTCCGATCCACAGGTCCCCGAGGTCCTTCGTCCAGGGGTCCGGGTAGGAGCCCGACCACCCGTACGGGTCGACCGGGCCGGAGCCGTTGACGTAGTAGACACCGAAGTGCAGGTGTGGACCCGTGGCGGTGCCTGTCATGCCCGAGATTCCGATCACCTGGCCGCGCTCGACCCACTGGCCCTTGGAGACGAGCAGCTTCGACAGGTGCCCGTAGTAGGTGAGCAGACCGTTGCCGTGGTTGATCTCGATCGTTATGCCGGAGGAGCAGGTGGTGCATCCGGGGACGGCCCAGCCGGCCAGCATGACCGTGCCGGAGGCCGCCGCCGCCACGGGCTCATACCAGAGCCCGTAGTCGTATCCGTCGTGCCCGTCGTAGTACAGGTAGTCGTGGCCGCCCGGCGTCTGCGCGAACCCTGCGCTGAAGCCTGGATCGGGGCCGCCCACCCGCGCCGAAGCCTCCACGCCGTCGTAGCGGCAGAACTTCCCGTTGGACTGGTAGTTCGGATAGCAGTGGTCGAAACCCGAGGTGATGTAGTGCGGGCCCATGAAGGGCAGGGTCAAGAACGCCCCCGCCGCCGGCGCCTCGCCTGTGTGGCTCAGACCTGTCTCGAGCGGGCCGTAGGCGATCTGGCTGGGGTAGCGCCACGGGTAGTACTTGGCGTGCTCGTTCCCTGGCGCGTTGGCGCTCGACGCCTGCGCCGGAACGGCGCAAAGCAGCCACACGAAGAGGAAGGCAAGAAAAGCAATAACCCGCATAGCCCTTGGAACGGAGGGGCTGAATTTAGGTTGCGCGACCATACGGGCCGCCGGGGTTTTGGTTAAGTTTCGCAAATGGCCGCTCAGGGAGCTCTTGCGTGCAGATTCTGAGCCAGGGCCGCGCGGCCGTCTACGAGGAGCCGACCGGGCCGTCCGGGGTGCGGGTGCGCGAAAGGCCCCGGACTCCCCCGGTCGAGGGCGAGGTCGCGATCGCGATCCGGGCGTCGTCGATCAACCACCTCGACCTGTGGCTAGCTCGCGGGGCGCAGCGCGTCACGCCGCCGCGGGTGATCGGCGCCGACGGCGCCGGCGTGGTCGAGGCGTCAGGCGACCCGCGCTGGCATCCCGGTGACGAGGTCGTGCTCTTCCCCACCCTGTGCGACTGGGAGTGCGAGTGGTGCCGCAAGGGCGAGAACGTCAGGTGCGCAAAGTTCGGCATCCTCGGCGAGCACGCCGATGGGACCGCCTGCGAATTGATCCATGTCGACGCGCGCAACGTGTACCCGAAGCCGAAGGGGCTCTCCTGGGCTGAGGCGGCGGCGTTTCCGCTGACCTTCCTGACGGCGTGGCGGATGCTGACCACCCGCGCACGCGTCAGGCCCGGCGAGACGGTGCTCGTGATCGGCGCGGGAGCCGGCGTGGCGGTGGCGGCGATCGCGATCGCCAAGCATCTTGGGGCGCGCGTCCTGGCGACAAGCCGGTCGGAGGCCAAGCGCCGGAGGGCGCAGGAGCTCGGCGCGGACGCCGTTTTCGACTCAACCGGTTTCAGCAAGGCGGTGCGGGAAGCGACCGGCGACGGTGTCGACGTCGTGTTCGAGCACGTCGGCCCGGCCACCCTCGACGAATCCATGCGTTCGCTCGCGATGGGCGGCCGCCTCGTGACCTGCGGGTCGACCTCGGGGGTTAAGGCGGAGATCACCATCCCGCGCCTGTTCTTCCGCCAGGCCGATTTCCTTGGGTCGACCATGGGCAACGCGAGCGAGTTCGCCGCGGTCCTGGACGCCATAGACCAGGGCCTGCGCCCGGTGGTGGATCATGTCTATCCGTTGACTGAGGTGCAGGCTGCGTTAGGCAGGCTGGAGGCGGCTGAGCAGTTTGGAAAGGTAGTGCTCGAAATTTCGGAGGGTGATGAGAGATGAAGGGGTTCAAGGCATTCCTGCTGCGTGGCAACGTGGTTGACCTGGCTGTTGCCGTCGTGATCGGTGTGGCTTTCGGCGTGGTCGTGACCGCGTTCGTCAAAGACCTCGTTACACCGCTGATCGCCGCTCTCGGCGGCAAGCCTGACTTCGCGTCCCTCTACTTCACGGTCAACAACAGCAAGTTCCTGTACGGCGATTTCATCAACGCCGTGATCGCGTTCCTGGTCATCGCCGCGGTCATCTACTTCTTCGTGGTGGTGCCGATCAACGCGATGGTCGCTCGCTCGCGCAAGGAGCCCCCGGCCGATCCCACGACCAAGAAGTGCACCGAGTGCCTGAGCGAGATTCC
>DATEHQ010000038.1:0-4823 GCA_035279525.1 Candidatus Dormiibacterota bacterium
AGATGTCGGTTTCCTCAGGCGGCGCCTCGGCGTGGTCGGCGGCGGGTGGCCACGTCGCCTTCGCGGCGTCGGCCGCCACCGCTTTAGGCGGGTCGGTCAGAGGCGCGGCGGGGCTTGCGGCCGGCGGGGAGCTGGACTCGACCGCCTCGGACGCGGGCGCCTGGGCGGCCGGCTCCTGGGCGGCCGGCTCCTGGGCGGTCGGCTCCTGGGCGGCCATCTCTTTCACGGTCGCGTCTTGACCGGGCGGGGACTTCGAGGGCGGCTCCTGGTCGTCCACCGACGGCACAGTGCGGGCCCACTCCGGGGTGGCCTTCTGCGGCACGGCGGTGTCCGGCCTGGTCGGGTCCTCGGGCGGCGAGGTCTCTGTGTGGGCCCAGTCCGGCTCGCCCTTCTCCATGGGAACGGCCGGCAGTGGGTCGGCCGTGGAGATGGCGTCCCCGGCGTTGTCGTCGGCGGCCGGTGCGACCGGCACCGTGCGTGCCCAGATCGGGGTCGTTTCGCGCGTCATCGCCGCGCGCGCCGGCTCCTCGCCCTTCGCCTCAGGCGCTGCAGCCTTCGCATCTGGCGGGGCGGTGTCGGACTCTGCCTGGGGCTCGGACTCCAAGACGTGGTCAGTCTAGCTTCGGGATCGGAAGATTGATCTGAGTTCAGGCGAAGACGTTTTTCAGAGCGTCTTCCGCCACCGGATCCGGCTGCTGCTCGGCCCAGTCGGCCGCCTCCGAGGCATCCGCGTCGCACTCCGCCTGGACCCGCGCAGCGTCCTCCGGCGCGATCCAGCCGCGCTCGATCATCCAGCTGGTGAACCTGGTCACAGGGTCGTGCCGGGCGGCCTCATCGACCTCTTCTCTGGTGCGGTACTTGAGGTGGTTGTCCTCCGACGTGTGCGAGTTGATGCGCCAGATCTTGGCGTCGATCAGCGTCGGGCCCTCGCCCCGCCGTGCGCGCTCGACCGCCTCGCGGCACACGGCGTAGCAGGCGGGCACGTCGGTGCCATCCACCGTCACGCCGGGAATGCCGTAGCCCGGACCGCGGTCCGCGACGTTCGGGTTGGCCATCTGGAGGCGGATGGGCACGGAGATCGCGTAGCCGTTGTTTTCGCACACGAAGACCACGGGCAGCTTGTGGGCCGCCGCGAAGCTCACGCCCTCGTGAAAATCGCCCTGGCTGGTTGCACCGTCACCGAACGTGCACAGCGTGACCGACCGTTCGCCCCTCAGTTTCGCCGCATACGCGACGCCAGAGGCTTTCGGGATCCAGCTCGCCACCACTTGCGAGACCGACGCGATCTTCAGCTTGCGGTAGCTGTAGCAGCCGCCGGGGATGTTGCGCCCGGCCGAAAGCGGGTCGTCCGCCTTGGCGAACACCGCGAGCATCCACTCCTTCATGGTCAGTCCGCGCACTATCGAGTTGGCGAGGCCGCGATAGTGCGGCACCAGCCAGTCGTCCGGGCCGAGCGCCGCGGTCGACGCGACCTGGATGCCCTCGTGGCCCCGGCTCGAGCCGACGAACGGCGCACGCCCCTGCTTGACCAGGATGTGCATCCGGTCGTCGAGCGCCTTGGCCATGCACATCCAGCGGTGAAGCTGGAGGTACTCCTCGCGAGTCGCCGCGTCGGTCCGGGTCGTCGTGGCCATCAGGCGGTGAACGCGTGGGCGATGTCGACGACCTCGTCGGCGGTCAGTCCCATCCGGTTGAGGTGATCGTAGTACTGGCGGTGAAACTCCGAGAAGCTGCTGCGCTCCGCGCGCTCTTCACGGACCCTTTTGACCTCGGCCAGCACCCTGGCGACCAGCTCGGGCTCGGGCCGGATCCCCGCATCGCGCAGCGCGTGCTGGACGGCCAGCGCCCCCGAGTGCTTGCCGTACACGTAGGTGATCTCCGCACCGAGGTCCGCCGGCGGGATGAACTGGTAGATCGCCGGGTGGATGAGCATGCCGGCCGTGTGGATGCCGGATTCGTGGCTGAAGACGTTGAGACCGATCCCCGGCTCGGTCGGCTGCACCGGTATGCCGCTGATGGCTTCGAGGTGACGGGCCAGCTCGCGCAGCCTCTCGTACCTGAACCCGGGAATCTCGATCCCGAACAGGTAGCGGAGCTGCAGCAGCACCTGATGCATCGGCGCGTTTCCGGTCCGCTCGCCGATGCCGTTCACGCTCGTCGTGAAGACCTCAGCGCCCGACCCCAGGGCCATCACCGTGTTCCACGCGCCGAGGCCCAGATCGTTGTGGAAGTGGACGACGAGCGGCGCATCGGGCGCGGCCGCCTTGATCGCGGGAATGTACTCGCGCACGGCGAAGGGCGAGTAGCAGCCCACGGTGTCGGGCGTCGATGGCCTCGTCCCCCCTGCCTTCAGGCCCTCGCGGTGGATCTCCGCGATGTAGTCGACGTCGGCGCGGCTGCCGTCCTCCCCACCGAACTCGATCGAGGTGGCGCCCTGCTCGCGCGCGTAGCGGATCGCCTCGCACATCATCCGCAGGTTGGCCTCGCGGTAGTAGGACACCGGCAGCTCGAGCCACTCGGACTCGGGGACTCCGTCGCGATGCAGCAGGGTCTTGCCCAGCTTGTACTTGACGTGCAGGTCGGACGCCGACGTGAAGATGAAGTACGTCACCTCGTCGCGCCGGTGGCCCAGCTGGTCGATCACGCGCATCGTGGCGTCGATGTCCTTCGTGGTCGATCGCATCATGCAGACCACTTCGAGGTCGGCCCTGATCTCGCCGCGCTTTTTTCCCTCCAGGATCAGCCTCAGCGTCTCTCGCTCGCCCTCCGAGACAGAGGGGAAGCCGACGTCCATCACATGGACGCCGATGTCGGACAGCATGCGGGCCAGGCCGTACTTGTCCTTCGGTGTGATGGCGACGCCTGGCATCTGCTCGCCGTCGCGCAGCGTGTCGTCATAGACGCGGATCTTTTCCGCCGGCGGGAACTTCAGGTCGTGTGAGAAGCGCTTCGGGTCGCGGGCGAGCTCGTCCAGCGGCTCCTGGAGGTCTACTGGCTTGACGTCATCCACGCGCGGCGGACAGCCTGCGCCGTTCTTCGAGCTGCTTGCGCACCCAGGGCACGAGCCCGCCCATGTTCAGCAGCTCGTTCATGAACGCTGGGAATGGCTCGCAGCGGTACTCGTCGCCCTTTGTGAAGTTCCGCACGATGCCGTGCTCGAGGTCGACCTCGAGCTCGTCGCCGTCTTCCACCCCCTCGGCCGCCTGCGGCGACTGGAGGATCGGGTAGCCCATGTTGATCGCGTTGCGAAAGAAGATCCGCGCGAAGGAGTCGGCGACGACCAGGGAGACACCGGCGCCGCGGATGGCGACGGGCGCGATCTCGCGCGAGGAGCCGCAGCCGAAGTTGGAGCCGCCGACCATGATGTCGCCGGCGCCCACCTGCGAGGCCCACGTCTCCTTGTCCGGGACACCCTCCATGGCGTGCTTGCCGAGCTCTTTCTCGTCGAGCGAGTAGATCGCGTACTTGGCCGGGATGATCTGGTCCGTGTCGACGTTGTCGCCGAACTTCCACGCCCGGCCCCTGATCACCTTCGGGAGTGGCATTATGCGACCTCGGCCGGCATGTGCTTCAGCACCTCGCTCGGATGCGTGATCACCCCGGCCACCGCGCTGGCCGCCGCCACCGCCGGGTTGGAGAGATAGACCTGCGCCTTCGGGTGGCCCATGCGGCCGGGGAAGTTCCGGTTCGTCGTGCTCAGGCACACCTCTCCGTCACCGAGGACGCCCATGTGGCCGCCGAGGCACGCCCCGCACGTCGCCGTCGTCCACGCGGCGCCCGCGGCGAGAAACGTCCGGATCAGTCCTTCCTTCTCGGCCTGGATCGCGACCTGGTGCGATGACGGCGTGATGATCAGCCGCACGCCCGGCGCGACCTTGTGGTTCTCAAGCACCGCGGCGGCCCGCCGAAGGTCGGTGATGCGTGAGTTGGTGCACGAGCCGATGAACACCTGGTCGAGCCTCGTGCCCGCGACCTCGGAGAGCGGTGCGTAGTTGTCCGGTGACATCGGCTTCGCAACGCCGAGCTCGACGCTCGACGCGTCGAACTCGAAGACCTTCTCGTACTCCGCGTCGGCGTCCGACGTGACGGGCGTGTACGGCCGCTTCGCGCGACCTTCCAGGTACTCACGCGTCACCTCGTCGAACTCCATGATCCCGTTCTTGGCGCCCGCCTCGATCGCCATGTTGGTCATGGTCAGGCGCGCCTCCATGTCGATGTGCTTCAGGGCTTCACCCGTGTGCTCCATCGCCTTCGACCGGGCGCCGTCGACGCCGATCTGGCCGATCACGTAGAGGATCAGGTCCTTGGCCTCGACCCATTCCCGCAGGCGGTTGCGGTAGACGAACTTCAGCGTCTCCGGGACGCGAAACCACAGCTCGCCCAACGCCATCACGCACGCCAGGTCCGTGGACCCGATGCCGGTGGCGAAGTTGTTGAGCGCGCCGTAGGTGCACGAGTGGCTGTCGGCGCCGACGACGAGCTCCCCCGGAAGCACCAGCCCGTTCTCCGGCAGCACCGTGTGGCAGATCCCGCCCTGCCCGACCTCGAAGTACCACTTGATCCCCATCTGCTGCGAGAACTCCCGGGTGAGCCGTCCAAGGGTGGCGCTCGCGGCGTCCTTGGCGGGCTGGAAGTGGTCCTGAGTGACCGCGACGCGGTCTGGATCCCAGATCTTCTCCGCGCCCATCTGCTCGCGCATGATCTTTCCGGCCGGCGGGATCGTCAGGTCATGGCCCATCGCGAAGTCGACCTTCGCAAGCACCAGGTCGCCGGGACGCACGCTGTCCCGCCCAGCCCCGCGGGCCAGGATCTTCTCGGTCATC
>DATEHQ010000039.1:0-12068 GCA_035279525.1 Candidatus Dormiibacterota bacterium
GACCGCCATCGTCGGATCGATGGGGAGCATCGCGCGCAGCGCCGCCCGCCTGGCCCGCCGCACGTACTCAGGGTCGAAGGTGGTGGGCGGATCCATGGCGATGAGGGCCAGCAGCTGCAGGGCGTGGTTCTGGATGACGTCTCGAAGCGCTCCGGTCTGGTCGTAGTAACCGGCGCGCTGGCCGATGCCATCTTCCTCGGCGACCGTGATCTGGATGGTCTCGACCAGGGTCCGGTTCCACACCGGCTCGAACAGCGAGTTTGAGAAACGCAGCGCGAGCACGTTCTGAACCGTGTCCTTGGCGAGATAGTGGTCGATGCGAAAGACCTGCTCCTCGTCGAACGCCTCCGCGAGCTGGACGTTCAGCGCATGGGCCGAGGCCAGGTCGCGGCCGAGGGGCTTCTCGACGACGATGCGGCGCGAAGTGTCGCGCTTGCCCGCGAGGCTCGAGACCGAGATCGCCCTGATGATGTCGCTGAAGGTCTCGGGCGGAGTCGCCAGGTAGAAGATCACGCAGCGCCCGCCCGCCACGAGCTCCTTCAGCGGCGCGAACGTACGGGGTTCGCGGTAATCGAGGTGCACCCACTCCGCCGTGGCGCTGAGTAGTCCGCCGCCATCCTGCTCGACCAGGGCACGAAACTCATCACGCGTTTTCGCGCTCCGGCCGGCGCCGATGACTCGGACCGAGCGCGCCCCGCGCTCGACGAGCCTCCCGAGCGAAGGAATGATCTTGCGGCGGGCGAGGTCGCCCGAGGCACCGAAGATCACGAGGTCGACGTCAGCCGGCACGCATCGAATGCTAGGGAGGTTTCAGGGATGGACGTCGATCACGTCGGTGCACGCGATCTCGTCATGATCGGGCCTCCCGCGCAGCCACGAGACCGGCAGCGCGAGCAGCCTCAAGAGCGACTGCCACACAGTGAGGGTTGAGCCGTCGGTCGCGACGACGCGCTGCCTCATGGCCAGGCCTCCCAGCGTCTGGCCCGACAGCGTCCAGCAGGTGACGTGGTAGCCGGCGATCACGCCGAGCATCATGCGGACGCGTGGCTTGCGAGCCACCAGCCCTGTCAACACCGCGCAGAAGGCCACATCGATCGCGGTGGCGCGCATCCGATCGGATGAGCTGGCGGTCGTGCCGGGTGCCGGCTCGCGGCCTCTTGTTCGCAGCAGGTACAGCCGCGTGAACAGGAGATGGACGGGCAGCTGCCCGAATGCATAGAGGAATCGAGGCAGCATCGGCCGGTAGGAGTCGATCGACGCCACGATCCGGTCACCCGACGACTGGATCCTCCAGGTCCCGCCACGGGCTCGTGCACCCAGGCCCCCCTCGATCGGCCACTCGACCGCCGTGCGTGAGACCCTCGGCCGCCCAAACCGCAGCAGGTCTATCGGACCGAGGGTCAGCGAGTTTCCGCGGACGCGGACGAGGCCGAAGGTGAGACGCGGGACGTCGGCGACGAAGCTGTCGCGGAGGGCGCGCCCGCTCAGCGGCCGGGGCGCGGCCACCGAGTCCGTCAGCGAGACGCGTCCGTCCTTCCAGTCCATCGCAGCAATATCTTCGAGGTTGTGGCCTGGGTCGAGTTTCGCGCCGCGGTGACGATCAAGCGTTCGCCCGAGCGGGTGTTCGACTGGTTCGCCGATCACCGTCACGTGGCGGAGGTGCTGGAAGGCGTGACCAGGTGGGAGCCGATCGGGACCAGGGTGAAGGGCGTCGGCGCGCGCTACAGCGTGGAGATGACGGCCTTCGGGTTCCCGCTCAAGACCGTGCTCCGTCTGAACCGCTGGAAGAGGCCGAAGGAGATCGGCTGGGTTTCTGAATCCGGGCTGGTCAAGCAGGAAGGAGGATTCACCTTCACGGAGGTCGCAGACGGAGTGCGGGTGGAGCTTCGGATCGCTTATGAGCCGCCGGGCGCGATGGTGGGCGAGGCCATCGCGAGGCGCATGGACTCGACAGTGCGGCGCCGGCTGGGACGTGCGCTGGAGCGGATCCGGGACAGGCTCGAGTCCTAAGCTGGCAATTGTGAAGCTGAGTCGAGAGGCGAGTGACATCGTGGGCCGGTCATCGATCGGGATGCTGGCGCTCCGGGCCGGGCGGCTCCCGCTCGTCAACCCCGCCGTGTTCAGCTTCGCCTCCGGATCGCTGTGGATGACGACCTCGCGCTACGCGGCTAAGACGATCATCGCCCGCCGGGACCCGCGTGCCGCCTTTCTCGTCGATGGTGGAGATCGGTCCGTGTTGATCCGCGGGTCGGTCGACGTGTTCGACCCGCTGTCGATCTCCAGCCAGGTCCGCGCGATGCTGGACGGGCCGGGTTACCTGTTGGGCATGGCCGGCTACGCCCTGCGAAACGCTCCCTACGTCGCTGGTTACGCGCTCGACCTGACCCGCCTGCCACGCGAGTGGATGCCCTACAACCGGGTCGTGATCCGGCTGCGCCTCAGCCACGCCGAAGTGCTGGAAAACCCCGCGTTTCCCGCCGCTCAGGCGGCGCGCGTCCCGGCGGTCCCGGCTGAGGTCAGCCGAAGGCTCGCCGGTGTCTCGCGCGGATACGCATGCTGGATCGACGGCAACCTGCCCCTGATCCGGCCGTCGTTCTGGGACGTGGACCGCGGCGAAGTCAGCGTTGCGCCGTCCGGCGGCCACCCACGCACAGGTGCGCCGGGTGCGCTCGTGATCGAGTCTCACCACCCCTTCCGCCCGTCGCAGATGGTCGGCGCCTGCGTGCGGGGCACCTTCGGCGGCACGACCGACAGCGAGTCGCTGGGCGATCGGTACGGCATCGGCGCACGGGACGTGCCCGCGGCTGTCGAGCTGCGAGTCGAGCGCGTGACCTCCTGGCGCGGATTCGCGGTGACCACCGCCATCCCGCGCTCGGCCCGCCGCCTGAGCATCGCCGAAGCCTGATGCCGAGGCCGGCCGCGCCCGGACTGCGAGTCCGCAAGTGGAACGCGGGCCACTGGACCGACGAGGCAGACGCCGTCGTCACCGAGGAGCCGCTCCAGCTCATGCTCGAAGGCTCGGCGCTGTCGGTGTTGATGCGGACGCCGGGACAGGACGTCGAGCTCGCCCTCGGCCTCATGTTCGGCGAGGGCATCATGAGATCACGCAGGGACGTGCGGCAGGTGCGGATCAGCGCCGAGGCAGCCGAGACGGTCGAAGGCGTCGAGGTTGACCCCTGCCTCATGGAGTCGAATCACATCGACGTGCATCTCGTGACGACGCCACGACGCAAACCCGAGCGCTCGATGCTTGCGAGCTCGGCCTGCGGCGTGTGCGGCGCCGTCCTGATCGAAGACCTGCGCCGCGACCTGGCACCGCTGCCCGCCGGACCGGCGATCGAGGCCGCGATCATCCCCGGGCTGGTCGAGGCCCTACGCTCGGGCCAGGGAGTGTTCGACAGGACCGGCGGCCTGCACGCGGCGGGCCTGTTCTCCCCAGGAGGCGAGCTCATCCACCTGCGCGAGGACGTCGGCCGCCACAACGCCGTCGACAAGGTCGTGGGTCGGATGCTGCTGGATGAAAGGCTGCCGGCCTCGAACACGATCCTCGTCGTCAGCGGCCGTGCCGGCTATGAGATCGTGCAGAAGTCGATCGCCGCGGGGATCCCCATCCTGGCGGCGGTTGGCGCGCCCTCGAGCCTCGCCGTCTCGCTGGCGCGCGAGTTCCATCAGACCCTCGTCGGTTTCCTGCGCGGCGCTCGTTTCAACGTGTACTCGGCTCACGAACGCGTCCAGCAGAAATTTGACCGATCCCGAACAACACTGTGAGGACCGTGGCGTAGTTTTCGCGCTGTGACCCGGCTCGGGATCCTGCTCACGACGGTGATCGTCTGCGTCAGCTGCGCGGGACCGGCGTCCATCGCCGGCGCATCACCAGGCCCGACCGCGACCGCAGCGTCCGGCACCGGCAAGATCCAGCACGTGGTGGTGATCATGCAGGAGAACCGAAGCTTCGACGAGTACTTCGGTCTGTACCCCGGCGCGGATGGCTTGCCTCGCGCGAACGGCAGCTTCACCGTCTGCGTTCCCGACCCGGCGACCGCCGGTTGCGTCAAGCCCTTCCACGACCCCACTGACCGAAACGGAGGCGGCCCACACGGCAGCGCCAATGCCGCCGCCGACATGGACGCCGGCAAGATGGACGGTTTCATCGGCCAGGCTGAGAAAGGCAAGAAGGGGTGCGGATCGGCCGTCGATCCGAGCTGCTCGAACGCCGTCACGGCCGACGTCATGGGATACAAGGACGCGCGCGACATCCCCAACTACTGGACCTACGCGAAGGACTTCGTGCTCCAGGACCAGATGTTTCAACCGAACGCGTCCTGGAGCTTTCCGGAGCACCTCTATCTCGTGTCGGAGTGGTCGGCGAAGTGCAGCGGCGCGGCAGACCCGATGAGCTGCACGACGAACATCGATGCCCCGGGCAGCCCGATCGGCGGCGGCGCTGGAAAGATCAACGGCAGCGACCAGGCGGCCCGGAACTTCGCGTGGACCTCGCTGCCGTACCTGCTCTACATGCACCACGTGAGCTGGAAGTACTACGTCGCCGAAGGCCTCCAACCGGATTGCGAAGATGACGCGGCGACCTGCGCCCCCAAGCAGCAGAGGGTCGGAACGCCTGACATCTGGAATCCGCTTCCTGGGTTCACGGACGTCCGCACGGACGGGCAGCTGTCCAACATCCAGACCATCGACCACTTCTACTCGGACGTGAAGGCGGGCAACCTGCCCGCGGTGAGCTGGGTCGTTCCGAACGGCGTGGTGAGCGAGCACCCGCCCGCCCTGGTCTCTTCGGGACAGGCCTATGTGACGGGGCTGATCAACGCGATCATGTCGAGCCCGGCCTGGAGCTCGATCGCGATCTTCCTCAGCTGGGACGACTGGGGCGGCTTCTACGACCATGTGATGCCACCCAGCGTGGACGGCGCCGGCTACGGCCTGAGGGTGCCGGGAATCGTGATCAGCCCGTACGCCCGGCAGGGTTACATCGACCACCAGACGCTGAGCCATGACGCCTACGTCAAGTTCGTCGAGGACGTGTTCCTGAATGGAGCGCGCCTTGACCCCAAGACCGATGGCCGGCCGGATTCGCGACCTGACGTTCGCGAGAACAGCCCGCAGCTCGGCGACCTGCGGCTGGACTTCGACTTCAACCAGGCGCCGCGGCCACCCGTTCTGCTCAGTCCGAGCCCCGCACCCGGGCCGGCCTCCCAGGTCTAAGCGGGGGAGCCCTTCGCTCGCGTCCACGGGTCCTCACAGCATCGGTGGGGGAGGGGAACTGATAATCGACCGGTGATCGCGGTGCTCCGAACTCGTCCGGCAGTCCGAGCGGCGGTGGTGGCCGCCTACGTGCTGGCGGTGGAGTGGACCCGCACACTCGCGTCGCACTCACCCAACTTCGTAGTCGCGTCACTCCTGGTCGGTGGCGCCGCCCTGGCCGTGGCGGCGACCGCCTGGCCGCGTGAGCACCTCGGCCTGGGCGGATCGAGACTCGGGCTGCGGGTCGTTGGAGGGTTCGCGCTGGGCGCGGTCCTGCTGCTGCCCGCCGCCGTGCGGTCTGGCGCGGCTCCGACGCTGCCTGCCGGTCTCGCCGCGGCCGCCATCGCGATCTCGATCGGCGAGGAGCTTGCGTTCCGGGGCGCGCTCTACGCCGCGCTCGAGGAGGTGGGTGGCTCGCCCACCGCCGTGGTCGGCAGCACCGTTCTCTGGACCGCCGCGCACGTGCTTTCCCATCCGCCTGAATTCCTCGGCGCGGTCTTCGCCGCGGGGCTCCTCCTCGGACTCTGGAGATGGGCTTGCAAGGATCTCGTGGCGCCGATCATCGCCCATGTCATCGCGGATCTCGCGCTTTGAGAAAGCTCGGGCTGCTGGCCGTCGCGGCCGCGCTGTACGTGCTGGCGGCGTGGATGGTGGCGCCGGGTTTCTACGACGGGTTGGGCCCGCCGCAGCCGTACAACTTCACCTGCCCTCCCTCGCAGGCCGGGGCCAACCAGAAGCCAAGCTCAGGTCACGTGGTGATCCCTGTGAACGGTGGTGTGAGCGAGCCGGATTCGGCGTTCACCGACGACGGCCAGGTGGTGATCGGGTTCCTTCCAGGCGCGTTCGATGCCACAGGCAAGACATCGATCACCGTCGACATCACACCCCTGTCGACGTGCCCCCAACCCGCGGGCAACCGGTTCGTGACCAACGTGTACGACGTGACCGCCGACGCGAAGCTGGTCAAGCCCTCGAACATGGACATCCGCTACTCGAATCTCGAGCCCGACCCAAGCGACATCTACCAGGCGTCGGACCCGGCCGGGCCGTGGAAGTCGCTCGGCAGGAACCAGGTCGCGGCACCGTACGTGGCCAGCGTCTCGATCACGTCGTTCGGCTACTTCGGAGCGGGCTACCCGGCGTCCGGCTCCAATTCCGGGAACCCGACGGTCGGGGGCGGCCAGCTGCTGCCGATCATCGTGGCGGGGCTGATCGTGCTCGTGGTCATCGCCGGGATTCCGCTGGCATTGATTCGCCGCCGAGAACGCGGCGAGCCAGAACCGGACGACGAAGCACGATAGTGGCTGCCTCGGCGCTGCTGGTCCTCAACCGGCGCGCCGGCACGGGGCACGCCGAGGGCGACGCGGACCGCCTCGCCGGCGAGCTGAAGTCAGGCTTTGGCGCGGCCCTGACGGTCGACGTCGCGATCGTCGACGACCACCCCACGGCTCGGAGCGCGGCCGCGAGCTTCGCCGGGAGCGCGGGCCGGCCGAGCCTCGTCGTAGCCGCGGGCGGCGGCGGCACGTTGAGAGCAGTGGTGGAAGGCGTGATGGACACGTTTGGCGAACCGCCCAACGCGGACGTGGTCAGCCTGGGCGCGCTGCGCATGGGCTCAGGCAACGTGATCTCCCGCCGGGTCGGGATCCCGGTCGATCCATCGCGTGGCGCTCGCGTGGTGGGCGACGGGTTCGCGCGAGGCCGCGCCAGCCTTTGCGCCGTGATGCGCTGCACCCACGGCACGAAGGGCGGCGGCAGCGCGACAAGGCACGCGGTCACCATGTGCGGGCTCGGCGCTTGGGGACGCGTGCCGGGCGATATCGCGCGATGGCGTGAAGCTCACCGCGTGGCGAGAAAGCGCGCCGCCCGCCTGGTGGGCCTGGAGCGCGTGAACGCCGCGGAGTACCTTGCCTTCGGGGCGGGTCGCATCCTGGGCGCGACGGTTTCGGCACGGCGCAGCGAGCTGGTCGAGGTCGAGGGAAAGGGGCGGATGCGCCTGGTCGCCGCGGTGGCGCTAACTGTTCCTCTCCCACCGCTCCCGGATCCCGGGGTCTCGCTCGGCGACGAGGCGATCGGCCTGACGCTCCTGCCGAGGTTCGCAAAGCCGTACCGCCGCCGCCTGGAGCGCGGCGCCGGCCTCACCATCCGGCTCGTGGACCACGAGTCGACCGAGTTCTTTCTCGACGAAGACCCGGAGGTGGCTTACGGCTGGCTGAGGCTGGAGGTCGCGGGGCGCCTCACGTTCGTCGCCGGAGACGTCGCTTGACGCTCCAGGTCGCGATCATCGGCATCGACGGCAGTGGCAAGAGCACGCTTGCCGCTGCCCTCGCGACGGTGGTTGCGGCCGAGTGCGGCCTGGTCGCCGGATCCGCGGTCGCGAACCAGTTCTGGATACGCGCGCCGGAGCTCGACCTGATGGCCCCCGGCTTCCACCCACAGGGTTACGCGATCTCTGCGCGCTTGAACACACTTTTCCGCGGCCTCACGCGAATCCTGGTGGACAACCGGGCGCTTTATCCGGCCGCCAAGGTTACCCAGATGCTCCTCCAGGACAACGCGGCGGTGAAGCTCTCCCGCAGGTACGGGGTCGACGTGATGATCAGCGACGGCAACCTGTTCCTGTCGGGCGCGGGGCGGGCCTTCAACTACCGCGGTCATGGCGCCGGCCCGCCCTCGGTGGACGACGTCGACAACGCATTCCGTCACCTCCTGCAGGGCGCGCCGCTGCCCAGCGAGAGTGGGCGCCACCTGCCCGACCTCAAGGCGGCCGGCGCCCTCGCGATCGCCGCCCGCGTGGGGCGTCTTCAGGGGATCTGGATCCCGGACCTCGCGCTCTTCCTCGACCTGACGCCCGAGGCGGCGATGGCCAGGGTCCGCGCGAGGGGCGCCAGGGTCGACCGTCATGAGAACCCCGCGGACCTGGCGACCGCGCGGGAGGGGTACGTGCGGGTGCTCGAGGTCGTCGAACGGAGCAAGGGCGAGGCCTCCACGCAGGTCCTGGAGGTCGCGTCGTTGACGCCGGGCGAGGTTGTCGCAGCCGCGGCCGAGCTCCTGAAGCCTCATCTGCCGCACGAGTCTGAAAAGGGAATGCGCGGAGGGGCGCTGCACGAGGCGATCTCGCGCCAGAGCCTCGCACGCCGCGTCCTCAGCTATCGATATGTCTGGCGCTACCTGCTGCGGCGTTTTTTCGAGGGCGCGTGGCGCGAGCCGCTGTTCCTCTTCAGCCGCCCCGGGCGCGTCTTCCTCAAGGACGGCTATTCCGCCGGCGTGATGCGGCTCATTTACGACCAACGGTCGAACGCGCCCCTCCTCGATCGGGTCTTCTACGGCTATCCCCTGCACCGCGCTGTCCGCGACCGGCTCGCCATCCTCGAGCGGCGTCTGGAGTCGGAGCTGCGCGCACGGATGGCCGGCGGCGGATCGCTCTGCATCTTCACTGCGCCCAGCGGGTTCGCCTACGACGTGATGAGGCCGCTCCAGCGGTTGAAAGAGGAGATGCCGGAAGCCGTCGCCCGAGTGACGCTGGTCGCGGCCGACCTCGACCCCGCGGGCGACCTCAAGCCCGAGCTCGAAGCCGCCGCTCGAGCCATCGGCTGCACGTTCACCTTCCTGCGCGGCGACCTCACAGCGGCGTCGTTTCGTACCGAGTGCGGGAGGTTCGGACCGTTCCGGATGGCGCTGTTCGTAGGCCTCTCGTCGTGGCTGCCGAAGCCGCCGTTTCTGGATCACCTTCGCTGGCTCGCCACGCAGGTCAGCCCTGACGGAGTGCTCGTAACGGATGTCTTCACGCCGGCCGGGTACGCGGTGGGCGGGGCCGCCATGGGCTATCGGGCCAACTACTACCCGCCCGAGCTGATGCGCACGCTGCTCGATTACTGCGGGTTCGACGGCCTCACGGCGACGGTGGAGTCAGGCCGGGACCGGATCAATCACGTGGTGGTGGCCGCTCGCCGTACTTGATCGCCTCGAACACCGTGCGGCATTTGCGACAGCGGTACTGAAGCGTCATCGCCTGGGTACCGAACAGCGATATCACCTCGGCGTCGCGCGCGCCACAGTGCGGACATCGCGGATCTTCGCGTGGCGGATCAGGCCTGCTTTGTCGCCGCACCTGAGGGGGCGTACTTTTTCTCCTCGAGCCCGCGCAGCATCGCGAACGTCGACTCGTCGACCTGGCCGGGCCTGCCGCGGCGCCGGACCGGATCCCATCGCTTCCAGTCGACGGCCACCTGCGGTGCCTTCGTTTCGAGCCGCTCTTCCAGGTTTGATCTCAGCTCTTGCGGACCCATGCTGAGCTTGCCCTCGCGGTGGAGCGATTCGGTTTCGCCATCGGCAGGGCCGAACCACTCGATGGCTTCGCGCCACGCGAGGTCGAGGGGCCCCTGGGCGATGCCCGATCGCAGCCAGCTGCGCCCGTGAAGGAAGTGATAGCGCTCCTCCATCAGCATCTTGCGGAGGCGTTGCCGGAGCACTTCGACCGAACCGTTCACGCAGGCGTCGATCATGACCGTGAAGGCGGTGTCGAGGATCGCGTTGGCGGCCACGAACTGGGCCCACTCGGTCCATGGATCGTCGAAGTAGGCGAGGGCGCGAAGGCTGCCCGCATCCGGTTCCCGTTCGCCACGACGTGGGTCCGCGCCCAGGGGTTCGAGGCAGCCATAGAGCACGCGGCTGTGTCCCAGGTCGTCCAGTCCCATCGCGGCCGCCGCGATGTCGGCCTCCAGGGACGGTGCACGCGTCGCCCACTCCGCGTACCGCAGCCCGAGCATCTGCTTGTTGTCGGCGATGCTGAGCACGAGGTCGCTGAGGCTCATGCTTCGCCGGGACGCCAGAGCTCGATCACATGCTCTTTGCGCACGATGGCCATCTCGCACCAGCGTTCCTCGTCGTACGTCGCACGGGCGTATGCCATCGCGAGGTCGTCGTCGGGCGCGACCACGCTGCCGACCTGGTGCAGAGCCTCGCCGCGCGTCTTGCGAGCGAAGACCTCGTACTCCACTGCGTCGCCGCTGACGCGCTTGTACTGGGGGGCGTCAGACGGCAAGCCCCCACGCCTCCAGCGCGTCGCGCCCCGCCTCGGTCATGCGCGCCACGGTCCAGGGCGGATCCCAGACGACGTTGACGCGTACCTCCCTCACGCCGTCCTCTCGCAGCAGCCGATCGCGCACGTCGTCCACGATGAATTCGGACGCGGGGCATCCCATGGCGGTGAAGGTAAGGTCGACGTCCACCACGCCTTCGTGCTCGTCGATCGCGTAGATCAGGCCGAGGTCGACCAGGTTGACCGGCATCTCAGGGTCCTGGACCTCGGCCAGCGCCGCCCACAGCTTTTGCGTCATGAGTCCCGCTTGTGCGTCTTGCGGAAGTTGTGGAACTCCTCCTGGAATAGCGCGACCATCTCAGCGTTGCGCGGACCGCGGGCCCGCCAGCGGCCGAGCACGTCGTCCCACGTGATGGGCTGCTTGAAGTCCCAGCGCTTGGCCTCGGCGTCGAACTCACAGGGAAACGGGTAGTCGAGCTCCCAGACGTCCTTGCCGTCGCGCACCTCCTTGTGCGCCGGAACCTGAACGCCGATCTGCTCGCAGTAGGGCACGACGGTGGACAGCCACCACTGCCGCAGCCCATCGTTGGTCAGTCCCTTGAGCTTGTAGTCAAGCTGCGTCGAATGCATCTTCTTGGAGTCGGGAAGGCCGAACCATTCCACGCTCAGCGGGAACATCCAGTCGACTGCCCGCTGCAGCTCATCCTTCGCCGCGCCGCCCGCGGCGCTGATGCGCTTCATCCAGGTGCGGCCGTTGCGCAGGTGGAAGTTCTCCTCGAGCATCACCTTGTTCAGGCCTCGCTTCCAGGGGCCGTACGAGCAGTGGTCGTGGATGTCGCCGAGCAGGCAGAAGCCCGCCTGGTCGTAAAAGCCGTTGGCGACCACGAGCTCGGTCCAGCTGTCCAGCGGTACGTCGAAGGCGTAGGGGTAGCGGAAGCTCTTGGGGTCGCGGCTGAAGATCAGCTTCTCCTGGTCCTCGCCGAGCTCTTCGAGGATGTGGTAGGCGATGTGCGCGTGCGCCAGCTCGTCCTGGATGATCGCGATGCCGGTCATGAAGGCGTTGATCGAGGGGGCGCGCTTGGCCGCCAGGTAGTAGGCGGGGGCCGAGATGAGCTCGGTGTCACCCGAGACGATCAGCGTGTGCTTGAGCTCGCGCAGGTACTCAGGCGTCATCTCGTGGCGCGATTCGATCAGCTCGCCGGACCGGATCATCTCGTCGAACTCGGCCGAAGAGGGCATCGCCTTCATTCTCGGACAATCTGGAGGGCGGTAGAATCTGGGTTCCCCCAGCCGGTACGTCCGGCCGTGCCATGGTGGCTATAGCTCAGCTGGCAGAGCACCAGATTGTGGATCTGGGTGTCGCGGGTTCAAGTCCCGCTAGCCACCCCACCGTATATACCCACGATATAGCCTGATCGGGTATGCTGTTCGGTGTGGACGATCGGCCGGTCATCTGGGACCGTGCCAACCGGAAGCATGTCGAGGAGGACCACCCGGAGAGGCACATCACCATGGGTGAAGTCGAGGCTGTCATGAACGACCCCAGTCGTGAGGAGGCGTTCCATCCGAAGCGCCGCACCAACCAGATCGTCAGAGGGCAAACGCCCGCTGGCCGGCGGCTCTACGTGGTCTGGGTGGAGCATCGAGGCGGCCGGTATCCGATCCATGCACATCAGATAGGGAGGCGCGGTCGATGAAGACAAAGAAGCGCGTCATTGGAAAGCAGTTCGGCCCTGAGCCGCATCAGTACGACCCCTATGACGGCATGTCC